>NZ_JBIWNX010000011.1:33454-251742 GCF_044767415.1 Nocardioides sp. NPDC101246
GGGTTGCCGGTGCCCGGGGGCCCGCGCCGCCCCCCCCCCCCCCCCCCCCCCCCCCCCCGCGGGGCGCGCCCCCCCCCCCCCCCCGCCCGGGGGGGGGGGGCCCCCCCCCCCCCCCCCGACTCGGCATCGTCTGACGCAGGTGGTGCTAGTTGGCGGTGTAGGTGCGCTGAGCGGCTTCGCCGGTCTTGCCGAGGGCCTTGGCCTTGCCGTCGCCGATCGCGACCTTGAGGGACCCGTCGGAGGTCTGTACGCGCAGGGGTGGGGTGACCTGGAGCACCTTGGACTCTCCGAAGGCGAGGTCGCCGCTGAAGACCACCTTGCCGCGCGAGTCGCGGACGACCACGTGGGCACCGCCACCGGCGGCGGAGACGGTCACCGCGACGGGCGACGACTTGCCGTAGGGGCTGTCGGTGCCGGCAGAGCCGTCGAGCTGGATCGCTCCGGCCTCGGGCTCGTGCTGGGTGCCGTCGATGACCAGGCGCGCGACCGACCAGACCAGGATCACCGCCATCACCGCGGCGACCAGGACCGACCAGGACGGGCCGCCACGCATCCGCCGGACGGGGCGGATCGCCGCACTGTGGGCGAGCTCGGCCTCGAAGACGGCACGCGGACTGACCGGGCCGGAGGCGTACTTCTCGTCATAGGTGCGCAGCAGCGGCGCGACCTCGATGCCGAGGACACGCGCCAGCGTACGCAGGTGGCCGCGGGCGTAGAAGTCGCCGCCGCAGGGGCCGAAGTCGTCGACCTCGATCGCCTCGATGACGTGCGGACGGATCCGCGTCCACTCGGCCAGGCCGTCCATGTCCAGGGCGAGCCGGCGGCGGGCCGCGGCGATCTCGGCGCCGATCTCCGGGACCTTGGCCGGCACGACCTCGGTCTCCTGGTCGTCGACATCGTCGATCGAGAGCGCCTTGACGCCCTCGTCGGGCACCGCGACCGGACGTACGCCCTCGGGCTCGGAGTCCTCGACGGCAGGCTCGATCGCGGAGACCTGGGTCTCCTCGTCGAGATCGGCTTCCTCGACGTCCACGTCGGCGAACGCGGCCTGCGCCAGATCCAGCTGGAGCGCGTTGGCGCCGTGGACGGCGATGGTCTCCTGCGGCTCCTCGGGCACATAACGTACGTCCACCCGGACCGCCGTCGACGGCTCGCGCAGCGGTGCGACCGGCTCCGCCTTCGCCTCGCTCACGCGATTCACCCCGGGCTCGGGGTCGGTCGCCGGCGCCGTCTCGTCCGGCTCCGCGCTGCCCGCGGCTGCGCCCTCGTTCGACCGCGCTCCGGTCGTCTCCGTGTCCCGGTCCACCTGGTCCTGCTCCGCCTCGTCCGCCACGTCTGCGGCATTGATATCAGGCTCGTCCAAGACCCGGAGCATCCGGGGGTTGGTGTCTCCGGCCTGCTCGGAGAGGGGCGGGCGGATCGCGGTGTCACCGTCGTCCGCGGCAGCACCGACGACGCCGTCGACGTCCTCGTCGATGTCGTCATCAGCGTCCTCGACAGCGCTCTCGGAGGCGTCCTCGTCGAGGTCCGTCTCCGCGTCCTCCGCGTCGAGCCCGGGGTCGATCTCGACGACCTCGACGCCGTCGGCGGCGACGATCGCGATGGCCTCGGTGACGTCGTCACCGGCGCCCAGGACGCGGGTGGAGAGGCCGAGCGGGAGCGAGAACGGCAGGCCGTAGAGGCGCTCGGTCAGCATCGCCTGGCGCCGGGCGGTCGGCGAGAGCTCCTCGAGCACCTCGTCCTCGTCGTGCAGCAGCACGCCGATGCGACCGTCCTTCCAGAACCGCTCGATCCCGTCCGGGCGAGGGGTGTGCTCGACGGACTCGATCTTGGACCACGGGATGCCCTGCCAGGTCTGGCCGAAGCGGAGGCGTACGCCCTGCTCGTCGACGAGCAGCAGCGGCATCCGGGAGTCCCAGGCCGTCCAGCCCTGCACCGCCGCGACGACGAGCAGGATCAGGCCGACCAGGTAGCCCTCGATGCCGCCGCGTGTCACGAAGGCGATGCCGACCAGCAGCGACGCGAGCGCCACCACCAGCGCGAGGCGGCCGTTGCGGCGTACCTCGACGACATCGACATCACGAGTCTCGACGGCGTCGACAGTCTCGACAGCCTCGGCAGGGTCGACGGTCTCGACCGCCGGTGAATTCTCGCTCACATCTCCCCCTGGATCGTTGCGATGACGCCGTCGATCTCGTCCGGCTTGACGAGTACGTCGCGTGCCTTGGAGCCCTCGGAGGGACCGACCACCCCGCGCGACTCGAGGATATCCATCAGCCGGCCAGCCTTGGCGAACCCGACGCGGAGCTTGCGCTGCAGCATCGAGGTCGACCCGAACTGGGTCGAGACGATCAGCTCGATCGCCTGGATCACCAGATCCATGTCGTCGCCGATGTCGTCGTCGAGCACCCGCTTCGACTCCGCCGGCGCGGTCACGTCCTCACGGTAGGACGGCTCGAGCTGTCCCTTCACCGACTTCACGACCGCGTTGATCTCGCTCTCGGAGACCCACGAGCCCTGCACACGGATCGGCTTGGAGGAGCCCATCGGCAGGAACAGCCCGTCACCCTGGCCGACCAGCTTCTCCGCACCGGGCTGGTCGAGGATGACGCGCGAGTCGGCCAGCGACGAGGTCGCGAAGGCGAGCCGCGAGGGCACGTTGGCCTTGATCAGACCGGTGACCACGTCGACCGAGGGCCGCTGCGTGGCCAGCACCAGGTGGATGCCGGCGGCACGGGCGAGCTGGGTGATGCGTACGACCGCGTCCTCGACGTCGCGCGGGGCGACCATCATCAGGTCGGCGAGCTCGTCGACGATGACCAGCAGGTAGGGGTAGGGCGACAGGACCCGCTCGGAGTCGGGCGGGAGCTGCACCTTCCCGGCGCGTACGGCCTTGTTGAAGTCGTCGACGTGACGGAAGCCGAAGTTGGCGAGGTCGTCGTAGCGCATGTCCATCTCGCGTACGACCCAGGCCAGCGCCTCGGCGGCCTTCTTCGGGTTGGTGATGATCGGCGTGATCAGGTGCGGCACGCCCTCGTAGGCGTTGAGCTCGACCCGCTTGGGGTCGACCATGATCATCCGCACCTCGTCGGGCGTGGCCCGCATCAGCACCGAGGTGATCATGGAGTTGATGAACGACGACTTACCCGAGCCGGTCGCACCCGCGACCAGCAGGTGGGGCATCTTGGCGAGGTTGGCGACCACGAAGCCGCCCTCGACGTCCTTGCCGACACCGGTGATCATCGGGTGGTGGTCGCCGCGCGCCGCGTTGGAGCGCAGCACGTCGCCGAGGGTGACGATCTCCTTGTCGCTGTTGGGGATCTCCACGCCGACCGCGGACTTGCCGGGGATCGGGCTGAGGATGCGTACGTCCGCGGAGGCCACCGCGTAGGCGATGTTCTTCTGGATGCCGGTGATCTTCTCGACCTTCACACCCGATCCGAGCTCGACGATGTAGCGCGTCACCGTCGGGCCACGGGTGTAGCCGGTGACCGCGGCGTCGATGTTGAACTCCTCCAGCACCGCCTGGAGCCGGTTGACGATGTCGTCGGAGGCCTTGGAACGAGCCTTGTGCGGCGATCCCGGCTTGAGCAGGTCGCTGCCCGGCAACGTGTAGGCGACGTCGCCGGCGAGCATCAGCTGCTCCACGCGCTGGGGCAGCTCGGCGTGCGGCGGCGGCTCGAGGTCGCGCCGCTTGCCAGCCTTCGGTGCGGTGTCGGTGACCGCGGGCATGAGGCCCGCCGCGTCGCTGGGCACGGCCTCGTCGGGCTGGGTGTCGGCGTCGGAGTCCTCGTCGAGGGCGAGCGCGATGTCGAGCCCGTCCTTCTTGCGCTTCTTCTTCGGCTTCTCCTCCTCGAGGAGCGGCGTCTCGTAGGGCTCGAAGCCCTCCGGGTCGAAGGTGTCGTCGTCGGCGAAGAGCCTGCCGCCCCGGCGCACCCGCCGGATGTTGGTGCCGCTCTCGCTCATCTCCTCGGGCGGCGTCAGGCCGAGCGCCCGGTCGCGCAGCTCCACCAGACGACTCGGCACCTGGTAGAGCGGGGTCCCGGTGATCACCAGGATCCCGAAGACGACGAGAAGGGACAGGAGTACGACGACCACGGCCGTCGAGCGCATGACGTCGAGCAGCAGGCTGGCCACGACGTAGCCGATCGCACCGCCGGCCCACTGCAGCTCGGTGCTGTCGCCCGAGGTGGGCTGCGGGTTGCCGTTGGCGATCTGGATGATGCCGAGCGTGGCCATCAGGAACGCGGACCAGCCGATCGCGAGCCGGCCGACCGGGGCGGCGTTGACCGGGTCGCGCATCAGCCGGATTCCGCCGACGACGAGCCCGACCGGCACCAGCCAGCCGACCTTGCCCACGACGCCGGCCACGGCGATGCGTACGACGTCGAAGAACTGCCCGCCGAGCTGGAACCAGACGCCGGCGGCGACGAGGACGGAGAGACCGATCAGGAACAGGCCGGCGCCGTCTCGCCGGTGCTCCGGCTCGAGGTCGCTGGCGGCCTGGCCGCCCACACGGAAGATGGCCGCCACTCCCCCGGCGATCGCCAGCCATAGGCTCGCGATGGTGGAGAAGATGGCGTCGAAGAGGACCGCGATCGGGCTGGGCCCGTTGCGTACGGCGCGAGGTGGCGTACGGTTCGTCGTCTTCCGGTTGGCCGACTTTGCGGCGGGACGGCGCTTGTTCTGGCCTTTGTTCGGCGCTGCCTTTGAGCGGGCCCGGCTCGTGGCCGTTGCTCGCTTTGTCGTGGTCGTACTCCGGGGACGGGTGCTCTTATTGGTGGTCGAGCTCCGCGAACCCGGCGGGGAAGACGTACGGGTCGCCATATAAGCAGGGTATTTGACCGAGCGGCTTGGCTCCGGGACCCCATGGGGGTGTGTTGCATCGGTGTAGTTTGCCGCCATGCAGAGCCTCGCAGTCCTCGTTGCCGTTCTCACCGCCGCCGATGCCGTGGCGGACTGGACCTGTGTGTGGTTCGGCTGGCGGCGGATCCACTACGTCACCAAGCCGCTGGTGATGGTGGGGCTGATGGTGCTGGTGGGACTGGTCAGCGACGGTGAGCCGGCCGCATGGTGGCTGGTCTTCGCGCTCTTCTTCGGGATGCTCGGCGACATCTCGATGATCGGGTCCTCGGCGCGACGATTCCTCGGCGGCGTGGGGTTGTTCTTCATCGGCCACCTGGCCTACGCCGCGACCTTCCTCGCCCTCGGCCTGGAGACCCCCTGGTGGTCCTGGGCCGGGATCGCGGTCGCGGTCGTGCTGGCGATCCCGATGCGCCGGGTGCTCCGCGGCGCGCAGGAGATGGGCGGTGCGCCGATGGCGGTGGCCCTGGCTGCGTACTCCCTGGTGATCGCCACCATGCTCGTGCTCGGCTGGTTGACCGGAAGCGTGTGGATCGCGCTGGGTGCGCTGATCTTCGTCGTCAGCGACACCTTGATCGGGCTCAACCTCGCCGAGCACGGCAACGCGCCGCCCCGCCTGACCAACGTGCAGATCATGGTGACCTACCACGTCGGCCAGGCGCTGATCACGGCTGGCGTGCTGTTGGCCCTCTAGGCCTCGATCACCACGGGGACGATCATCGGCCGGCGACGGTGGGTGCTGGAGACCCAGCGGCCGAACGTACGCCGGATGGCCTGCTGCAGCTGGTAGGTGTCGGTCGCACCTTCCGAGATAGCGCGGTTGACCGCCTTGACGATCGGCTGCTTGATCGGCTCGAAGGCGTTGTCCGGCCAGACATGGCCGCGGGCGTGGATCTCGGGGCCGCTGGCGACGGTGCCCTTGACCGAGTCGACCACGACGATGATCGAGACGAAGCCCTCCTCGGACAGGATGCGGCGGTCCTTGAGCTCAGACTCGGTGACGTCGCCGACGGTGGTGCCGTCGACGAAGACGTAGCCGCACTCGACCTTGCCCGCGATCTCGGCCTTGCCGTCGATGAGGTCGACGACCACGCCGTCCTCGGCGTAGACGACGCTCTCCACGCCGGTCTGGCGGGCCAGGTCGCCGTTGGCGAGCAGGTGGCGCACCTCGCCGTGGACGGGCATCACGTTGCGCGGGCGGACGATGTTGTAGCAGTAGAGCAGCTCACCGGCGCTGGCGTGACCGGAGACGTGCACCAGGGCGTTGCCCTTGTGGACGACGTTGGCGCCGAGGCGGGCCAGGCCGTTGATCACCCGGTAGACCGAGTTCTCGTTGCCGGGGATCAGGCTGCTCGCGAGCAGGACGGTGTCGCCCGGCTCGATGTGCACGAAGTTGTGGGTGCCGTTGGCGATCCGCGACAGCGCCGACATCGGCTCGCCCTGCGAGCCGGTCGAGACCATGACGACGCGCTCCGGCGGCAGCTCGGCGAGCTCCTTGGCGTCGACGATCACGTCCTCGGGCACGTGCAGGTAGCCCAGGTCGGAGGCGATCTGCATGTTGCGGACCATCGAGCGACCGACGTACGCCACCTTGCGGCCGTGCGCGACCGCGCTGTCGAGCACCTGCTGGACGCGGTGCACGTGGGAGGCGAAGCAGGCCACGATGATGCGCTGGTCGGACTCGCGGAAGACCTGCTCGATCGCGGGCGCGATCTTCTTCTCCGCGGTCGTGAAGCCGGGGACCTCGGCGTTGGTGGAGTCGGTGAGGAACAGGTCCACACCCTCCTCGCCGAGCCGGGCGAACGCGCGCAGGTCGGTGATCCGGCCGTCCAGCGGCAGCTGGTCCATCTTGAAGTCGCCGGTGTGCAGCACGAGCCCGGCGCCGGTGCGGATCGCGACCGCGAGCGCGTCCGGGATGGAGTGGTTGACGGCGACGAACTCGAGCTCGAAGGGCCCGAAGGAGATCGTGTCGCCCTCGCGTACCTTGTGCTGGACGGTCTCGCGCAGGCGGTGCTCGCGCAGCTTCGAGCCGAGCAGGGCCAGGGTCAGCTCGGAGCCGACCAGCGGGATGTTCTGCCGCTCACGGAGCAGGTAGGGGGTCGCCCCGATGTGGTCCTCGTGACCGTGGGTCAGGACCAGCGCCTCGATGTCGCCGAGCCGGTCACGGATCGGGCCGAAGTCGGGCAGGATCAGGTCGACGCCGGGCTGCTGCTCCTCGGGGAAGAGCACGCCGCAGTCAACGATCAGCAACCGGCCGTCGTACTCGAAGACGGTCATGTTGCGGCCGACCTCGCCGAGGCCGCCGAGAGGGGTGACCCGCAGGCCGCCCTTGGGGAGCTTGCCGGGTTCGGTCAGCTCCGGGTGTGGGTGAGACAAAGGCGTTCCTTCTAAAGAAGGCCAGAGGCCTCCAGCCCGGCTCGCAGCGCCTCGACCTCGTCCGCCTCGAGCGCCACCAGGGGCCCTCGTACGTTGCGGTTGTCGATCACGCCGGTCAGCTCGAGAGCGGCCTTGGCAGTGGTGGCTCCGTAGTTCGGGACGCCCATGATGGCGTCGATCGCGGGGAGCATCCGCGCATAAGTCTTGCGGGCGGTCTCGATGTCGCTCGCCGCGAAGGCGTCGATCATCGTCCGCGTCTGGTCGCCGAGCACGTGGGCGGCGACGCTGATCACGCCGACGGCGCCGTGCGCCAGCCAGGCGAGGGTGAGCGCGTCGTCACCGGAGTAGATCGAGTAGCCGAGGTCGAGCAGGCGGGTGCCGCGCGGGAAGTCGCCGGCCGCCTCCTTGACCGCCACGACGGTGTCCCAGGTGATCGCCTCGCGGTAGGTGTCGAGGGTGATCGGGGAGCCGGTGCGGCCGGGGACGTCGTAGAGGATGACCGGGGTGTCGGTGGCTCCGACGACGGTGCGGAAGTGCTCGCGGATGCCGCGCTCGCCCGGCTTGTTGTAGTAGGGCGTCACCAGCAGCAGGCCGTCGGCGCCGATCGACGCCGCCTGCTTGGCGAGCTCGACGGTGGTGCGGGTGTCGTTGGTGCCGATGCCGGCCACGATCTTGGCGCGGTCGCCGACGGCGTCCTTGACCGCGGCCAGGATCTCGCCGTCCTCGGCGGGGGTGGTGGTCGGCGATTCGCCGGTGGTGCCGGAGACGACGATGCCGTCGTGGCCGTGATCGACCAGGTGCTTGGCGACTTTCTGGGTCTGCTCCAGGTCGACCGAGCCGTCGTCGTTGAACATCGTGACGAGTGCGGAGAGCACGGTGCCGAAGGGAGCATCAGTCATGGCGTACAGACTATCGTCAGACGCGCGGCATGACCTCGTCGGCTACGAGTGCGAGATGGTCGAGATCGCTCAGGTCCAGCACCTGGAGGTAGATCCGGGACGCGCCGACGTCCTCGAACCGCTTGATCTTGGCGACCACCTCGCCCGGGGTCCCGGCCAGGCCGTTCTCACGAAGCTCGGCGGGCTCGCGTCCGATCGCCCGGGCACGGGCGGCGATCTCGTCCTCGTCGCGGCCGACGCAGAGCACCTGGGCCGCGGAGTAGATGATCGAGTCGTCCCGGCCCGCCGCCTCGACGAAGCGCTCGACGTTCTCGAACAGCGCCTGGGACTCCTCGACGGAGACGAACGCGGCGTTGAACTCGTCGGCGAAGGTGGCGGCCAGCGTCGGCGTACGCTTCTTGCCGCCGCCGCCCACGATCACCGGGATCGAGCCGGCGTGGCCACGGGTCTGGACGGGCTTCGGCAGGCCCGGGCTCTCCTTGATCGTGTAGTGCTTCCCGTTGAAGTCGAAGGTCTCCCCCGGCTCGGTCGCCCACAGCCCGGTGATGATCTCGAGCTGCTCCTCCAGCCGGTCGAACCGCTCTCCCAGAGCCGGGAACGGGATCCCGTACGCCTCGTGCTCCTGCTCGAACCAACCCGCCCCCAGGCCGAGCTCGACCCGGCCCTCGGACATGTCGTCGACGTTGGCGGCCTGGATCGCCAGCACCCCCGGGAGGCGGAAGGTCGCCGAGGTGACCAGCGTGCCGAGCCGGATCGTGCTCGTGTCGCGGGCCAGGCCGGCGAGCGTCGTCCACGCGTCGCTGGGTCCGGGCAGCCCGTCGACCGAACCCATCTTCAGGTAGTGGTCGGAGCGGAAGAACGCCCCGAACCCCAGCTCCTCGGCCTTCTGGGCGACAGCGAGGATGTCGGCGTAGGACGCCCCCTGCTGGGGCTCGGTGAAGATGCGCAGCTCCATGCGGTTTACCTTAGAGGGGTCGAGACCTACTCGCGCGTTCGGGAGCGGAGGCGGGCCGTAGAGCTCAGCTCGCGGCGCTCGCGATCGGCGGCGACCTGCGCCTGGTAGTCGACGCTCAGCGGATCGGCTCGCGGCGATGTCGTGACGGGCGCTCCCCAGATCGTCCAGGTCGGCCCGTTCTCGATCGGAAGCCAGGTGCCGACGAAATCGGCCGACCAGTCCCCCGGCGGCTCCAGCCGAAGATCTGCCCTGTCGAGCCCGACCAGGTCAGCGGTGAAGACCGCCCAGGCCCCGAGCGATGAACGGCCGCCATCGATCGAGCGTCTCGTCACTGCACCTCGGCCGCGCAAGGAGTTCCTCGAAGCGTTCGTTCTCATAGAAGTACGCCGACCCGACCCGGTGGCGCGGGCCGGCCAGCCCTGCGCGCAGCACCCGCTTCGCCTGGGCTTCGCCCAACACGTGCACGTCGGCGAGCCGGAGCACGGCTTCGGTCGTAGTGATCCACACATACCGAACATACGTACGAGCACCGACAATCTGACGGCAGCGTCGCCCGCTCTCACTCGCGGCAGGAGAACGATCCGGCGCTATGACTGAGGATCCGAGCTTGTGAATCGTTCACAAGCTCGGATCCTCAGTCATAGCGGGCGGGATCCCTGTCCTGTCGTCGATCAGGTAGAGGCGGTGGAGGGGGCTGAGGTCTCGACGCGACGGAGGAACACCCGGTCGTACGCCTCATGCGGCTCACGCGCCGTCTCGACCCACTCCGCCTCGTCGAAGCCGGGGTAGAGAACGTCGCCCTCCGGAGTCAGATGGACGCGGGTGATGACCTGCTCGGTGGCGTACGGGAGGGCGGCCTCGTAGACCTGTGCTCCCCCGGCGACGACCGTGTCGCCCTGCTCCGCCGCGGCGATGGCGAGGGCGGAGTCGATGTCGTGGGCGACGAGGACCCCGTCGTACGACCAGTACTTGTCGGTGGTGAGGACCACGGTCGTGCGGCCGGGGAGGGGACGGCCGATGGACTCGAAGGTGGTGCGGCCCATGACGAGCGTGTGGCCCATCGTGATCGCCTTGAACTCGGCCTGCTCGCCGGGGATCTTCCAGGGGATGTCGGGACCGTTGCCGATGACTCCGTTGTCGGCCACGGCGGCGACCATGACGATGCGCCGTGGACCGGTCTCAGACGGCAATGGGAGCCTTGATGACGGGGTGCGGGTCGTAGCCCTCCACCGTGATGTCCTCGAGCTCGAAGGCGTCGATGTCCTTGACCTCCGGGTTGAGCCTAAGCCTCGGCAGCGGCCTCGGCTCGCGGGTGAGCTGGAGGCGGGCCTGCTCGAGATGGTTGCTGTAGAGGTGGGCGTCGCCGAGGGTGTGCACGAACTCACCCGGCTCGAGGCCGGTGGTATGGGCGACCATATGGGTGAGCAGGGCGTAGGAGGCGATGTTGAACGGCACCCCCAGGAACACGTCGGCGGAGCGCTGGTAGAGCTGCAGGCTCAGCTTGCCGTCGGCGACGTAGAACTGGCACAGCGTGTGGCACGGCGGCAGCGCCATGTCGTCGATGTCGGCCGGGTTCCAGGCGCTGATGACGTGGCGGCGGCTGTCGGGGTCCTGCTTGATCTGGTCGATGATCCGGGCGATCTGGTCGACGTGACGACCGTCCGGAGTCGGCCAGGAGCGCCACTGGTAGCCGTAGACCGGCCCCAGGTCGCCGTTCTCGTCGGCCCACTCGTCCCAGATCGTGATGCCGCGCTCCTGGAGCCAGCGCACGTTGGTGTCGCCGCGCAGGAACCAGAGCAGCTCACCGAAGACCGACCGGGTGTGGACCTTCTTCGTGGTCAGCAGCGGGAAGCCCTCGGCCAGGTCGTAGCGGGTCTGGTGCCCGAAGACGCTGAGCGTGCCCGTCCCGGTGCGGTCGGACTTCTCCACGCCCTCGTCGAGGATGCGGGTCAACAGATCGAGGTAGGACTGCACGACCCCAGCCTAGGTCAGAGCTCGACCGTGCCATGGATGGTGGTCAGTGTGTCTCCGCCCACCCACACCTGGTCGCCGGCCCTGTTGATGTGCACCCGGCCACGCCGTCTCATGACGGTCCCCTGCGATGCGACGTACGCCTCCGGGAGCCGCGACCCCGCCAGCCACTGCCCCAGCGCGGCGTTGAGCGACCCCGTGACCGGGTCCTCGAAGGCGACGCCGTCGGCCGGGAAGAACGCCCGGACCTCGACCGCGCACTCGCTGCCCTCGGGGTAGCGGCCGACCAGGCCGACCTTGTGATCCCCCAGCGCGGCGTGGTCCGGGGTGACGGCCAGCACGGCCTCCGCGTCGGCGAGCATCACCCCGACCCAGCCCGGGCCGTTGTCGCACCACTGCGCGTCCTGGATGTCGTCGCGCCCGATCCGCAGGCCCCTCGCGATCGCGACCAGGGTCTCCTCGTCGACCTCGCCGCCACGGATCAGCGCGGGTGCCGCGAAGGCGATCCGCTCCTCGCGGCGCAGCTCGACCAGACCGACGCCGCACTCCTGCACCAGACTCGCGCCCTGGGGCGTCCCGCCCGCCTCCAGCCAGGCGTGCGCCGAGCCGAGTGTCGGGTGCCCCGCGAACGGCAGCTCACCGCTGACCGTGAAGATCCGCAGCCGGTAGTCCGCCGCCGGGTCCGTCGGCGCCAGCAGAAACGTGGTCTCGGACAGGTTCGTCCACCGCGCGAAGGCGGCCATCTGCTCGTCGGTGAGGCCGTCGGCCCCGTGGACGACCGCGACCGGGTTGCCCAGCAGCGGCTCGGCGGTGAAGACGTCGACCTGGCGGAACTCGAAGCTGGTCATGCCCACCCCTCAGGCGGTGAGCTTCATCGGGCCGTAGACCTGCCGGTCGTGCTCGAAGAGCACCACCGCGGCCACGCCCGCGTCCAGCAGGTCCTGCCAGACCTCGCCCACCCACGACTCGGCGTCGCTCTGGTTGGCGAAGCGCTGGCCGGCGAGGTCGCCGTCGACCGACACCTCGGCACCCGAGGCGTCGACGAGCTGCCACCACCACGGCCGGTCGGCGGCGGTGGGCTGCTTGAACACCGAAGGAACGTCAGGGATGCTCATCAGCCCTCCCGCACGTGCGAGGCGACGAACGGCGGCTTGGTGAGCTGGAAGATCTCGCGGCGGCCGCGTACGTCGATCCCGATCTCGGCCTCGGGGTTGACCGTCGTGGAGACGAGCACGAGGCCGACACCCTTCTTCAGCGTGGGCGAGAAGGTGCCGGAGGTGACCTCGCCGACCGGCACGTCGGCGGTCAGGGAGGCGGTCATGTGTGGGCGCGGGATGCCGCGGCCGACGGCAACGATGCCGCGCAGGGCGCGCTTCGGGCCGGCCTCCTTCTCCGCGACCAGCTTGTCGCGACCCCAGAAGGCGTCCTTCTTCCAGCCGACGGCCCAGCCGAGGCCGGCCTCGTTGGGGGTGACGTCGAGCGCGATGTCCTGGCCGTGGAGCGGGTAGCCCATCTCCGTACGCAACGTGTCGCGGGCGCCGAGGCCGCACGGGACCGCGCCCAGCTCCTCGCCCCGGGACAGCAGCGCGTCCCAGAGCGCGCCGGCGGCCTCGTTGGCGACGATCAGCTCGTAGCCGCGCTCACCGGAGTAGCCGGAGCGGCACACGACGACGCCGATCTCGTCACCGAGTACGTCGGGAGCGGCCGCCTCCACGAAGGACATGTACTCGTGACCGGCCGGCAGCCCGACCGCCTCGAGCAGCTCGTCCGACTTCGGCCCCTGGACGGCGAGCACCGCGTAGTCGCGGTGGTGGTCGACGAGGTTGATCTCCTCGGGCGCGGCCTCCTGGAGCCGGCGTACGACCTCGGGGGTGTTGGCGGCGTTGGGAACGATCAGGACGTGCTCGTCATCGCGGTAGTAGGCGATCAGGTCGTCGACGATGCCGCCGGACTCCTCGTCGCAGCACAGCGTGTACTGGGCCTTGCCGGGCTTGATCCGGTGGAGGTCGTTGGTGAAGGACGCGTTGACGAAGTCGGCCGCACCCGGCCCGCTGATCATGACCTTGCCCAGGTGGCTGACATCGAAGACGCCGACCGCCTCACGGACCGCCGTGTGCTCCTTGACGACTCCGGAGTACTCCAGCGGCATCGACCAGCCGCCGAACTCACCGAACTTCGCGCCGAGCCCGACGTGGTTTTCGTGCAGAGGGGACTGGAGCAGCTCCGACCCGCCCCCCATGGAGGTCTCTTCAGCCATACCGCGAACTTATCGCACCAGGCCGACACTCCCCGGTCCGCGCCCCCTCCGGGCGCGCCACACCTAGACTGCACGGCGTGACCCTGCCTGACATCACCTACACGCTGCGTACCGCCTCCCCCGCCAAGACCCGTGCCGAGGCGGTCGTCGTCGGCATCGGCCAGGGCGCGAAGGATGTCGAGGTGCCCTCCTGCGCAGAGGACGTCAAGGCCGCCTACGGGCGCCGGTGGCGGGGGATGCTCGCCACGCTCGGCGTCAGCGGCAAGGCCGGCGAGGTCACCCGTCTGCCCGCCGGGGACGAGATCGGCGCCCAGCTCCTCGTGCTGGTCGGGCTCGGCAAGCTGGGTGCGGACGGGACGTACTCGACCGATGCCGTACGCCGCGCCGCGGGCGCCGCCGCCCGCTCGGTGCCCAACGCCACCTCCGTCGCCGTCTCCCTGCCGGCCGACACCCCCGATCTGGTGCGGGCCGTCACCGAGGGCTATCTCCTCGGCGGCTACACCTACACCGCCTATAAGTCAGGCGCGGCCAAGTCCGAGGGCAACGGACCGAGCGATGTCGCGATCCTGAGCACGATCGCGCGGCGTACCGACGCGGTCACCGCCTTCGAGGAGGCGCAGATCCTCGCCCAGGCGGTCGCCGGCACCCGCGAGTGGGTCAACGTCCCGCCGGCCGACCTGACTCCCCCGGCGTTCGCCGACGCCATCGCGCACGTGGCCGGGCTGGTCGAGGGCGTCGAGGCGACCGTCTACGACGAGGAGCAGCTCGCCGAGCTCGGCTGCGGCGGCATCCTCGCGGTGGGCATGGGCTCGGCGGCCGCGCCGCGCCTGGTCGAGCTCACCTACTCCCCCGAGGACGCGCGCGGCCACATCGCGCTGGTCGGCAAGGGCATCACCTTCGACTCCGGCGGCCTCACGATCAAGCCGGGCAGCTCGATGTCCACGATGAAGTCGGACATGGCCGGGGCGGCCGCGGTGGCCCAGGCGACCTTCGCGATCGCCCGCCTCGGGCTGCCGGTGAAGGTCTCCGCGTTCGTACCGATGGCGGAGAACATGGTCTCCGGCTCGTCCTACCGGCCCGGCGACGTGGTCACCCACTACGGCGGCACGACCGTCGAGGTCTCCAATATGGACGCCGAGGGGCGGATGGTCCTCGCCGACGCCCTGGTGCGGGCCACCGAGGTCTCGCCGGACCTGATCATCGACGTCGCCACGCTCACCGGTCACATGGTGATGGCGCTGGGTGACCGGGTCAGCGGCGTGCTCGGCTCCGAGGAGGTCGTCGACCGCGTCCTCGCCGCCGCCGACGTCGCAGGCGAGCAGATGTGGCCGATGCCCATCCCGGAATGGATGGACGAGCGAATCCGTTCCTCCAAGGTGGCCGACCTCAACCAGCACGACTGGATCCGCTGGGGCGGTGGGCTGTACGCGGCCGCCTTCCTGCGCGAGTTCACCGGCGGTCTCCCCTGGGCCCATCTCGACATCGCCGGACCCTCCTTCAACAGTGGGGGCGCCTCGGGCCACCTCACTCCCGGAGGCACGGGTGTGGCGGTGGCAACACTGGTGGACTACGTACGCGAGATGGCTACCGATCAGTAGTGGTCCGGTTGACACAGCGCTGCGAGGGTAGTGACAAGATGGGCCACGTGATCGACGCCCTTGGCCGCCCCTCCGGCGGCATCATGAGTGCGTCGGGCAGGTGTCGGCCCAGACCGATGCGCCTCTCTTCTCACAGAGTCTCCTCGTCGAGCCCTCGAGCTCGGTGTGGCGGCGCGCGTGTCCGGACATACAAGTAGAGCAACGAACAGACGTAGAACGAAGGAACTCATGGCCACCGAAGTAACTCTCCCGGCACTCGGCGAGTCCGTCACCGAGGGCACCGTCACCCGCTGGCTCAAGCAGGTCGGCGACACGGTTGCGGTCGACGAGGCCCTGCTGGAGGTCTCCACCGACAAGGTCGACACCGAGATCCCCTCGCCGGTCGCGGGCACCGTGCTCGAGATCAAGGCTGCCGAGGACGACACCGTCGAGGTCGGTGGCCTGCTCGCCGTCATCGGCGCTGCCGACGAGGCCGGCGCCGAAGCCGCTCCGGCGGAGCCCGCCGCGCCCGCGGCCGAGCCCGAGGCTGCCGCTCCGGCTGCCGAGCCCGAGGCCCCGGCCGCTCCTGCCGCTCCGGCCGAGCCCGAGGCTCCCGCCGCGCCCGCCGCTGCGGCGCCCGCTGCCGGTGGCAACGCCACCGAGGTCGCTCTCCCCGCGCTGGGCGAGTCGGTCACCGAGGGCACCGTCACCCGCTGGCTCAAGCAGGTCGGCGACACCGTCGCCGTCGACGACGCGCTGCTCGAGGTCTCCACCGACAAGGTCGACACCGAGATCCCCTCGCCGGTCGCCGGCACCCTGCTCGAGATCAAGGTCGCCGAGGACGAGACCGTCGAGGTCGGCGCCGTGCTCGCGCTCGTCGGTGACGCCGGTGCCGCCCCGGCCGCCGAGCCCGCGCCCGCCGCCCCGGCCCCGGAGCCCACTCCCGAGCCCACTCCCGAGCCCGAGCCCGCTCCGGCCGCCGCCGCTCCTGCTGCTCCGGCTCCTGCTGCTCCGGCCGCGCCCGCTGCTCCGGCTCCTGCCGCTGCCGCTCCTGCTACCCCGGCTCACGCCGCGCCGTCCACCGACGGTTCCCCGGCCATCCAGCCCGGCGGCTACGTGACCCCGCTCGTACGCAAGCTCGCGGCGCAGCACAACGTCGACCTCGACACCGTCGAGGGTTCGGGCGTCGGCGGCCGCATCCGCAAGGAGGACATCCTCCAGGCCGCCGCCGCGAAGTCGGCTCCGGCCGCTGCCCCGGCAGCCGCAGCTCCGGCGGCCTCGTCCGCTCCGGCCGCTGCCGCCGCCCCCGCGGCCCCGTCGCCGCTGCGTGGCACCACCGAGAAGATCTCGCGTCTGCGCAAGGTGATCGCCGAGCGGATGACCGAGTCGCTGCACACCGCGGCGCAGCTGACCCAGGTCATGGAGGTCGATGTCACCAACATCGCCCGCCTCCGTGAGGCCAACAAGGCCGGGTTCCTGCAGCGTGAGGGCGTCAAGCTGACGTACCTGCCGTTCTTCGCCAAGGCCGCGATCGACGCGCTCAAGGTGCACCCGAAGCTCAACGCCGGGATCGACATCGAGGCCGGCACGGTCACCTACTACGACCGCGAGAACATCGCCTTCGCCGTCGACACCGAGAAGGGTCTGCTCACCCCCGTCGTCAAGGACGCGGGCGACCTCTCGATCGCCGGCATCGCGAAGAAGATCGCCGACGTGGCCGACCGCACGCGCAACAACAAGATCACCCCGGACGAGCTCTCCGGCGGCACCTTCACGATCACCAACCTGGGTTCGTTCGGTGCGCTCTTCGACACCCCGATCATCAACCAGCCCCAGGTCGCCATCCTCGGCCCGGGTGCTGTCGTGAAGCGTCCGGTCGTCATCGACGACCCGGACCTCGGCGAGACGATCGCGGTGCGCTACATGGTCAACGTCGCGCTGACCTACGACCACCGCCTGGTCGACGGCGCCGACGCCGGCCGCTTCCTCCAGGACGTCAAGAAGCGCCTCGAGGCCGCTCAGTTCGAGATCTGAGCCTGTACGCAACGAGCGGCGCGGTCCCCACGGGGCCGCGCCGCTCGTCATCTCATCAGGTCTGGCTACATCTCCATGTCGGACATGTCGGTGATCTTGCCGCTCGGCTTCGCGATGGTCACCGGCTCGCCGTGAGCGGACAGGTCGAAGACGATCTCCCCGGCGTCGCCGCCGTTCATCCTCATCCGCACGAGCCGACCCTCGGAGTCGACGTTGACATCGACCGTCGAGCCCTCCGCACCGAAGTCCGACTCGCCCGCGGCGAACGTGTAGTGGGCGGTGTCGACATCGTCGATCGCCTCCTGCCCGACGTACGTCGTGGTGTCGGCCGAGATCGCACGGGTGACGGAGTCCAGGAAGAGGTTGGGCGCCGGCATCATCGCGGACATCACGCTGGCGAATCCGCCCATCACCCACTCGCCGTCCATGCTGGCGTACGTGGTCTCGTCGAGGATGACGAACTCGACCGCGCTCGGTTCGTCGGCACCGCGGATCTCGCCCTTCACGTGGAAGGCCATCGGGTCCTGCTGGAAGTCGCCTTCGCCGGTCCCGGCGATCTTCTCGCCGTCCTCGACGGCGTTGATCTCCATGTCGACGTGGACCGTCGACATGGACTCGGCGGCCGCTTTCACGACCTTCGTGGCCTCGGACGCCGACAGCGTCGTGCCGGGCTCGATCGAAGGTGCGGCGTCGGCTGCGGGGGCTGCGTCGTTCGCGTCGCTGCCGGTCCCGCCGCAGGCCGCAACGGTGAAGGTCGCGGTCAGGGCGAGGGCGGCCGCCGCGAGGCGGCGCCGGTTCTGGGTGGTACGCACGTCTGTGTGCCTTTCAAGACTGATCCGATGACCGATCGCTCCCGAGCGCGGCCAGTCGAAGCACGCGCATTCTGCGCACAGTCTCTTTACCCTCGCGGGGTTGTCGCCAAACCGTTATCCGCCCCGGCGTACGATCGCGGGTGTGACTGAGCTGCGCTTCGTTGAGGTCGGGACGATCGACTACCTGGACGCCTGGGAGCTGCAGAAGCAGATCCACCAGCGCGTGGTGGACCGCGAAGAGCCCGACACCGTGCTGCTGCTCGAGCACCCGCCGACCTACACCGCGGGGAAGCGTACGAAGCCGGAGGACCGGCCCGCGGATCCCGGCGGCGCGCCGGTGATCGACGTCGACCGCGGCGGTGAGGTGACCTTCCACGGCCCCGGCCAGATCGTCGCCTACCCGATCGTGCGGCTGCCGGAGAAGGTCAAGGTCGTCGACTTCGTCCGCCGCCTGGAGCAGGCGATGATCCGCACCTGTGCCGCGTTCGGCGTCACCGCCTACCGCGTCCCGGGCCGCAGCGGCGTGTGGCTGCCCGCTGGCGAGACCCCCGACGGCGTACGCCGCCTGGAGCGCAAGGTGGGTGCGATCGGGCTGCGGGTCAGCCAGCACGTGACCATGCACGGCATCGCCCTCAACTGCGACGTCGACCTGGGCTGGTACGAGCGGTTCGTGCCGTGCGGGATCTCCGACGCCGGGGTGACGACGCTCTCGATCGAGGCGGGGCGGCAGATCGGCAACGCCGAGGCGATGCCCGTCCTCCACGAACAGGTCGCCGAGATGCTCTCCTGGCGCGACTACGACCAGGGCGAGAGCCTGGCCCCCAAGCCCGACCCGGCCAAGACCCCGCGGGTCCCGCTGCTCACCCCGAGTGTGTGACCGACCAGTAACAACCTGGCTTCGAGGTTCCGCCCCCACGCGGCGTAGGCTTGTGGGGTGACTCAAGCTCCTGCCCCAGAAGGTCGCAAGCTCCTCCGTCTCGAGGTCCGCAACGCGCAGACTCCGATCGAACGCAAACCGGAGTGGATCAAGACCAAAGCGAAGATGGGGCCGGAATACAAGGAGCTCACCGCGCTGGTGAAGTCCGAGGGCCTGCACACGGTGTGCCAGGAGGCCGGCTGCCCCAACATCTTCGAGTGCTGGGAGGACCGCGAGGCCACCTTCCTCATCGGCGGGGACCAGTGCACCCGGCGCTGCGACTTCTGCCAGATCGACACCGGCAAGCCGACCGACCTCGACCGCGACGAGCCGCGCCGTGTGGCCGAGTCCGTGCAGACCATGGGCCTGAAGTACGCCACGATCACCGGCGTCGCCCGTGACGACCTCGCCGACGGCGGCGCCTGGCTCTACGCCGAGACGGTCAAGCAGATCCACGAGCTCAACCCCGAGACCGGCGTCGAGAACCTCATCCCCGACTTCAACGGCATCCCGGAGCTCCTCCAGGAGGTCTTCGAGTCCCGCCCCGAGGTGCTCGCCCACAACGTCGAGACCGTCCCGCGGATCTTCAAGCGGATCCGCCCGGCGTTCCGCTACGAGCGCAGCCTCGACGTGATCACCCAGGCCCGCGACTTCGGCCTGGTCACCAAGTCCAACCTGATCCTCGGCATGGGCGAGACCCGTGAAGAGGTCTCCGAGGCGCTGCGCGACCTGCACGCGGCGGGCTGCGAGCTGATCACGATCACGCAGTACCTGCGCCCGAGCGTGCGTCACCACCCCGTCGAGCGCTGGGTCAAGCCCGAGGAGTTCATCGAGCTCCAGGCCGAGGCCGAGGAGATCGGCTTCTCCGGAGTCATGTCCGGACCGCTCGTTCGTTCGTCCTACCGCGCCGGTCGGCTGTACCGTCAGGCGATCGAGGCGCGAGACGCCTCCTCCGTGGCCTGAGTCCCTGCGTACGAGAACTGAAAGAGGAAGATGTCCCAGACCGACCCGAGCAGCATGAGTCGCCGCCAGCAGATGGTGGAGACCTACAAGCTCACCAAGCAGTCAGACCCCAAGATCGGCCTCATCCTCGGCTCGATCTTCGTGGTCGTCGCCGCGGTCGCCGGCGTGATCTTCTGGTTCCTGCCCGGTGAGGGCATCTTCTCCTGGATCTTCACGATCGTCGGCGCCCTCCTGGCCGGCCTTCTCGCCGCGATGGTGGTCTTCTCGCGGCGCGCGCAGAAGGTGATGTACTCCCGGCTCGAGGGACAGGTCGGTGGCGGGTACGCCGCCCTGACCATGCTCCGCAGAGGCTGGACCGTCACCCAGGCCGTGGGTGTCGAGCCGCGCAGCCAGACCCTCGTGCACCGCGTGGTCGGTCCTCCGGGGGTCGTCCTCGTGGGCGAGGGCAACAGCCCGAGCAAGGTCCGCTCCCTGCTGGCCAGCACCAAGCGCACCCACGCCCGGGTCCTGTCCGACGTGCCGATCACGACCGTCGTCGCCGGCAACGGTGAGGACGAGGTGCCGCTGCCGCAGCTGACCAAGCACGTCACCAAGATCGGCCGAAACGTCTCCGGCCCCGAGATCACCGACATCCTCAACCGCCTCAAGGCGGTCGACGCCACCCGCGGCGCCATGCCGATCCCGAAGGGCCCCGTCCCGACCTCGATGAAGGGCATGCGCGGCAACCTGCGCGGCCGCTGACGGTTACAGCCGGCGTGCCCGGATCGCGTAGAGCAACGGGATCCGGGGCGCCTGCTCGGGCAGCCTGAACCAGCCGTCCTCCCCCGCCACCATCGACGGGAAGCGGGGCCACGGCAGCCGCTCGTCCTCGCGGACGACCTCGATCCGCAGGCCTGCCCCCGCGAGCGCGGTGACGACCTCGCCGACCCCGTGGCGCCATTCGTACGCCGTCGTGGCGCTGTCCAGCGCCGGGCCGTCGGTGTAGGTGTGGGTCGAGTCCTTCGCGATCGCGCCCCGACCCGAGAGGTAGTCGTGGTGCAGCTCGAGGGAGTCCTCGCGCCCCGGCTCCGGCACCTCGCCCAGAGCGTCGAGGAGCGGGTGGAACTCGGCCAGGTAGAGGAACCCGCCTGGCTTGAGCAGATCGTGGACGACCCGCGCCCACAGGTCGATGTCGGGTAGGTAGCAGACCGCGCCCTTGCCGGTGTAGACGACGTCGAACCGGCCGGCGCCCAAGACCTCGACGGCGTCGTGGACGTCGGCCTCGTGGTAGTCGACGGCCAGCCCGCGCTCGGCGGCGATCCGGCGCGCCGCGGCCACCGCCTCGGCCGAGATGTCCAGTCCGTACGTCACCGCACCCCGCTGCGCGAACGCCACCGTCTCGGTGCCGAGATGACACTGCAGATGCACGACCTCGCGGCCGACGAGGTCACCGAGATCGCTCCACTCGTAGTCGGCGAACCACGACTCGGCCGGCCGGGACCCGTCGATGCCGTAGAACGCGCTGGCGACGTGGACGGGTGTCCGGGCGTCCCAGTTGGCTCGGTTGGCCTCGATCTGACGGGTGCTTTCGGCGTCGAGAGTCATGCGACCACAGTGCCACGAACGGCACAGGGCCGGTCCCCGTTCGGGGAGCGGCCCTGCTGCGTACGAAACTGGCTCTCAGCCGGCCATGCTCGGCATGTCGGTGACCTGGTCCGCCGGCGGCGCCTCGATGGTCACGTCCTCGCCGTGCTTGGAGAGCACCATCTCGACAGTGCCCATCTCGCCCATACCGACCTCGGCCTTGCGGAGCAGGCCGTCGCCGTCGACCCAGATGTCCTGGTCGATCGTCTTGGGCATGCCCGTGGTGCTGTCGGCACCGAGGCTCTTGGCGAGCCCGGCGGAGTCGACGGTGAAGCTGTAGTGCTTGGTCTCGGTGCCGTCCACCGTCTCCTCGCCCTCGAACTTGGAGGACTCGATCGACTCCTCCATACCGTCGAAGAACGCGAGCGGGTTGCTCATCGACTCCAGGCTGGTCCCGCCCATCTTGGCGAGATCGTCGGTGCTCGCGGTCACCCACGAGTCGCCCATCATGCCCTTGATGTAGATCTTCTCGTCGACAAGGATCGTCTCCAGATCCATGTTCATCGAGCCACCGCTCATCTTCATGGTGGAGTGCTGCGCCGGCGGCTCCTTCTGGATGTCGCCCTCGCCGGTCATCGAGACCGTCTGACCCGACGCCTTCGCCTCCATCTTCGTGGTGAAGTGGGCGGTGTCGATGTCGGTGGCCTTCTTCATGACCTCGGTCATCTCCTCGGCCGAGACCTTGTCACCCTCGCTGGCGCCGCCGGCCCCACCACCGCCGCCGCAGGCCACCAGGCCCGAGAGCGATACGGCCAGCACGCCTGCGACAGCAGCGCGGCGCCAGAGGCCACGTGGCCCGAGAGTACGGTTGAGCGTCATTGAGCTTCCCTTCGTGTTTGCCGCTGCCTGCGGCTGACCGGTCCAACCTACCTCCGGACGCCTATCAACCCACCCGGCGAAACACGTGTCGATAGGTCTGAAGCGTGACGGTCGCGGTGCCGGCAGCCAGATCGTGCAGCCCGCGCCGGTCGGGGCGGAAGATCAGCGGCGGAATGACGAGGACGACCAGGATCTGACGGGCGATGCTCCGCAGCGGATCGAGCGGGCGTACGTCCGGCTCCCCCGGGGACACCCGCACCGTACGCAGTCGCGTGACGAGCTTGCCGAAGGAGCCGCCACCGAGCGTGGTGAAGACCGCCGTCTGCACGATGAAGACGACCAGGATCCACAGGTTGTCGGTCGGACGTGGGTCGACACCGGCGAGGAGCGACCCGAACGGCAGGGCCCGTACGCCGAGGAAGATCGACGCCACCAGCGACGATGCGAGCCAGTCGATGAAGAGCGCCAGCACCCTTCTCCCCCAACTGGCGGTCTCGTAAGGCAGAGTGGGTGTCGCAGGATTGGCGGAACTGGTCACGTCGGTAAGCGTAGGCGGCAACGTCTTGAGGCGTGAGATCGGGATGGTTGACGTGCAAATCACACAACCTGTTACATGCCTGAAACATTTGCGACACTCCTGTGCAACCGTCCCTTCGTAATTTGCGGTGGCACGGCCGGACCATGAGGCCCGGCCTCGATCGCTAGAGACCTATCTGGCTCTTCCCGCCCGGGGGAGCCAAGGAGGATTGATGTTCAGCACTGACGACGAACTCTTGAAGTTCATCTCTGACGAGGGAGTCGAGTTCGTCGACATCCGTTTCGTCGACCTGCCCGGTATCCAGCAGCACTTCACGGTGCCGGTTTCGTCGTTCAACCTGGAGCCGATGGCCTTCGACGGTTCGTCGATCCGTGGCTTCCAGACGATCAACGAGTCCGACATGGCGCTCTACCCGGACGTCACGACTGCGTACATCGACCCGTTCCGCGCCGCGAAGACCCTCGCGCTGATGTACTTCGTGCACGACCCGATCACCGGCGAGGCCTACTCGCGCGACCCGCGCAACATCGCGCGCAAGGCGCTGGCGTACCTCGCCTCGACCGGCATCGGCGACACCGCGTTCTTCGCCCCCGAGGCCGAGTTCTTCATCTTCGACAAGGTCGCCTACAGCAGCTCCGAGGGCGAGTCGTTCTACAAGATCGACTCGGTCGAGGCCTGGTGGAACTCGGGCGCCGACAAGAACCCCGACGGCTCCAACAACCTGGGCTACAAGACGCGCTACAAGGGCGGCTACTTCCCGGTTTCCCCCACCGACCACTTCGCCGACCTGCGCGACACGATGGTCAAGAACCTCGAGGCCTCCGGCCTGCTCGTCGAGCGCGCCCACCACGAGGTCGGCACCGCCGGCCAGGCGGAGATCAACTACAAGTTCGACACGCTGCTCAAGGCTGCCGACGATGTCATGAAGTTCAAGTACATCGTCAAGAACACCGCCTGGGAAGCCGGCAAGACCGTCACCTTCATGCCGAAGCCCGTCTTCGGCGACAACGGCTCGGGCATGCACGTCCACCAGTCGATCTGGAACGCCGGCGAGCCGCTGTTCTACGACGAGACCGGCTACGGCGGCCTCTCCGACATGGCCCGCTGGTACATCGGCGGTGTCCTGAAGCACGCCCCCTCGGTGCTCGCGTTCACCAACCCGACCGTGAACTCCTACCACCGTCTGGTCCCGGGCTTCGAGGCTCCGATCTCGCTGGTCTACTCCTCGCGCAACCGCTCCGCCGCGGTCCGCATCCCGATCACCGGCACCAACCCGAAGGCCAAGCGCGTCGAGACCCGGTTCCCGGACCCGTCCTCGAACCCGTACCTCGCCTTCTCGGCCCTGCTGCTGGCCGGCATCGACGGTATCCAGAACAAGATCGAGCCGCCGGCTCCGATCGACAAGGACATCTACGAGCTTCCGCCGGACGAGATGGCCGAGATCAACCAGGTGCCGACCTCCCTCGGCGCCGTCCTGTCGGCCCTGGAGAACGACCACGACTTCCTCACCGTGGGCGACGTCTTCACCCCCGACCTGATCGAGACGTGGATCGACTACAAGACCAACGACGAGATCCTCCCGATCCAGGTCCGTCCCCACCCGCACGAGTTCGAGCTCTACTACGACATCTGATCCGGCACTTCCAGCGCCTGTCAGCGTCTGCTGAAACGGTGGCTGACCTGAGAGAACGTCTTTCGGCGTCTTTCAGTGTCAGCCACCGTTTTCCATTGTCCTGTGACCCCAGGGCCTGGACCACTGGTCGCACCACCCGCGTCCGCGTCATCTGGTCAACAACCAGGCAACAGCGCCTGCCTGGAGCGCGAGTGTCGCGTAGCCTCGCCCGGTGCCAATCTTCGCGACCCTGGCCGGCGCATCTCGGGCACGCCGCTCCGCCCTCGTCCTTGTCATCCCCCTCCTCGCCGCTGCCGCGCTGGCGGCGGCCGCCGTCGTGGTGGTCAGCCCCGGCAACGCCGCCACCGCCACGACGATCAAACGGTGGGAGACCCGGCTGGCCGGCCTCGGCTGCAACGTCGGCCGCGTCGACGGGCGCGTGGACGACCACACCCGCACGGCCGTCGTACGCTTCCAGACCCGCCACCGCCTGAGCCCGAGCGGTCGCTTCACGACCACCACGCGGACACGGCTGATGTCGTCGGCGGCGAAGCGGTGTGACGTACGGCCGGTGCCGGCGAGCACGGGGACCGGACGCCGCATCGTGATCAGCCAGCGTCAGGACTGGGTCTGGCTGGTGCGCGCCGACGGGTCCATCCGCGCGCAGGGCGGGATGATCGACGCGGAGTGGCTGGACAAGCAGTCGTACACCACCGGTTCCTACTGCGGCCGACCGGCCCGCGGCAACCCACGTACGAACTACAGCGGCACGCAGTGGCTCTACCACTTCGTCCGGTTCGCGCCCTGCGGCGTGGCCTTCCACCGGGTGCCGGTGAGCATGCGGACGGGTCGTCAGATCCACCCGAACTGGTATCTCGGCACCGACGAGAAGACCTCCGACGGCTGCATCCGGCTCAGCTCCACGATGGCGGCCGAGGTTTGGGACTTCACCAAGGTCAAGACCCGCGTACGCGTCGTGTGAGCCCGACAGACCACAAGGAAACCGTCGTCGAGGGGGGGGTTGCGTCGTCTTATCCGCCGGCCCCCTCGAGTCGCTGCGTGAGGGTGGCTCTGATCTCGGGGTCGGCGTTGTCGACGACGACCAGGGCCTGCTGCCATGCGGCGCGGGCGCGCGATCGGTCGCCGAGGTCCTCGGACAGGTCGCCTGCCTGAAGACCGCTGCGGGCAGCGCTGGCGTGGTCGCCGAGGGCCTCGTACTGTTCGGCTGCCCGCTCGGCCGCCGCGAGCGCGTCCTCGAGCCTGCCCAGGCGCTGGTACGCCAGGGCGAGGCTGTCCCAGGTGTCGGCCTCGCCCGGGCGGTCGCCGCTGGTCTGGGCATGCTCGAGCGCCTTCAGACAGGTGGCGAGTGCCCGGTCGAGGTCGCCGAGGTGAACGAGATACCAGCCCATGGAGTTCATCGCGCGGCCCAGGCCGGCCTCGTCGCCGGTGCCGGTGAACAGCTCCAGAAGCTTCTCCATCCTGGTCACCGCCTCGGCGAACCGGCCTTCTCGGGCACAGGTCCAGGTGTCGTTGCGCAGCACGTACGAACGGCCGACGTCGTCGCCGATCCGCTCGAAGCCCTCGGAGGCGAGAGCGAAGTGCTCGTGGGCGCGGTCGTACTCCTCCAGTCGCGCGAGAGCCTGACCCGCGAGCCGGTGACACTGAGCCACCCCGGCATCGTCGCCAGCAGCGGCCAGGACGACGACCGCGTGCTCGGCGAGATTCGCCCACGGCCACCACAGCGCCGCTCGTCGGTCGGCATAGTCGACCAAGCACCACACCAGCCGCCAGCCGTACTCCGGATACCCCGTCGTCAGGGCGATCCAGGCGACCTCCAGCAGGCTCTCGTGCATCGCGGTGAACCAGGCCAGCGCCTCGTCATAGCTGGTGACCCGGTCCAGGACCACCTGGTCGACCATCGGCAGCAGCGAGATCGGGTACTGCTGCGGGTCCATCAGCATCGCCGCCTCGCGAGCAGTCGCCAGGTAGTGCCCGAGCACCCCGAGCGCAGCGCGTCGCTTCGCCTCCGGCGACTCCGAGGCACCGAGCAGGTCCACGGCGAGCAATCGGACCAGGTCGTGCTGGACATAGCGCTGCGGCCGACGCTCCTCGACCAGGCTGGCCGCCGCCAACCGGGCCATGGTCGAGCTCGCCTCGGTCAGCGTCACGCCGGCGAGGCTGGCCGTTGCCGCGAGCGAGATCTCCGCCACCCGGTGCAGGCCGAGCAACCGGAAGACACGGGCATCCTCGGGCCCCAGCGCGAGATAGGAGGAGCGGATGGCCGCGCGTACGCTGCTGTGTTCATCCGGCCCGCTCAGATTGTCCAGACGGCCGCTCTCGGGTCGCAGCTCGTCGGCCAGGTCGGAGAGCCGGAAGGCCGGGTTGGTGGCTGCTCTGGCAGCGACCAGGCTCAGTGCCATCGGCAACCGGTCGCAGGTCTCGATGATCTCAGCGACCGCACCGTCCTCGGCCCCGACCCGGCGCGCGCCGAGCCGGCGCCTGAGCAGATCACGAGCCTCCTCACCGCTCAGCGGCCCCAGCCGCACCGTCGAGGCACCCTCCCGGGAGACCACCCCGAAGAGCTGGTCCCGACTGGTCACCAGAGCCGCGGCAGTACGTGGCGGAAGCAGCGGTCGAACCTGATCGGCATCACGCGCGTTGTCGAGCACCACGAGCAGGCGCCGCTCGGCGATCGTCGAGCGGTAGAGCGTGAGCTGTCGGTGCACGTCACTGGGCACCTGCTGGGCATCGACGCCGAGCTCGGCCAGCACCAGCCGCAGGGCCTCGCCGAGCGCCATCGGCCGACGGTTGGGATCGAAGCCACGCAGGTCGACGTAGACGACGCCGTCGGGGAACTTGTCGTAGTGCAGATGCGCCCAATGCAGGACCAACGCGGTCTTGCCGACCCCGGCGGCGCCCGAGACCACGACGACCGGCGCCTGCTCTCCGGAGGCGATCAGCTCGTCGATACCCGCCAGCGCGTCGGTGCGGCCCACGAAGGTCGAGGGCGCCGAGGGCGGGACCGGCCTGGTCGCCGCCCCGGAGCGGCGACCGGCGTCCTCGAGGTCCTCCGGATCGCCGAGCAGGTCGGCGAAGACCGCCCTCAGCTCCGCGCCCGGGCCGACACCGAGCTCGTCGGCAAGCGAGCGGCGTACGTCCTCGTACGCAGCCAGTGCCTCCGCCCGGCGGCCGGTCAGATCCAGCAACCTCAGATGCCTGACCCAGAGCGACTCTCGCAGTGGGTGGTGCTCGAGAGCGGCACGGATCCGCTGAGTCAGCTCGGTGACCTCGATCGGATCGGGAAACCGAGGTCCCACCAAGGACAGGTCTGCCACCCGTTCCAGAGCGGACAGGTAGCGGTCGGCCAGAGCCGGTACCTCGGCGGCGTAGAGATCCTCGGAGTCGACGCCGGTGAAGGCGACGCCTCGCCAGAGCCGGATCGCGGACCACAGCTTCTCCGCACACGAGGGATCGCTGGGTTCGGCCTCCGCCAACCGACGGAACCTGGCCACGTCGACCTGCTCTGCGGTCGCCTTCAGCACGTAGCCGCCCGCGCTGAACCCGATCGACTCGGGTGGCAGCCGGCTGCGCAGGCGGCGTACGACCGTGTGGACCGAGGCGCGCACGTGCTGCGGCGGCCGCGCACCCCAGACCCGCTGGGCGAGCGTCTCGACAGTCACCGGCAGACCGGGATCCATCGCGAGCACCGCGAGCAGCGCGCGGCCACGACCACGGGGAAGCAGAACCGGTCGGCCGGCGACGGTGACCTCGAAGGACCCGAGAAGGCCGACCTGTAGGTCGGACGCAGTGCGGTCGACCACCACGCTCCTTCGCCATCGAGCCGATCCACCGTGACTGTAGCCAGCCGTGGTCAGAGCGCAACCACAATTGGGCCCGGATCGGCTCGTTGAAGCCCCGTCGTCAACCTCCTCGCGGCGTTCGACGGGGCACGTCGGACAACAGGGCGATCGCGATCAACAGCTCCTGGAGATCGGCGAAGCGACGAAGGTCGGACCCGGTCCGCTCGCCGATCTTGTCGAGGCGGTAGTAGGCGGAGTTGACGTGCAGGTGGAGCCGCGCGGCAGCCTCTTTCGCGTTGAGATCGCTGCGTGCGTACTCGATGAGAGTGGCGATCAGCGCGCCACCGTTGCCCTGGTCCTCCTCGACGAACTGACGTACGGCGGGCCGGATCAGTCGCCGCGCGGTCGGGTCCTCGCGCGTGACCAGGTAGTCGAAGGTGGTCATCCGCGACAGGGCAAGGGTTCCGGACAGGCCGTGCAGGCCCTCACGAGCGACGATCGCCTCGGCATAGGCCCGCGGCGCCTCGGCAAGACCATGGTGGGTTGTGCTCACTCCCAGCGACAGCTCGATGCCCTCCTTCGCCAGTCTCCGCTGGGCGCGCTCCAGACCGGAGATCAGGCGATCGACGCTGCCCGGCACGACAGCAACGGCAACGATCTCGTCCTGCCGCAGGGCTGCGATACCACGCTGTCCCCCGCTCAGCACGCCACGTACGGTGCTGAGGGCGTCACGCAGCTGAGCACCTGAGAGGTCCGACTTCACCGCGACAGCCGAGCCGATGACGACAGGCGTCATCGGCTCGATCCCCTGAGCTCGCGCGAGATCGGCCTTGGGTCCAGGGAGGATCACTCGTCCCGCGACGATGTCCTCGACGAGGTCTCTCCGCAGTCTGTCGCCCTCGACCAGCTGAAGCTGTTGCGCTGCAAGGTACGCATCGGCCGCGACCGAGCTCCCGACCTCGATCACCTGCATCACCCGGGTGGCGAGGTGGAGGGCGGCGTCTCTGCTCTGGCGATCGCTCGCCGCGGCGATGACGCTCTCCCACAGCCGCACCTGGTTGATCCGGAACGCCTTGAGAAAGTCGGAGAGCGGTATCCCCTGCTGGACTCGTCGCCCCGCCTGCACGGCCGTGATCGGGAAGTCCGTCGGAACAGCGGGCCTGCCCTCCTCCATCGCGGTCAGCACTGCCCGAAAGACGGCGTCGACATGGAGGCGTAGGTCCTCCGGCAGATCTGGATCGTCACTCTTCTCATAGGACGCGACCTCCGCCCAGGTCAGCTCCACCGCTGCCGCCACAGTGACGTCCAACGTCGCCCGCACACGGTCGACGACCTCCCGGATCAGGGCCTGTTCCTCCATGCCTCGATCGTAGTTCCCGGTTCTTGTGGCCGAACCACAGTCGCCACCCTCCCCGGCCCCGAGATCGTCGGCGGCGATCGTGCTCCAGATGCAGCCGTGATCCGACCACAACGATCAGAATCGACCCTTGTGGGGCAACGACGTTGGGAGAGCGGAACCCCGTCGCTTCAATTGATCGCATGGCAACCAACAAGATTCTCGTCATCGTCACCAACGCAGCCGAGTACGAGAAGGTCGGGTATCGGACAGGGCTCTGGCTCGGCGAGTTCACCCACTTCTACGACTACGCCGCCGAGCAGGGTTACGACCTCACCGTCGCCAGCCCGACGGGCGGAGCGGTCCCGCTCGACCCGGAGAGCCTCGCCTCGAACTGGCTCGAAGACCTCGGTACGGGTGAGCGCTATCGCGACCGGGCCTTCATGGACCTGCTGAAGGACACGCTGCCGATCGCCGAGGTGACCGCCGACGACTACGACGCCATCTACTTCACCGGTGGCCACGGCGTCATGTTCGACTTCCGGTCCCCTGAGCTGGGTGCCTTGACCGCGGCCTTCTACGAGTCCGGCAAGATCGTGGCGGCGGTCTGCCACGGCCCCGCCGGCATCATCGACGTCCGGCTGAGCACCGGCGAGCCGATGATCCGAGGCAAGCAGGTCACCGGATTCTCGTGGCCCGAGGAGGAAGCCGCCCAGCGTGCTGACGCCGTTCCGTTCAGGCTCGAGGACGAGCTCATCGCCCAGGGAGCGTCCTACTCCAAGGCCGCCAACCTGTTCGAGCCGTACGTCGTGGTGGACGGGTCGCTGATCACCGGCCAGAACCCGGGCAGCGCCCGCCCTGTCGCCGAGGCAGTGATCACGGCTCTTCGCAGCGGCTCGGTTCAGGATCCGGCGTGAGATCCTGGCTCATCGCCTGTGCCCGTGGTGACGCGTAATCTGGTCGACATGACCGGCATCCAGGGAGTCAATACCACTGTTCGGCCGTCCGGCGCGGGGTGTGCGGAGTGCCTCGCGAGCGAGGACGGGTGGTGGTTGCACCTGCGCAGATGTGCCGAGTGCGGGCATGTGGGCTGCTGCGACAGCTCGCCGGCACAGCACGCCAGTCGCCACTTCCGCGAGACCGGCCACCGTTACATGCAGAGCTATGAGCCCGGCGAGGAGTGGTTCTGGGACTTCGAGAACCAGGAGGCCGTACGCGGAGTCGTTCTGGCGGGCCCGACCAGTCGACCGGAGTCTCAGCCCTCGCCGGCACCGGCAGATCGCGTTCCCGAGGACTGGCAGCAGCACCTGAACTGAGCCCGCTCGCGCCGCGGCGGCGGCTTCAGCGGCGCGGTGGTTGCTGGTGGGCGTAGGCCCACATCGCGATCTCGACGCGGTTGCGGGTGCCGAGCTTGGTCATCAGCGAGGCGACGTGGGTCTTGACCGTGCTCAGGCCGACGTAGAGCTCGGTGGCGATCTCGGCGTTGGTCCGGCCCCGTGCCACTAGGGCGAGCACCTCCTCCTCGCGCTCGGTGAGCGGGTCGATGGGCTGGACCGGCGCCACCGGCGTCTGGCCGGCGAAGGTCGCCAGCAACCTGCGGGTGACGTTGGGGGCGATCAGCGCGTCCCCGTCGGCCGCCGCGTGGATGGCCTGGACGAGGAGCTCAGGCCCGGCGTCCTTGAGCAGGAAGCCGCGGGCACCGGCGCGCAGGGCGCCGAGGACGTACTCATCAAGGTCGAAGGTGGTGATCACGACGACCGCCATCGGGTCCGTCACCTCCGGCCCGGCCAGGCGCCGTGTCACCTCGACGCCGTCGAGTCCGGGCATTCGGATGTCGACGAGGAGGACATCGGGACGCAGCCGGGTCGCCAGGTCGAGCGCTGCCAGCCCGTCTGCCGCCTCCCCGACGACCTCGAGGTCGGGTTGCGCGCCGAGGATCATCACCAGCCCGGCCCGGACCAGGTCCTGGTCGTCGGCCACGACGACACGGATGCTCATGCCCGCACCTCGGCCGGCAGCACGGCCTCGACCACCCAGCCACCCTCGGGCCCCGGGCCCGCGGAGAGCGATCCGCCGAGGAGCTGGGCGCGCTCGGTCATGCCCAGCAGGCCGAACCCCTGCTCGGGAACCGGCCCCGGCTCGGTCCGTCCGTCGTCGCAGACGCGCAGCCTGACGGCGTCGCCCTCGCGGCGTACGTCGATCACGACTCGGGTCGCGCTCCGGGCGTGGCGTACGGCGTTGGTCAGCGACTCCTGGGCGAGCCGGTAGAGCGCGGCGTCCACCGGTCGCGCGAGCCGGGTCAAGGATCCCTCCAGCGAGACCTCGACGACGGGCGTCGCGTCGGCGTGCGCGAGCGCAGGCAGGTCCGCGACCCCCAGCTGCGGAGAGAGGGCGGCGGCCTCATCCTCGCGCAGCACCCGCACCATGGACCTCATCTCCGCCAGGGTCCGCGACGCCTCGGACTCGATCGCGGCCAGGACCTCGACAGCCTTCTCCGGCTGGATGCCGGCGACGACGCCGCCGGCCTGCGCCTGCACCGCGATGGCCGAGACGTGGTGGGCCACGGTGTCGTGCAGCTCCCGCGCCAACGCGACCCGCTCCTGGGTTCGGATCTCGCGCTGTTGGCGGCGCCAGAGGTCCGCGCGGTAGCGGAACACCGCCGCGAGGGCGACGATCAGCAGCAGGAGGACGATGCCGCCGAAGAGGTCGGCCACACCCGCGGAAGAGGCGTACATGCCCAGCGCGACGACAACCGTCACGAACGCCGTCCCCACGACGATCTCCCGTCCCGAGCCCCACCGCACCAGGGTGTAGAGCAGGATCAGGACGGCCAGCATGGAGTAGAGGCCGAGGTCGCCGGCGTCCGCGGCCGGCTGGAGGACCGAGAGCAGCCCGGCGACACCCCACCCGATCAGGGCGGCCACCAGCGGGCGGCCCCGCCGCCAGAGCAGGGCGGGCACCAGGGCCAGGGCCAGCACCGTCACCAGCGGTCGCCAGGCCACGTCCGGCCGGACGATGCCCTCGACCAAGGTGGCGGCCGCGTAGATGCCCACCAGCAGCCAGTCGAGGCGGCCGACGGGTGGGGCGTCAGCGGGCCGCGGCTCGTGCCAGATGGAGCGTCGGACAGGTATCACGCCACCAGCCTAGGGATCGGTGAGCCGCTGCGTACCGGCCGAAAGTACGAGAGGAGGACCGTTCCATCGGCCAGGCGAACTCCGGCCTCCGGTCCGATGTGCCCGCGGCCGGGGTCGGCGAGCGTGGACTCACCGATCCTCACCACCACAACGGAGCCCATGATGAGAACACCTCAGACCACCACCACGCTGGACGAGCAGCCGATCTCGGTGAGAGTCAAGCTCGCCGCAGCCTGGACGAGCTTGATGTTCCTGTACGCCTACGTGGACATCCTCAACTTCTTCACCCCCGGCGTCGTCGACGACATCCTCGCCGGCAAGGTCTTCGAGTTCGACCTGTCCCAGACCTTCTCGACCGCGGCCCTGACCCTGATGGCCGTCCCGATCCTCATGGTCGTGCTGTCGACGACCCTGCCCGCCCCGACGGCCCGCATCACCAACCTCGTCGTGGCCGCGCTCTACGTCCCCGTCACGGCGTTCAACCTGCTGGGCGAGTCCTGGCTGTACTTCTACGGCCTCGGCGTCGGGCTGGAGTTGATCCTGCTCGCGTTCATCGCGCGCTATGCCTGGACCTGGCCCCGCACCGCACCGTCGGTCGCCGGCCTGGCCCGCGAGAGCGTTCGCGCCCCACAGCAACTGTGAGCTCAGAGCAGTCCAGGGGGTCGCCGCAACACCCCGAACGCCCCGGGTCTCCCGGGGCCTTCGGCCATCTCGAGGTCGCTACGAGCTGCGAGCAAGCCCGAGGAAGTCGTCCGCGCGATGGACGAACAGGTACGCCTGCTGGGCGATCGCTGTCGCCCGGGCACGTCCCGCGGCCTCGTGCACGGCATCCAGCGGGTCCCCGAGCGCGCGCCTGAGCTTCGCGTGCATCAGCTGGACGAAGGCGGCCGCGTAGCGCTGCCCGTGAGCCTCGATGGACGCGTCAGCGCGTCCGAGCGCACCTGCGGCCTCCTGGACCCGCCCGTTCGCGAGATACATCTCGCCCAGCAGGGCCAACCAGGTCGTCAGGCCGGATCGTGGCGGGTCGGCCAGGTTCGACTCGATCAGCGCCTCGGCCTGGGCCAGAGACCGATCGACGTCTCGCCCGGTGATCGCGTGTGCCCAGCATCGCCCCAACCGTTGGTAGGCGCCGAGGAAGCGGAACGCGTACTCCGGATCCGCTGCGATGCCTCGCTCTGCAGCGCGGAGCGCCCACTGCGGGTCGGCCATCAGCGCAGCGGCCGTGACCGTGAACGCGGACCACACCGTGACGTCGTAGGAGTGGTTTCCGGCGTCGCTCTCGATCCGCCCGAACATGCCGCGGGCTTCGTCGTCCTTGCCGTGCAGCGCGGTGTTGAGTGCCAGCATCGCCGGGGACAGCAGCTGCAGGTCGTGCCGCAGCTGATCCTGATCGAGGGAGTTCGCCCGTTCGGCGACGACGGCGTTCGACTCGCTGAGGTGCCGATAGGCCGACCCGATGTTTCCGACGTCCCACTGATGGATCCCCCAGGCGTGACGTCCGTACGCCTGCACGACCGGGTCCTCGGATCGTTCGCTGTCGGCGAGGAGCCGGCGGGCCAGCTGACCACTGCGGTCGAGCTGGATGGCCTGGGAGTGAGCCGCCCAGTGGGAGAAGAGGAAGTCGGCCGCCTCCCGCTCCCGGCCGAGTCCTCGGGCGGCCCGCTCGGCGCGTTCGAGCAGGTCGAAGGTGGCATCGGCGCTTCCCATGTAGCCGGTCTGCATCCCGATGACCGCCACGAGCTGCGACAGCGCCGACAGCTCGAGCTCGAGCAGACCGGCCGAGTGCGCGATGCTGGCAGCGGCCTCGAGGTGCGGCACCGCCGCGTCGAAGGCCGACTGGGCAACGGCTCGTCGACCACCCCGGACGAGGGCCGTCGTGGTTCGGGTCGGGTCTGCGAACGGCCCGGCCAGCCACAGGTGGTGGGCGAGTCGCTCGGTGACCGCCTCGTCGTCTCCGTGAATCCCCTCCAACGCATCGGCGATCTGCAGGTGCAACCGGCCGGTCGAGAGCAGCCGCGAGGTCGTCTGGTGCACCGACTCACGAACCAGGTCGTGCACGAACCGCACCGAGAGCGGCCGGTCCTCGGCGGGCTCCAGCAGGCCTTGTGAGTCGGCCGTGGCGAGCAGCGCCGAGCAGGCCGACATCCCGATGCCGGCCGCGCGAGCGAGCAGGCGAAGATCCACCTCCCGTCCGACGAGCGCCGCGATCTCGACGATCCTTCTCGTCTCGGGGTCGAGCCCGGCGAGACGGTCTCGCACGATGTCGCGCACCGTGGACGGGACGCCGGTGCGCGCCAGGGCGTCCTCACCGGCCGCGGCATCGAGATCGCTGTCGGCCAGGAGCCGGGCGAGCTCGCGTACGAAGAACGGGTTGCCCTCGGTGCGCGCCTGGATGCAGCGCGCGACGTACGGACTCGGTGCCCGTCCGGTCTCACGCCGGACGAGCTCGCCCACCTCGGTCGGCTGGAGCGGCCCGATCCGCAGGCGCTGGTGGTGGGGCAGCCGCCCGACCGCCGCGAGCATTCCCCCGAGCCCATCGCCAGGGGCGGGAGCCCGATCACGCAGTAGGCCGGCGAGGACGACGCCGTCCGGCTGCTGGGTCGCCACGTGCCTGAACAGCTGCAACGACGCGACATCGGCCCACTGCAGGTCGTCGATGACCAGCACGACCGGGCGCTCGGCCGCGGCTCTCCGGACGAGGTCGACGGTCTGCTCGAAGAGGCGGAACTGGGCACCGCTGTCGGGGAGCACCGCACCACCGAGGAGGTTGTCCGGGCGCGGGTCGAGAAGGCGTCGGATCTCGCCGCTGGCCAGCCCTGCGCGGACCGGCTCCGGCTGGTTCGCCAAGAGGTCGGAGATGAGGCGGGTCCAGGGCCAGAGGGCCGGCGTGCCCTCGTGGTCCAGGGATCGTCCCCACACAGCGAGCGCACCGCGGCGCTCCGCCTCCTGGGTGAACTCGGCGAAGAGAGAGGTCTTGCCCGCTCCCGGTTCGCCTTCGGCCATGATCAGAGCCGCGTTCCCAGCCATCGCCGAATCGAGCGTTCGAGCCAGCAGGGCGCGCTCCTCGCCGCGGCCGACGAGTGGTGCGCTCCCACCGTGATCGTTGTGCTGGTCGCTCCGGACGTGGGCCTGCTGCACGACGCGCTTTCGGGCGGCCTGCAGCGCCTCGCCGGGAGCCACACCGAGGTCGTCGGCCAGCCGGGCCCGGACGGTCTCGAAGACGGAGAGTGCCTCGGCCTGCTTGCCGGCGATGGCCAGAGCCGTCATCAGGCTGGCCTGGACGGGCTCGTTCAGCGGTGCCATCCATGCGGCCAGGCGCAGCGGCTGAAGGACTCGCGTCGAGAGCTGCGGAGTGTTGGCCAGCTCCCCCACCGCGACACAGGCGTCGAAGAACTCCTCGTTGATGCCGGCGAACAGAGGCGAGACGGTCGCGCTCGGGCCCAGGCCGTCGCCCGCCGGACCATGCCAGAGACCGAGCGCCTGGGCGTACTGGTCCACGGCCTCGTCGCGACGGCCCGAGGCGAGGTGGGTCCTGGCGCTGTCGACATGCGTCCTGAACTCGATCAGGTCCACCCTGGCGGTCCGTCCGACGAAGGCGTACCCGCCACCTCTACGGACGATGAAGCTGCCTGCTTCGCGCGCCGGAAGATCGGGTTCGAGCATGCGGCGGATGGTCCCGACGTACTTCTGGACGGTGTTGACCGCCGACATCGGTACGTTCTCCTCCCAGAGGAGATCGACGAGCTCCGACATGCTCGTCGGGCTGCCTGCCCTGGCCAGGAGCAGCGCCAGCAGGTATCCCTGCTGCGGCGGGCCGGTCTCCAGCTCGACATCGTCGCGGTAGGCGCGCAGCGGACCGAGGATCTGCAGGCGCACGGAACCCCGCGGAGCCGATCTCTCGGCGATCGAGGGGTCTTCCATCGTGAGTCCTAAGGGCGCAGGAGCTTGGCCCACACCCCGACATGTCCCGGGCCTCGGCACCAGCGTAGGCCCACACCGAGGCCGCCGCAGCCGTCTGGGACGAGCCGGCTCCACAAATTCTCCACGGACCGTCCAGTGGGACTTCGTAGGTTCCCGATCGACCGGACCTCCGCGTAGATGAGGACAGACGATGCACGAGCAGGCCTACAACGCGCAATGCCGAGCCGCGGAGGACCGACATCCGGGTCAGACCCCGAAGCGGCGTGACGCGCTCATCCTGTTCGCCCTGGCGCTCGGCACCTTCGCCATCGGGACCGGCGAGTTCGGGAGCAACGGCATCGTCCAGCTCTTCGCAGCCGACTTCGGCACATCGGTGCCGGCCGCGACGAACGCGATCACCGCCTACGCCCTCGGCGTGGTCATCGGATCGCCCGTACTCACCATCGTGGCGGCGCGGCTCAACCGGCGCTCGCTCCTCCTCGGCCTGGTCGTGCTCTTCATCGTCGGCAACCTGTTGTCCGCCGCGGCCGCCGAGCTCGACGTCCTCATCGTGGCCCGCTTCATCACCGGCACCGTCCAGGGCGCGTTCTTCGGCGCCGGTGCGGTGGTGGCCGCGTACGCGTACGGCCCGGGCAAGAGCGGCAAGGCGTTCGCCACCGTGATGGCTGGTCTGACGATCGCGACGATCTTCGGCTCTCCCCTGGGCACCTTCATCGGGCAACAGGTCGGCTGGCAGGCGCTGTACGTCGTCGTGGCGGTGGTCGGCCTGCTGGCCGGGATCGCCATCTGGGTCTTCGTCCCACGCACCAGCGCGCTCGCCGGCGGATCCGTCAGGCAGGAGCTCGGTGCGCTGAGGCGGCCCATGGTCTGGGCCACGATGGCCATCGCCGCGCTGGGCATCTCGAGCATCTTCGCCGTCTACACCTTCATCGGCCCGTACATCACCGACGCCGTCGCGGTCGACGAGTCCTGGATCCCCGTCGCGCTGGCGGTCTTCGGAATCGGGATGGCGCTGGGCAACTGGCTGGGTGGCCGCCTCGCCGATCAGTACGAGCATCGGGGCCTGGTGCTGGGCTATGCCGTAGCGCTGGTCTTCTTGGCCATCATCGCGGTCGGAGGCGACAACCTCGCCGTCCTGCTGCCGTGCCTGCTCGGAGTCGGTGCCTCGACGATGATGGCGATCCCGACCATCCAGGTGCTCCTGACGCGGTACGCACCCGAGGCCCCGACCTTGATGGGGGCCGTCAACCTCGCCGCGCTCAACCTCGCCAATGCGCTCGGCGCGATCGGCGGCGCCCTCGTCCTCGACGCCGGGTGGGGTGCTCTCTCGACCGCCTGGGCCGGTCTGGTGCTCACCGCCGCCGGCCTGCTGCTCTTCGCGGTCACCGTGCCACGTGTGGCTCCACCGCAGCCGCTGGCCGCCACCGTCTCCGCGACGGTCTGAGGGGCCTGGTCATGCTGTCCTACCGCTCAGAGAACTCGTTCCTGTCGATCTGCTCGAAGGGATCCATCCTGTCCGTCGGCAGCATCGGCTCGATCGCCTCGGTGGGGTCCATCGGCGCGGTGCTCTCCATCGGCTCGATCGGATCCTGGATCTCTGTGATGTCGATGCTGAGCTCGCAGAGCAACTGCTCCGTCCTCAGCCACCAGAGCAACTGCTCGATCCTCAGCCGGCTCTCCAACTGCTCCATCCTCAGCCGTCGCGCCAACCGGGCCATCCTCGGCCGCGCCGTCCGACGACCACTCACCCATCCCGACCTCAAGGAGAACAGATGAACAACGAGAACCCGACCGTCGTCCTGGTCCACGGAGCATTCGTGGACGGATCCGGATGGCAGCCGATCCACGACATCCTCACCAACGACGGCCTCGACGTCGCCATCACCCAGCACTCGACCCGGTCCCTCACCGAGGACGTGACCGAGATCCACCAGGTCATCGAGGCCCAGGACGGGCTCGTCCTGCTCGTGGGCCACTCGTACGGCGGTGTCGTGATCACGGAGGCGGGCACCCACCCGCAGGTGGCCGGTCTGGTCTACGTCGCGGCGTTCGCTCCCGACGCGGGAGAGTCCGTCGCGTCCATGCTCGCCGAGCCCGACCCGAACGCACCCGCCCCGCCGATCGTTCCCCGCAAGGACGGGTCGCTCGTCCTCGATCGCGATCGTTTCCAGGATGCGTTCGCGGCCGACCTCCCGGCCGGCCAGGCGCGGTTCATGGCCGACTCGCAGACCCCCTGGGGCGGTGCCGCGCTCAGCACCGCCGTCACCGAAGCGGCATGGCGTTCCAAACCCAGCTGGTACGTCGTCGCCACCGAGGACCGGATGATCCCGCCCTCTGCCCAGGAGGGCATGGCCGCACGGGCCGGAGCATCCGTCGAGACGGTCGCCGCCAGCCACTCCGTCTACGTCGCCCGGCCCGACGCGGTCGCCGACCTGATCCGGCGCGCGGCCAAGGCGATCGAGCTGTAGGCGTCGGGCCCGAACTCTCGAAGACCGAAAGGAACCACCACAATGAAGCTCGCTCTCCGCCGCAGTCGCGCCCTCGTGGCGATACTCGTGGCCCTCCTCTTCACGGGCTCGATGCTCGCGACGACAAGCAACGGCGCCTCGGCGACCGGACGCACCAAGCCCACGATCGTGATGGTCCACGGGGCCTGGGCCGACGCCTCCGGGTGGCAGCGTGAGGTCAAGGAACTCACCGACGACGGCTATCCGGTCATCGCCCCGGCGAACCCGCTGCGTGGACTCGCCTCCGACGCGGCGTACCTGCGCAGCATCCTCGAGACGATCCCGGGACCCGTCATCCTCGTCGGGCACTCCTACGGCGGCGCCGTCATCAGCAACGCGGCGACCGGCCTGCCGAACGTCAAGGCGCTCGTCTACGTCGCGGCATTCGTCCCCGACGTCCACGAGCCGGTCGCCCAGCTCGTCCAGCAGTTCCCTGGCACCCTGGTCACCGAGGACGCGCTCGACGCCCGTCCCTACCCGCTGCCCGGCGGCGAGGTCGGTGTCGATCTCTATCTGAAGGCAGATATCTTCCGCGAGGCCTTCGCCGGCGACCTCCCCCGCAGCACCACCACGGTGATGCAGGCCTCCCAGCGTCCGTTCTCACTGGCGGCGTTCACCGAACCGTCCGGGGAGCCCGCGTGGAAGACCGTTCCCTCCTGGTATCTCCTGGCAACGGCCGACAAGACCATCCCGCCCGCCGCGCAGGAGTTCATGGCGAAACGTGCCGATGCCAAGATCATGCGGGTGCGGTCCTCGCACGTGGCGCACCAGTCGCACCCGCACGAGACCCTCGCCCTCATCGAGAACGCGGTTCGCTCGGTCCGCTGAGCAACCTCGCCGGGTCGGCACCCCCAGCCCCGCCGTCGGACGCGCCGGGCCGGAGGTGAGCCGACCCGGCGAGGTCGCTACTCGGCGGGATAGGGCGAGGTGGCCAGCAGGCCCGCGAGGTGGGCGAGGTGGCGGGCCAGGGTCTTGGTCGTGCCCGCAGTCGCCTCCGGAGTCGGCTTCTTGTCCTTGTAGTCCACGCCCTGCATGGCCTCGCCGACCCAGTACGTCGCCCCGCCGGCGGGAATGGTGAAGCCGACGTCGCTGAGCGCCTGGCAGAGTTCGGCGGTGACATGGTGGGCGCCGTCCTCGTTGCCGACCACGCCGATCCCGGCGACCTTGCCGTAAGTCAGCATCCGGCCCTCGTCGTCAGTCTCTCCGAGCTCGGCGTCGAGGCGCTCGAGCACCATCTTGCACACCGAGGAGGGCTGGCCGAGCCAGATCGGGGTGACGATCACCAGGGCATCGGCCGCCAGCATCCGCTCACGCAGCTGCGGCCAGGCGTCCCCATCACCTTCGTCGGTACTCACCCCGAAGCGGACGTCGTGGTCGACGACCCGGACCATCTCGCCCTTCACGTCGTGGTCCATGAGCGCCGAGAGGATCTGCGAACCGAGCAGCGCGGAGCTGGACTCGTCCGGCGAACGCTTGAGGGTGCAGTTCAGGATCAGGCAGCTCAGTGACGTCATGTCACCAGGTACCCCTGGACATCAGCGTCATGCGCTGATCACGGCTCGGGCCACCCGCAGGTGCAGGTCCTCGAGCCGGGAGAGCTGGTCGTCGGCGCGACGGATGAGCTCGTCGAGCTCCTCCTGGTCCAGACGTACGTCCTCCTCGCTGATGGCGCGCAGCAGCTGCCACCCGGCCCGCTTGCCGAACACCGCGTCGCGCAGTGCCTCCAGCTCGAACAGGTCCGAGAGCGGCGAGCGCCGCACGACCCGCCCGTTGGGCTTCAACCGGCCGGCGAGCTCGACGGCACGACCCGTGGCGGCGGCGATGCGCGACGGGGCGGCCCCGGTCGCCAGGATGATCTGTCGAAGCGACACCTGGTCCTCCCTGATCTCGGTCGCCAGCCGGCGTACCCGAGCGGCCACGTCGGGGTCGGAGTGCGAGCGTCCGACGCGCTGGAACATGGCCGTCCCGGCGCTGGAACCCGCCCAGTGGTGCTGCAGGTAGGCGTGCAGTCTCTCGTCGTTCATCGATGCTCCTTCTCCCAGATGTCACGGACGTAGCGGCGGAAGCTGGCTGCCGGCCTCCTCCGGGATCCCGGAGATGACCGCCTCGAGCGCCTCCATGCCCGAATGACGCGGTCGCCAGTCGAGCTCCGACTCGGCTCGGACGGTCGACATCAGCGGCAGCTGCATGACCGCGTCCAGCAGACTGCCCGGGACCTGCGCCAGCCGGGCGTGCCAGGCCGCCTCCAGGCCGTTGCGCAGCGGGCCCGACGGAATCTCGAGGGTTCGGGCACCGAGCAGCTCGCCGATCTCGTCGCGGCCGATCACACCGGCGCCAGCCAGGTTGAACGCGCCTGTCACGTCGGATGTCGCCGCGGTGGCGAGAGCACGGCCGACATCTCCTGCGTGCACGGCCTGCATCCGCAGTCCTGCGGGCACCGGCACGACCGGGATCCGCCGACGGTCCAGGAGCGCCGGCCTGGCCAGCGGGCCGCCGAAGATGCGCCGCTGCTCGCTGGCCGCCGAGCGCTGGAACACGAACGCGGGCCGAACCCTGACCAGCCGGACCTCGGGATGGGTGTAGGCGAAGGTGTCCAGAGCCCGTTCGACGTACGCCTTCTCCCGGCAGTACGCGGCAGCCGACGCGCCATTGGTCTCCCAGGTCTCGTCGACCGGGTCGTCGTGATGCACCGGCGAGTACGCGGCTACCGAGGAGGCGCACACCAGGGCCGGGACACCGGCCCGTGCCACGGCTTCGAGGACCCGGCGCGTACCGACCGCGTTGATCGCCCACGTCTCTTCGGGCCGGTGCGTGGGCTGGAACTTCCAGGCGAGGTGGACGACCACGTCGGCGCCCTCCACGACCGGTTCCAGGTTGGCCGTCGACACATCCGCCTGACGCCATTCGACGGAGGCGAGCTCACTGGCCGACGGGCCGCTCGGAGCTCGGCGGGCGACGCCGACGACCCTCGCAGCGCCGTCCGCGGTCAGCGCCCGGATCGCGGCGCTGCCGATGTTCCCCGACGCGCCTAGGACGACCACCTTCATGTTGTCCACGCCCTCCCTGAGGCTGATCTGCCACGTGAATCCCACCGGTACCCACCACGACCTGGTTCAGCACTGCCCGCTCCCCTGGCTCGAAACGCCGGATCCGGGTACCGCAGGGGTGACCCGATCCGAAGGAGGCACACATGAAGGCAGTCACCTGGCAAGGCAGGCGCGACGTTCAGGTGGAGGAGGTCCCGGACCCACACATCGTCGAGGACGACGACATCATCGTCGAGATCACCTCGACCGGGCTGTGCGGTTCCGACCTGCACCTCTACGAGGTGCTCACGGGCTTCATGACACCCGGAGACGTCGTCGGGCACGAACCGATGGGGATCGTGGCGGAGGCAGGACCCGGCGTCCACGACGTGAGCGTCGGTGATCGCGTCGTGGTGCCCTTCAACATCAGCTGCGGCACCTGCTGGATGTGCCGGCGCGGCCTGCACTCGCAGTGCGAGTCCACCCAGAACCGTGACCAGGGCACCGGCGCCAGCCTCTTCGGCTACAGCTCGCTCTACGGCCAGGTCCCCGGTGGTCAGGCGCAGTATCTGCGCGTGCCCTTCGGCAACCAGCTGCCCATCAAGGTCCCGCACGGCCCGCCCGAAGACCGCTTCCTGTTCCTCTCCGACGTCCTGCCGACGGCGTGGCAGGCACTGCAGTACGCCGACCCCGACCCGGAGAGCACCGTGCTGGTTCTAGGAGCCGGTCCCATCGGCGACATGGTGAGCCGCTTCGCGATCGCCGCCGACCACCGGGTCATCAGCGTGGACCGTGTCCCCGAGCGCCTCGCCCGGGTGCGGCAGCGTGGCGCCGAGACGATCACGCTCGAGTCCGGCGAGATCGCCGAGCAGGTGCGTGACCTGACCGAAGGACGCGGGGCGGACGCCGTGATCGACGCCGTGGGCATGGAGGCCCACGGCTCTCCGATCATCGAGGGGATGACCAAGCTGGTGTCCCGGATGCCCGGAGCCGCCGGACGCGTGGTGATGCAGACCGCCGGGGTCGACCGGATGGCCGCACTCCATACCGCCTTCGACGCCGTACGCCGCGGGGGCAACGTCTCGATCGCCGGGGTCTACGGCGGTGCGCTCGACCCGTTCCCGATGATGCAGCTCTTCGACAAGCAGGTCGGCATTCGCATGGGCCAGGCCAACGTACGCGCCTGGACGGAGGACCTGATGCCGTTCCTCGAGGACGACGACGACCCGCTCGGTGTCGAATCCTTCGCCACCCACCACCTCCCCCTCAGCGAGGCTCCCGAGACCTACAAGTCCTTCCAGGAGAAGGCCGATGGCATGGTGAAGGTCGTCTTCAGACTCTGACCCGCCTCTGAGGCGCTAGTCATTCAGGTCGGGAAACACCGCGGCGGCCGTGGAGACGCGGATGACGTCGCGGAGGAACCGGGGGCCGACGCGACGGTCGCCGGCGGAGCGGATGCGCTTGATGAGCTTGCTCTGGAAGCGGTCGATCTCCTTCTGCTCCAGCGCCCTCCAGTGGTCGCTCGTACGCCGGTGCGGATCGACGTCGAAGCGCTCGTCGATGGACTCGGCGACGGTGGACAGAGTGGTCGGGAAGACGTCGAGAAGGCGCACCGGTTCGCCCTCGACCAGCGGGAGGCACTTCATCGCCCTGGGCCGGGAGAAGTCGGGGTGGGAGACGGTCGCGGAGACGACCAGGCCGGTCTGGGCGAGCGCGAGATCGATGAAGTCGTCATTGCACCACTCCAGTCGCTTCGGCACCACGACCGTCACGGTCACGTCTCGGAGCCGCTCGACGGGCAGCTCGACACCGTCGACGGTCACGCTGCCCGGACCCCGTCCGGTGGAGATCTCCAGCAGCGCGTTGGCGACGGGGAGCACGAAGTTCCTGGCGTAGCCCGCGGCCAGGGCGTTGGCCACCGAGATCTGGGTCAGCGGTGCCTTGAAGAACGTCGTCACCGGGTTGGTCGTCGGGTTCTCCCCCAGCGCCTCGAAGATCGACCTCACCGAGAGCAGCCGCTGCTCGACGGTGCGTCTGGACGCCTCGATGTCGTCGAGATCCAGGTCGAGGACGTCGAAGATCCGGCCCGCCGGCGAGTCCGTGCTCCGGTCCCTGATCACGACGTCCGGGGTGCCGAGGCCCTGGGCGACGGTGAGCTCGTAGACGACCGAGGGGTCGGCGTCGGTGATGTCCGCGATCACGACATCGGCGAGCTCGAGCTGCTTGAGGTCCTCGCCCCGCATCCCGGACGGCTCCGAGACGTAGAGGGCGAGGTTCAGCTGCTCCAGCACCGGCCGCAGGATCCGCTCACGGACGATGTCTCGCTGGGCCTCGGTGGTAGTGCTCGGCTGCAGCAGGACACAGCGACCGCGGGTCGGCCTCACCGCCGCGCCGACGAGGTCCTCCCAGTAGTCGACGATCCTGGCCAGCGGCATCGCGAACGCCTGCCGGCCGCCCTCGGCCTCGACCTGGATGCCGATCACCGCACCGGCGAGATCGCTGTAGACCGCGGCGCCGCTGAACCCCTTCACCGCCAGCGTCGTCGTCTCGTACTGGAAGTAGTAGGCCCAGGAGCTGCTGGTGCGCAGGTAGTTCCCGGCAGGCGTCAGAACACCGGTTCCGCCGCTCTGCGCGCTACGGAGGTTGTCGCCGTAGCCACGCGCGCGCACCAGTCCGTCCGCCTGGGTCACCAGGGTGAACGGCAGCGGCCGCCGACCGTTCGGGCGGTCGAGCCGCAGCACCGCGAAGTCCTGCGCGGCGGGCTTGTCGTGGACCGGCTGGATCACGAAGGTCGCGCGCTCATCGGTCTCGGCATCGGGGAACCTCACCCACACCTCACCCTGCGAGGCGAGGGGCGTGACCACATGGCCCGCGGTCAGGAGGTGGCCCTCGTCGGTGCCCAGCCAGGCCGTGCCGATCGTACGTCCGTCCCTGCTCTCAAGGACGGCGCAGGTCGCCTGCGCGAGCAGCTCGCCGACGCCCATCAGGACCGGTCGAAGTCCCAGGTCAACGTGGCTTTCACCGAGCCCTGACCCTGTGCCTTGATGACCCACACGCCGGCGCTGCCGGTGAACGAGAACGCGAGCTCCAGCGCGACCGAGCTCGGCCCGTCCGGGGAGGCCGCGAGCGCGCTGCCGAGATCCGCCGAGACGTCCTGGAGCACCCGCTTGAGCGATCCGTAGGCGTCCTCGAGCCGGCTGCTGGTCTCGGTGGTGCCGAACTCGTCGCCGAGCCAGTCGACGCCCGCGCCGGGTCCGTCGTCCGACGACTCGATCAGGATGGTCGACGTACCGATCTGAACCGGCGTGTAATCCAACGCGTCCTCCTCGTGATTCGAACCCCGCAACCGTAGAGGAGCTGGGAGCGACCCGTACGCGGTTTCGGCGATGCGCCCAGTACGGTTGGCGCGTGATCGACGTACCCGCCGGTGGCACCCTCACGATCGGCGCCCCCAGCCTGGTCCTCCTCGTCGGCCCGTCGGGCTCGGGGAAGTCGACCTTCGCCGAGCGCATCTTCGGCCCGTACGAGGTCGTCTCCAGCGACCGCTGCCGCGCCCTCATCGCCGACTCCGAAGAGGATCAGTCGGTCACTCCGCAGGCCTTCGACCTCGTCCGCTACATCGCTCGCGCGCGCCTCGAGGCCGGCAGGATCGCGGTCATCGACGCGACCAACGTCCATCAGAGCGCCAGGCGTCGCAACCTCGACCTGGCCGAGAAGGTCGGGGTCGAGACGGTCGCGGTCGCCCTCGACGTCCCGCTCGCGGACTGTCTGGCGCGCAACGCGTCACGGAAGGGACGAGTCGTCCCCGAGCAGGCCATCCGCGACCAGCGGGTCGACATGGACAAGACCCTGGCCCGCCTCGACGGCGAGGGCTTCAGCCGCGTCTATCGCCTCGATGTCGCCGCGATGGCGTCGGTCGAGCTCGCTCGCGAAACGTAGCGAGGGCCCGGATCCGGCCGGCGCCGCTGGCCGAATTCACAGACCTGAAACAACTCCGCACCGTTGACGCAACTGAAACGCCGTTTATTCATCGTGAACGGCGTGAGAGTCGCGCGCGCTCCAACGGCAAGGAGTTCGAATGGATACAGGGACGACGGCCCTGATGCTCTGCTGCATCATCGGCTTGACGATGATGATCCCGGGGCTGGCCCTCTTCTACGGAGGCATGGTCTCGGTCAAGAGCTCGGTCAACATGATGATGATGACCTACGGCGCGGTCGCGGTCGTGGGCCTGCTGTGGTTCCTGTTCGGCTTCTCGGTCGTGTTCGGTGACTCCATCGGAGGCGTCCTGGGCAACCCCTTCGACTTCTTCGGCAGCTCCGGGCTGCTCGAGGCCACGACGTCGTACGACGGCGTGACCACGCTCATCTTCTCGCTCTTCCAGGCGCTCTTCGCCTGCATCACGGTCGCGCTGATCTCCGGTGCGGCGGCGGATCGGATGAAGTTCTCCGCGTGGATGGTGTTCGCCGGCGTCTGGGCCGCGGTGGTCTACTTCCCGGTCGCCCACTGGGTGTTCTCCTTCGACGGGGTCGTGTCTGAGTCCGGCGGCTGGATCGCCAACAGGCTCGGCGCGATCGACTTCGCCGGTGGCACCGCGGTCCACATCAACGCCGGGGCGGCGGCGCTCGCGCTCGCGCTGGTGCTGGGCAAGTCGAAGACGTTCGGCACCGGCCCCAAGCCGCACAACGTACCGCTGACGCTGCTGGGAGCAGGCCTGCTGTGGGCCGGCTGGTACGCCTTCAACGGCGGTTCCTGGCTCACCGCCGACGGCGGTGCCGCGTTCGCCATGGTCACCACGTTCCTCGCCACCTGCGCCGCCACCCTCGCCTGGCTGGCCGTGGAGAAGCTCAAGGACGGCCACGTCTCCGGCATCGGCGCGGCCTCGGGCGCCATCGCCGGCCTGGTCGCCATCACACCCGCATGCGGCGCGGTCACCCCGGTCGGTGCGATCCTCGTCGGCCTCGTCGCGGGCGTCGTGTGCCCGCTGGCCGTCGGCCTGAAGGAGAAGCTCGGGTACGACGACTCGCTCGACGTGGTCGGCGTCCACCTCGTCGGCGGCCTGATCGGCACGCTGATGATCGGCCTGGTGGGATCGGCCGAGTCGGTGAACGCCGTCGAGGGTCTCCTCTACGGCGGCGGTGTCGGCCAGCTCGGCAAGCAGGCCTTGGCCGCCGGTGCGGTGCTGGCCTACTCGTTCCTCGTCTCCGCGCTCCTCGCCTACGTCCTCAAGGTGACGATGGGACTGCGGATCTCCCCCGAGGACGAGGAGCTCGGCATCGACGCGAGGCTGCACCGCGACCCGGCGTACGAGCTCGTCTGAGACCTGGCAGAGAGCAACCGGGGAGTCCCGAGGTCACGTGATGACCTCGGGACTCCCCTGTCGTCCGGCCGGCGTCAGTTCTTCAGCGCGGCGAGGGCCTCGTCGGCGTGGATCTCGGCCTTGAGCATCCCCTCGACGACGGCCTTGATCCGGCCGTCGGTGCCGATGGCGAAGGTCGTACGCTGCAGCGGCCCGAGCTTGCCGAGAATGCTGGGCTTCACGCCGTAGAGCTTGGCCACCGAGCCGGTGGGGTCGGAGAGCACGGGATAGTCGAGGTCGTGGTTGGCGGCGAACCCGGCCTGCTTCTCCACGCTGTCCTTGCTGATCCCGAGCCGGTGGGCGCCGATCGCCTCGAACTCGCCGGCGAGGTCGCGGAAGTGGCAGGCCTCCTTGGTGCACACGGCCGTCTCGGCGGCCGGGTAGAAGAAGAGCACCACCGGGCCCTTCTCGGTCAGGGAGGAGAGGGTGACGGATGTACCGTCCTGGGCGGGGAGCGTGAAGTCGGGCGCGACGGCACCAGTCTCGAGCGGCATGGCGCCAACCTACTCCGCGGGCCAGGGATCCTTTGCCGGCATCGCCAGGACGCGATCAGGAGGCGATCAAGACGGTCGCGAGCTGCTCGATCGGGAGACGCCCGCGTACCTCCACCACCGGCCCGCAGGAGCGCACCGCCTCGGGACCGAGCAGTGACCGGGCGATGTGCACCATCTGGCGATTCTCGGCCTGCACGTCACCGGTGAGGACGTGGATCCCGCGGCGGCCGGCCAGGCCGCCGATCTCGCGCAGCATCCGCACCCCGATCCCCCGTCCCTGCCAGGCGTCCTCGACCAGCACCGCGACCTCGGCCGCGCCCGAGTCGTCGGCACTCCGGTCATAGCGAGCCACCGCGATCACTTCTCCCCCGACGACCGCGACCAAGGCCTCGCGGTCGCCATGGTCCACCTCGACGAGATACCGCCGCAGCTTGAGCGAAAGGCAGCGCAGCGGCGAGTGGAAGCGGCGGTAGATCGTCTCTTGGGACAGGCGGCCCCACAAACGCTCGAAGGCAGCGATGTCATCGGCCCGCACCGGCCTCATGACGACCGTGCCGAGCTCGACAGGCTTGGCTGAGTTCATGATTCGAACTTTGCTACGACAAGCTGAGTTCGTCAAACGAATTCAGCACACGTAGTCTTGACCCGTGCTTGCAGATGAGATCGACCGCACCAGATGCTCGGTCGCCGGAACCCTGGCGGTGGTCGGCGAGAAGTGGAGCCTGCTCGTGCTCCGAGAGGCATTCCTCGGCGTACGCCGCTTCGCCGACCTCCAGAAGAACCTCGACGTCCCTCGAGCGGTGCTCACCGACCGGCTCAACACCCTCGTCGCGCAGGGCGTGCTCACCCGGGTGCCCTACCACGCCGAGGGTCAGCGCCAGCGCCACGAGTACCGCCTGACCCAGAAGGGCCTCGATCTCTACCCCGCTCTGGTCGCCCTGATGGCGTGGGGCGACCGTTATCTCGCCGAGGGGCACGGTTCGGCCCTCGCCCTCGAGCACCGCGACTGCGGGGCCGAGGTGCACCTCGAGCTGACCTGCGAGGACGGACACGTGCTCGGCGGACCGCGCGAGGTGCGGCCGGTCCCGCTGGCGCGCATGGACCTGCTCTCCCTCGACGAAGTTGCCGAGCCCGCGAGGGGATGAAGCGAAATCCGGACGCCGAGGGCTCACCCACGGCACTATGTCGGGCATGCGAGCCAGCCCGACCCTCCCGCTCGGCGTACGCCTCGGCTACGGCTCCGGCTCCGTGGCGACCGGCACGTTCGGCACGATCCCGGGGCTGATGCTGCTCCCCTACCTCACCGACAGCCTGGGTATCGCCGCCCTGGCGGCCGGGTTCATCGTGTTCGCGCCGAAGGCGTGGGATGTCGTGCTGAACCCGATCGCCGGCCGGATCAGCGATCGGACGGTGGACCCGCGGGGGCCGCGGCGGCCGTGGCTGCGCCGGGCGGGGATCGCGCTGGCGGTGACGTTCGCGCTGCTGTTCGCGGCGCCGTCGATGGCGACCGGGCTCGAGGCGGGCTGGGTGCTGGTCGTGTTCCTGGGGTGCGCGACGGCGTACGCCTTCTTCCAGGTGCCCTACGTCGCCATGCCCGCCGAGCTGACCGAGTCCTACGACGAACGCACCCGGCTGATGACCTGGCGGGTCGCGATCCTGGCGCTCACCATCCTGCTCGCCGGTGCGACCGCGCCGATGATCCGCGACGCGGTCGGTGGCCGCGACGGCTACCGCCTGATGGGCGTGGTGATGGCGGTGCTCATCCTGATCGGGGTCCTCAGTACGTACGTCGGGACCCGCCGGGCGCCGGTCCACACCGTCCAGCCCGGGGCCGGCACGCTGCGCGACCAGCTCCGGATCGTGGCCGCGGCACCCGACTTCCGCCGGCTGCTGATCACGTTCGTGATCCAGGCGGTCGCCTTCGGGGCGATGCTGGCCGGGGTCGACTACCTCGCCGGCGACGTGATCGGCCGCGACGGCGCGGCGACGATCCTGTTCGTCTGCTTCGTCGGCCCCGCACTGCTGCTCACCCCCGCGTGGGCCGCGCTCGGCGCCAGGATCGGCAAGAAGAACGGGTACGTCACCGCCTCGGTCGTCCTCGCCGTCGGCGCGCTCCTCGCCGCCACCGCCCAGACCGCACCGGTGGCGCTGGTCTATGCCGCGGTGGTGCTGGTGGGGGTCGGGTACGCCGGGTGCCAGGTCTTCCCGATGGCGATGCTTCCCGACGCCGCCGCCGTCGACGCGCGGCGTAGCGGCTCGAGCCGGATCGGGGTGTACACGGGCGTCTGGACCGCCGGGGAGACCCTCGGGCTGGCGCTCGGTCCCGGCGTCTACGCAGCGGTGCTGGCACTCGGCGGCTACCGGTCCTCGACCGGCACCGAGGTCGCCCAGCCCGACTCGGCACTGACCGCGATCACGCTCGGTTTCTCGGTGCTGCCGGCCTGCCTGGCTCTGCTCAGCCTGCTGTGGCTACGGGGCTACTCGCTCACCGCCGACGACGTAGATGGGACCGTGACCGTATGACCGACGCCCTGACCCAGCTCCGCGAGCTGCAGACCGCCGACCTGCCGGTGCACGGCGGCCGCACCCTCGCCTACGTCTACGACTCCGGCCTGCCCGACATCGACCGGATCGGCCGCGAGGCGGTCGCCGCCTACGCCGGTTCGAACGGCCTGGACCCGACCGCGTTCCCGAGCCTGCTCCGGATGGAGACCGAGGTGGTCGGCACGGCCGCCGACCTCCTCGACGCGCCCGAGTCCGTGGTCGGCACCGTCACCTCCGGTGGCACCGAGTCGGTGCTGCTCGCGGTGCAGACCGCGCGCGACGCCCATCCTGGGATCGAGCACCCCCGGATGGTGCTGCCGACGACCGCGCACGCCGCGTTCCACAAGGCCGCGCACTACTTCGGGGTCGAGCCGGTGCTGGTGCCCGTCGGGCCCGACTTCCGGGCGGATCCGGCCGCGATGGCCGCAGCGATGGACGAGCGCACGGTGCTGGTCGTCGCCTCGGCACCCTCCTATGCGCACGGGGTCGTCGACCCGGTCACCGCGATCGCGGCAGCCGCGGCCGAGCGCGGGATCCGCTGCCACGTCGACGCGTGCATCGGTGGCTGGGTGCTGCCCTACGCGACGCGGCTGGGGCGGGACGTACCGGCCTGGACGTTCGCGGTCGAGGGCGTCACCTCGATCTCCGTCGACCTGCACAAGTACGCCTACGCCCCCAAGGGCACCTCGGTGCTGCTGCACCGCACCCCGGACCTGAGGCGGCCACAGTTCTTCGCCTCGGCCGCGTGGCCGGGCTACACCATGCTCAACTCCACGATGCAGTCGACGAAGTCGGGTGGGCCGCTGGCCGGTGCCTGGGCCGTGATGCGCTCGCTGGGCGACGAGGGCTACGAGAAGCTCGCCCGCGACGTCTTCGAGGCGGTCGACCGGATCCGCGCCGGCGTCGGCGAGATCCCCCAGCTCGCCGTGGTGAGCACCCCCGACTCCACGTTGATCGCGCTCACCACCGACGAGACCTGTGACCCGTTCACGGTCTGCGACGAGATGGCGGCGCGCGGCTGGTACGTCCAGCCGCAGATGTCCTACGCCGGCTCCCCCGCCACCATCCACCTGTCGGTGAGCGCGGCGACGCTCCCCCACGTACCAGAGCTCCTCGCCGCCCTCGCCGAGGCGGTTTCGGCCGCCGTGGCGGCCGGACCGGTCACCGTCGACCCCGCCGTCGCCGCGTTCATCGGCGACCTCGACCCGACCTCCTTGTCGGAGGAGGACTTCGACGGCCTGCTGCTCGCCGCCGGACTGGTCGGCGCCGCCGGCTCAGAGGAGGGAGATCTCGCGCTGCCGCGGCGGATGGCCGAGGTCAACGCGATGCTCGACCTGGCCTCCGCCGCGATGCGCGAGGCGCTGCTCGTGGCCTTTCTCGACCGGCTGACCCGGCCTATCCGGCGCTGAGCCGACGCTTCCTCCTGGCCAGCATCAGGATCATCGCGACCACGAGCGCGGCGACGATGCCGCCTCGAATCTGTACGTCTCGAGACCTGGCAGCCACCTGCGTACGCTCCTTCACCTCGTGAACCTTCTCCTTCCCGCGCGTCTTCACATCCAGCCGCGCGGCAAGCTCGTCGAGGGTGTCGGCCATCTCGTGTCGGGTGGTGTCCAGCTCGGCCTCTACTGCGGCGATGCTGTCCTGGCCGCCCGCGACGGGCCGGGGTGCGTGGTTCTGCGTCATGACGTCCTCCTCGCGATGCTGTCCTCGGGTCGGCCGTGGTGCCTGACGGCCTCCACGTCCCGGCGGAGGTTCTCGGCGGCGCGCTCGGGCTTCATCGGGACTCCCTCGGAGACCTGCTTCTTCCCGAACACGGCGATGCCGCCGGCGATGGCCAGGAGCACGACTCCGACCAGCACCGCGGCGAGCCAGGCGTCCATGACCAGCGCCAGGGCGAGGATCGCCGCGGCGATCAGGACCCCGAGACCGTACAGAGCCACCAGGCCGGCCGCGCCGAACGCCCCGGCCCCCTTGCCGGTGTGCTTGGCCTTCTCGGTCAGCTCGAGGCGGGCGAGCTCGAGCTCGCCTCGCATGAGGCCGGAGACCTCCGTGGAGAGTCGCGAGACCAGCTCGCCCATCGACGCGTCGGTCTGATGATGAACCGTCACGACTCCCACCCCCGCGACATGTCGGTCACCGGGTCCGTGGTGTCGCGGGGACGCGGCGCGCTCGGCGTCGTCTGGGAGGTGGGTGCCGACGACGGCGTGGAGTCGCCAGGCAGCTTGTCCTGGACGGTCTGCCGGGCCGCGTCGGCCTTCTCCCCCGCCACGATACGAGCGCGGTGCGCCTGCTCCTGGACACGCGGGTCGTGCCACAGCTTCTGTGCCTTGGCCACCATCTCGTCGTACCGCTCACGTCCAGCGCGAGCGCCGAGGACGTAGCCGATACCGAAGGCGGCCAGCAAGCCTGGTTTCTTGAACATGTGTTCCTCCTCATCGCTGTACACCTGGTAGGTACCCAGGAGGCGAGGAGGTACGCGCGCGATCTGGGTTATCATCTTCCTTGAAGGGGAGTACCTCCGTAGCCACGTGTCGTCATCCCGGCTTCCCGCCCGGCCCGTGGAGCGCGCCAGCTGAGGAAGACCTTCATCGGACCAGTCGATGGAGGTGCAGCGATGTCTATGACCCTGTTGGATCGTTCGGTGCTCGGTGTGTGGCACTCCCAGCCACCGCCCGACGCCGACGCGAACGGCACGGAACCGACCAGACCCGAGCACGCGCCGCTGCTGGCCTCGGCCGAGGCGCAGGCCATCACGATCGGCGAGGTCTTCGCCTGGGTCGGCCTCGCGATCTGGGGTGGCGCACTGGTCGCGTTCGTGGTGTACGACATCGCCCGGACCTACCAGCACCACCATCCGGTGTTCCCGCACAAGTCGGACCACAGCGAAACCGGGCGGCATCAGGACGCTAGGTGAGCACCGGGGCGATCGACTCGCTCGCAACGCCCACCCTGTGGCTGGTCACGGTCGGTGCCCTCCTGGTCCTGCTGGCACTCGACTTCGTGATCACCCGACGCCCGCACGAGGTGTCGATGCGCGAGGCGCTGCGCTGGTCGGCCTTCTACATAGCGCTGCCACTGGCGTTCGGGCTCTTCGTCTGGTGGCGCTACGGCTCCGCCCGCGGCCTGGAGTACATCACCGGCTACCTGGTGGAGAAGTCGCTCAGCGTCGACAACCTCTTCGTGTTCATGCTGCTGCTGGCGGCGTTCGCCGTCCCGCTCGAGCTGCAGCAGCGCGTGCTGTTGTTCGGCATCGTCGGCGCGCTGGCCCTGCGGGCGGTGTTCATCGCGATCGGCGCGGTTGCGCTCGCGGCCTTCGACTGGACGTTCCTGGTCTTCGGGCTGATCCTGATCGCCACTGCGGTGAAGGTCGTCGCGAAAGAGACCGGCGGCGGGAACGTCGACGTCGACGCGTTGCGGAGCGTACGGCTGGCTCGCCGCTTCGTCCCGGTCACGCCCGACTACCAGGGTCCGCGGATGCTCGGCCGGGTGGATGGGCGGCGGGCGCTCACCCCGTTCGCGCTCGTCGTGCTGGCCGTGCTGACCACCGATGTCGTGTTCGCGGTCGACTCGGTGCCGGCCGTGTACGGCATCACCGGCGACCCGTTCCTGGTGTTCGTCACCAACGCGTTCGCGCTGCTCGGGCTGCGGGCGCTCTACTTCGTGCTTCAGGGCGCGCTGAACAAGCTGGTGCACCTGGACGTCGGGCTTGCGGTGATCCTCGCGTTCATCGGGGTCAAGCTCGGGCTGCACTGGGCGCACCAGCGGTGGGAGGCGGTGCCCGAGATCCCCACGCTGGCCTCCCTGGCGGTGATCGCCGGGGTCCTCGCCGTGACCGCCCTCACCAGTCACCTCGCCACACGTCGTCGCAGTCGCGAGGCTGGCGTGGCATCTCGTCAGGCCTGACCCGAGTGGCGCATCGCGAGCAGGGAGATCAGGTCGTAGGCGACATGCGATGCCGCGACACCGGTCAGCTCGGCATGGTCGTACGCCGGGGCGACCTCGACCACGTCCGCGCCGATCAGGTTCAGACCGACGAAGCCGCGCAGGATCTCCAGCAGCTCACGCGAGGTGAGCCCGCCGGCCTCGGGGGTGCCGGTGCCGGGGGCGTGGGCGGGGTCGAGGACGTCGATGTCGACCGAGACATAGACGGGCCGGTTGCCGACCCGCTTCCGGATCTTCTCGACCACCTCGTCGACGCCCTGGCGGAAGACGTCGGAGGAGGTGACGATCCCGAAGCCGAAGCGACGGTCGTCCTCGAGGTCCTTCTTGCCGTAGAGAGGTCCGCGGGTGCCGACGTGGCACAGCGCCTCGGTGTCGAGGATGCCCTCCTCCACCGCCCGCCGGAACGGGGTGCCGTGGGTGTACTCGGCACCGAAGTAGGTGTCCCAAGTGTCCAGGTGGGCGTCGAAGTGCACCAGCGCGACCGGGCCGTGGCGCTCGGCGGCGGCCCGCAGCAGCGGCAGCGCGATCGTGTGGTCGCCACCGATCGTCACCAGCCGGGTCCCGCCCCCGGTGAGCTCGAGCGCGGAGGCCTGGACGGTGTCGAGCGCCTCGTTGATGTGGAACGGGTTGGCCGCGATGTCGCCCGCGTCGACCACCTGGGCAGAGGCGAACGGCGAGACGTCCAACGCCGGGTTGTAGGGACGCAGGAGACGCGACGACTCCCGCACGTGCGAGGGGCCGAAGCGGGCACCCGGCCGGTAGGAGACGCCGGTGTCGAACGGGACCCCGACGACCGCGATGTCGGCGTGCTCCACCTGGTCGAGGCGGGGCAGCCGCGCGAACGTCGCGAAGCCGGCGTAGCGGGGGTTCTTGGAGGCGTCGAGGGGCCCGACGGGCATGGGTGGTTCTCCTTGCGTGGTGCGGTGTAGCGGAGGTGGATCAGCCGACGACGGCAGCGGGCGCAGGCCCCTCTACCGAGGTGACGGGGGTGTTCGCGGCCGGTCCGGTCGGGACCAGGCGGGCGCCGTCGGGCCCGTAGGCGTCGCGCGGCTCGGGGAAGGCGAAGAGCAGTCCCAGGTAGAGCAGCGCGGCCAGGCCCATCCCGAGCGGGATCGAGATGTCGACCCCGCCGGGGATCAGCGAGGCGGCCGGACCGACGAACTGGCCGGGCAGGTTCACGAAGGTGAGCGCGACGGCGGCCGCGACCAGCCAGGCCGCCAGGCCGCGCCAGTTCCAGCCGTGGGCGAACCAGTAGCGGCCACCGCGCTGGCGGCGATTGAAGACCTGGAGAGCATCGGAGTCGTACCAGCCCCGCCGGACGTACCAGCCGACCATCATCACCATCATCCAGGGGACGGTGCAGCTGACGATGAGGACGGCGAAGGTGGAGATGCTGGAGACCACGTCGAAGACGAAGCGGCCGATGAAGATGACCCCGATCGCGAAGATTCCGATCAACACCGTTGACTGGACGCGGTTGAAGCGCGGGAAGACGCTGGAGAAGTCGAGGCCGGTGCCGTAGAGCGCGGTGGTGCCGGTCGACATGCCACCGATCAGGGCGATCAGGGCGACCGGGACGAAGTACCAGCCCGGCGCGATCGCGAGCAGGCCGGAGGCGTACGCGCCGGAGGCGAAGATCTCGGGCTCGCGGGTGGCGATGATCGTCATGGTGACCAGGCCGAAACAGAACGGTACGAGGGTGGCGATCTGTGCCAGGAAGGCGGCGGCCATCGAGGAGCGGCCCGGGGTCTCGCGGGGGATGTAGCGGGCCCAGTCGCCCAGGAACGCGCCGAAGCTGACCGGGTTGGACATCACGATCAGCGCGGAGCCGACGAACGCCGCCCAGAAGCCGGGCTCGCCGAACGCCTCCGAACCGGAGCCGAACGCACCGGCGTAGCCGGGGTCGAAGTCGCCGGCGAAGGCGACGATACCGAGCAGGAAGAGCACGGTCGCAGCGATCACGGCGATCTTGTTGACCAGCAGCATGAACCGGAAACCGTAGATGCACACGACCAGGACGAGCACGGCGAACAGGCCGTACGCCAGCGCCAGGGTCAGGTCGTTCTCCGGCAGCCCGACCGCGCGGTTGGCGCCGCCGACGAGCACGTCGCCCGAGCTCCACACCGAGATCGAGAAGAACGCGAGCGCGGTGAGCAGGGAGAGGAACGAGCCGACGATCCGGCCGTGGACGCCGAGGTGGGCCGAGGAGCTGACCGAGTTGCTGGTGCCGTTGCGCGGGCCGAACAGGGCCATCGGGGCGAGGACGACGGCACCGAGGAGCAGCCCGAGCAATGTGGCCATCAGGCCGTGCGCGAAGGAGAGCCCGAACAGGATCGGGAAGCTGCCGAGCACCACGGTGGCGATCGTGTTGGCGCCACCGAAGGTGAGCCGGAACAGGTCGAGCGGCCGGGCGCTGCGCTCGGGGTCGGGGATCGGCTCGACGCCGTGCTGCTCGACCTCGGTGACCTTCGGCGGCTGCGGCTGCGTGCTCATCCGGCCACCTCGCTCGGGCGGGCGGAGAGGTGCTCGTGCACGGCGAGGAGGTCGCCGCCGATGAGCCGGAAGACGATCGTCTCGCGCTCCCGGGTGGTCTCGGCGGGGCCGCCCGTCGAGGTCGTGGTGAGGACGTCGTGGCTGAAGACCGCGGTATCGCCGTGGATCTGGACGAGACGGGCACTGCTCCGGCAGGACTCGACCCGCCAGCCCTCGGCGACCCACGCGGCCCAGAGTCGCTGGTAGGCGGCGCGGTCATCGAGCCGACGCGGCTCGGTGTGGAAGACGAAGCTGGCCTCGGCGGCGAAGCACGCGAAGTAGGCCGCGGTGTCGGTCGCGGCGAAGGCCGCGACGAGCCGGTCGGCGGCCTCGTGGACCTGCGACTCGGTCAGCGTGGCTGATGGGGCGGTGATCGTGGGCACCGGGCCTCCTGGGTCTGTGGGTCGGCCGAGATCTGCGTCACTCTAAGAGCATCCCGAGCACCGCGGCAATCGTTTCGTTCTTAACCTGACCGTAATAGCTGTCGATATGACGGCTAGGCGCGGACGATCCGTCATAATCGCACCAGATCCCGGTTCAGGAGGATCGATCCGACCTTGGAGACGCGCTCAAAAAATGTCGAACCAATTTTCCCCGGATGTCCCCGGCATCCCCGACCGGACCGATGAGGCGATCCTCCTCCTGCTCGAGAAGGACGGTCGTCTCACCCACCGCGAGATCGCCGCCCAGGTCGGCCTGTCCCGGTCAGCGGCGGCCACCCGGGTCCAGCGGCTGCTGAACGAGGGTCACATCGACGTCCGGGGCGTCGTCCACCCGGCCGTCCTCGGCCATGACGTGCTCGCCCACGTCTCGGTCACCGTGAACGGCTCCGCGACCCACGTCGCACAGGCGGCCGCGGCGCGCGAGGACACCACCTTGGTCTCGATGACCAGCGGCCACCACGCCCTGGTGCTGGAGCTGCGGGCGAAGGACATCGGCCGGATCGACGACGCCCTCGCCGAGGTGCGGACGATCGACGGCATCGTCACCACCGAGACCCTGCTCTACACCGAGGTGATCCGCGACGTCGCCGCCCCGGTCGGTCCGGCCCCGGCGGCCGGCTCGCTCGACGAGACCGACTACGCCCTGCTTCGCGCGCTGCAGGCGAACGGCCGCGCCTCCTACGTGGACCTGGCCGCGAGCGTCGGCCTCTCCCCCGCCGGCACGCGTCGCCGGGTGGTGCGCCTGCTCCACGGGAACATCGTCCGGGTGGGCGCCGTCGTGCGCCACTCGGGTCAGGAGCGGCGTACGGCCACCGGGGTGGGCCTCCGTCTCGACGGCGCCGCCCACCGGCCGATCGCCGCGCAGCTCGCCGAGCTCCCGTCGGTGACCTTCGTGGCCCGGACCCTCGGTCGCTACGACGCCCTGCTCACGGTCAGCACCGCCACCTCCGGCGACCTCGTCGGCGTCCTCGACCACATCCGCGGGCTCACCGGCGTCCGCGAGGCCGAGACCTGGAGCCATCTCCGCTTCGTCAAGGAGACGTACGCCTCCCTGCACCTCGGCGGTGCCTGATACGGAGGCTCAGCCTCTGGGTGGGTGGATGCGCCGGACGGAGACCGCGTCCAGCGTCGCCTCGAGCGCGGCCGTGACATCGTCCGGATTCTCCCGGGCGACGCCGAGGAAGATCGCGTCGACGATCACGAGCTGGGCCATCCGGCTGGACATCGCGCCGTAGCGGAACCGGGTCTCGCGGGAGACGGTGGCGAGCGTGGCATCGGCGAGCTCGGCCAACGGGGAGTCGGGGAAGTTGGTGACGGCGACGGTGAAGGCGCCCCGGGCGGCGGCGGTGCGCAGGGCGGAGATCGCCTCCTCGGTCTCCCCGGAGTGGGAGAACGCGATGGCCACGGCATCGGCAGGGAGCACCGCGGCGCTGGTGAGGGCGAGGTGGGCATCGGCCCAGGCGTTGACCTGGTAGCCGATACGACGCAGCTTCTGCTGGAGGTCCTGCGCCGCCAGGCCGCTGGAGGCCGATCCATAGGCGTCGAGTACCGAGGCGCTCGTGATCGCCGCGACGACCCGGTCGAGCTCGTCGATGTCGAGCCGGTCAGCGGTCTCCTCGATCGCACGCGCCTCCTGATAGGCGAGCTTGCGTACGACGTCCCGGGTCGTGTCGGCCGGGTCGATGTCCCCTTCGGAGACGCCGAACTCGATCCGGCGGCCGGCCTCGTTCGCGCCGGCCCGAGCCAGTGCCAGCCTGAACGCCGAGTAGCCGGTGAAGCCAAGGCTGCGACACAGCCTGGTGACGGTGGCGGTCGAGGATTCGTGCCGACTCGCGAGCTCGGTGATGGTCAGCGCGGCGATCGCGCCCGGATCCGCCAGCGCCGCCTCCGCCAGACGACGCTCGCTCGGCCGCAGCCCGGGCAGGGCCCGCCGCAGGCGCACCAGGATGTCTTCGCTCATCGTCTCCTCGTTCGGCTCGACCACCACAAGTTGTCAATAATTGACCATGAGTGGTTCACGGCGGAAAGATTTTGTCATACGGTCGTCAGATCCGCGGGCACACGCCACTGCAGGCAAGAGCCCGACCTCGTGGCCCCACCCTAGGAGGATCCGTGAGCACGCAGCGACGACACGGACAACGCACCCACGCAACGGTCGCCACCGCCCTCGCGGCCAGCTTGCTCGCAGCCGGCCTCGCCGGCTGCGGCAGCGGCGGCGACGAGAGCGCTGACGCCAACGGCACCCTCGTCTTCGGGATCTCAGCCGACCCGGCACAGATGGTCCCCTGGACCGCGACCTCGACCCAGTCGATCCAGGTCCTGTCGCAGATCTACAGCCCCCTGATCAACACCGACGCCGACGGTGTCCCGGAGGCCGGGCTCGCGGAACTGCCAGAGATCTCGGAGGACGGGAAGACCTACACCTTCACCATCCAGGACGGCGTCACCTTCGGGGACGGCTCCGACCTCGACTCCGCCGATGTGAAGTACACCTACGAGAAGATCATCGACCCTGCCTCGAGCGCGAGCTCGGCGTCGTACTTCGCCTCGGTGGCCGGCATCGAGGCACCTGACCCGCAGACGGTCGTGGTGACCCTGAAGCAGCCCGACGCCTCCTTCGTGTCCGGACTCACCGGGGTGAACACCGCGATCGTGCCCTCCGACGTGGACCCGAAGAGCCTGGAGTCCAAGCCTGTCGGGTCGGGGCCGTACCAGTTCAAGAGCCGCACTCCGAACGAGTCGATCACGCTCACGCGCAACGCCGACTACTTCGCCGGCGAACCCGGTGCGGCCACGGTCGAGTTCCGCATCATCCCCGACGAGCAGTCGATGGTGTCCTCGCTGAAGACCGGCTCGGTGGACGTGGCGATCTTCGACAACCCGGTGACCGCGAAGACGGCGACCTCGGCCGAGACCACGAGCATGACGGTCGACTCGCTGTCCTACCACGTGCTGCAGCTGCGGGCGACCTCACCGACGCTGTCGGACCCCAACGCCCGGCTCGCGATCCAGTGCGCCATCTCCCGCCAGGACGTGATCGACTCCGCGGCTCTGGGATCGGGTAAGCCGAGCGGGCCGATCACCTCGCCGGAGTACCGCTCCGACCCGGAGGCGCAACCGTGCCCCGAGCAGGACCTCGACAAGGCGAAGGACTACCTGGCCAAGGCGGGCAAGCCGAACGGGTTCACGCTGAAGCTGATGACCTCCCAGGGTCTCTACTCCACCGCGGTGGACGAGGCGCAGAACCTCCAGGCCCAGCTCGGCAAGGTCGGGATCAAGGTCGACGTCGAGGCGCTGGACTCCAACGCCTACGTCGAGCGCTGGCTGGCGGCCGACTTCGATGCCGCGATCGCGATGAACGGAGGCAGCTCGGACCCGAACACCATGTACAGCCGCTACTTCACCAAGGCGGGCAGCTTCAACAAGGTCGCCGGCTACAGCTCGCCGGAGCTCGACAAGCTCTTCGCCGAGGGGATCGCCACGACCGACACCGCTGCCCGCAAGCCGATCTACGCGGAGATCTCCCAGCAGCTGGTCGACCAGGCGGCCTGGGTGTGGCTGTTCACCCCGGAGATGTACGTCGTGTCCAACAAGCGCGTCGAGGGCCTGGAGGAGCGCGCAGACGCCTCGATCGCGACGCTGTGGAAGGCGTCGGTCTCCTGAGCGCGGTGTCGAGCCTGACCCACCGGGCCGGCGCTCTCGGGCGTCACCCGGTGGCACGGCGTGCCGGGGAGGCGGCGGTGACGCTCATCGGGGTCTCGATACTCACCTTCGTGCTGCTGCGGGTGGTCCCAGGGGACCAGATCACCGCGTCGTACGGCACGGCCGCAGGTGACCTCTCCCCGGAGCAGCTTCAGGCGCTGGAGGCCTACTACGGTCTCAACGAGCCGCTCCTGTCCCAGTACCTGGGCTGGCTCGGTGGTGTGCTCACCGGCAACCTCGGGGTCTCGGCGACCTCACACCTGAGTGTGCTGTCGATGACCGCCCAGTCCCTGCCGAACACCATCGAGCTGGCCGTGCTCGCCATCGGGATCGGCCTCGTCCTCGGCGTACCGGGCGGAATGCTGGCAGCGAGCCGACCCGGGCGTGCGCGCGACCAGATCAGCCAGCTGACCAGCCTGGTCGCGCTGTCGGTGCCGTCGTTCCTGCTCGCCGCCGCGGTGTCGAGCTGGCTGGTGAACACGATCGGCTGGTATCCCAACGGCGAGGGCTACCGCACACTCAGCGAGGATCCCCTCCTCAACCTGCAGCAGATGCTGCTCCCCGCACTCGTCCTCGGGATCAGCATCGCCCCGCCGATCCTGCAGACGACCCGCGCCGCGATCCTCACCGTCCGTTCGGAGGACTTCGTCCGCACCGCTCGCGCCAAAGGCGTGCCGGCCCGGCGGCTGCAGGTGCGCCACATCCTCCGCAACGCCCTGATCCCGGTGGTGACGATGAGCGGCCTGCAGTTCGGCTTCCTCCTCGGCGGGGCACTGGTGGTCGAGCAGATCTTCGCGATCCCCGGCATCGGGCGCCAGGTGCTGCTCGGCCTCGAACAGAAGGAGTACGCCGTGGTCCAGTCGACGGTGCTGGTGATCGCGGTGATGTTCGTCCTGGTCAACCTCCTCACCGACGTCATCTACCGGTTGGTCGACCCGAGGGTGCGAGTGCAATGAGCGAGCGACAGCGAGTGAACGTCGGATCTTTCATCGGGCCGCGTCCGTATTCTGGCGCTTGCGCTACGGAGGTGGCCCGATGAGCGCCGCAGCAGACATGCACGAGGTGCCGGAGGTCCCCACGACGCGGGCCTCGGGCCGGTGGCGCCGGGCATTTCGTACGCCGGGCGGGATCGTCGGCCTCGTTCTGATGGCGATCGTGACGACTCTCGCGCTCCTCTCTGCGGCCGGGTTCGGACCGGATCCGGCCGCGCAGGACGTGTCGGAGGCCCTGCAGGGTCCCAGCGGGAGCCATTGGTTCGGCACCGACCAGTTCGGGCGCGACATCTTCGCGCGGGTCTGCTCGGGCCTGGCCAACTCCCTGCGGGTCGCGGTCGTCTCGGTGACCGTGGCGGCGCTCGGCGGGGTGCTGCTCGGGATCCTGGCCGGCTACTACCAGGGAATCCTCGACCGGGCCGTCGGCGTGATCACCAACGTGCTGTTCGCCTTCCCCTCGCTGCTGCTCGCCCTCGCCCTCGCCGCCACCCTGCGACGCAGCTGGCTGACGGTGGCGATCGCGATCGCCGTGGTCTACCTCCCGATCTTCGCGCGGGTCGCCCGCGGCCCCGTCCTGACGCTGCGCCACGCCGAGTACGTGCTCGCCGCGACGGCCGTCGGCCGCACGCGGCTCTCGACCCTCTTCGTGCACGTGCTTCCCAACATCCTCGGCATCCTGGTCGTCCAGGTCACCCTGTCACTGTCGTGGGCGATCCTCACCGAGGCGGCCCTCAGCTTCCTCGGCTTCGGCACCCCTCCCCCGGCTGCGTCGCTCGGCGGCATGGTCTATGAAGCGCAGACGTTGACCAGCGTCGCTCCCTGGATGCTGTACGCCCCCGGCGCCGCGCTGATCCTCGCCGTGGTCGGGCTGAACCTGCTCGGCGACGGACTGCGGGCCGCGCTCGACCCACGAGGAGGAAGCAAGTGAATCCAGAGGACGAGTCGATGCTCGACGCGCTCACCACCGAGGCGTCCAGCCCGCCTGGCGGACCCGAGATCGACCAGCTCTCCGCCACCGACCTGGTCGCGTTGATGAACGAGCGCGACGCGACGGTCGCCACCGCCGTACGCTCCGCGCTGCCCTCGATCGCGGCGGCCGTGACCGCGGCGACCGCCCGGATGCGGGACGGCGGGCGGCTGATCTACGTGGGCGCGGGCACCTCGGGCCGGCTCGGGGTGCTCGACGCCTCGGAGGTGCCGCCCACCTTCGGGCTCGACGACGTCGTCGTCGGCGTCATCGCCGGCGGCCCGGAGGCGCTCTTCAGCGCGGCCGAGGGCATCGAGGACGATGCCGAGGCCGGGGCGGCCGACCTGGCCGCTCTCGGCGTCGGGCCGCTCGACACGGTCGTGGGGATCGCCTCGAGCGGACGTACGCCCTATGTCCTCGGCGCCCTCGCCCACGCCGCCGACAACGGTGCGCTCACCGTGGGGATCGCCTGCAATCTCGGCACACCACTGGCGCGCGTCGCCACCCACGGCATCGAGGTGCCGGTCGGCCCCGAGGTCGTCTCCGGATCGACCCGGCTCGGCGCCGGCACCGCCACCAAGATGGTGCTCAACATGATCTCCACCGCCACCATGGTGCAGCTCGGGAAGACGTACGGCTCGCTGATGGTCGACATGCGGGCCAACAACGCCAAGCTTCGGCATCGGGCCATCCGGATGGTCACCGAGGCCACCGGGGCCGACGACGCGACCGCGGTCCGGGCGCTCGGCGAGTCGGGCTGGCATGCCAAGCTGGCGATCGCGACGATCCTCACCGGCCTCTCCCCCGCCGAGGCGTCCCAGGCGCTCGAACTGGCCGGTGGCCGGCTGCGGACCGTCATCGAGGAGCGTGGCTGATGCGCGTGCTCGGCATGATCTCCGGGACCTCCCACGACGGGATCGACGTCGCGATCCTCGACTTCGACATCGACGCAGACGTGCTCCGCGCACGGATCGTCCATCACAGCTCGGTGCCCTACCCGCCCGATCTACGTGAGCGGCTCATCGAAGCCCTGCCTCCCGCGCCGGTCGGTTTCGACGTCGTGTGCGAGCTCGACACGAGGATCGGACAGGCCTTCGCCGCAGCCGCACGGCAGGCCGTCGAGGAAGCCGGCTCGGTCGACGTCGTCTGCACGCACGGTCAGACCGTCTATCACTGGGTCGAGAACAGCCACTGGGTCGAGGGCGGCCGTGCGCTCGGCACGCTCCAGATCGGGCAGCCCGCCTGGATCGCCGAGGCCACCGGTGCCACGGTCGTCTCGGACGTACGCTCCGCCGACATCGCCGCCGGCGGGCAGGGCGCACCGCTGGTGCCCCTGCTGGACGTCCGGATGCTGGCGCCCGTGGCCGAGGACGGAACCGTCGCAGCCGCCCTCAACCTCGGCGGTATCGCCAACATCACCGTGTGCCGACCAGCCACGGATCCGATCGCGTGGGACATCGGACCCGCCAACGCCCTCATCGACGCCGTGGTCACCGACGCGCCCGGAGAGGCCAGCTTCGACCACGACGGCGAGCTGGCCGCCGCCGGCACCGTGATCCCGGTGCTGCTCGCCGACCTACTCGACTCGCCCTACTTCGGACAGCCGGCTCCGAAGAGCACCGGCAAGGAGCTGTTCAACCTCGACTACGTCCGGGCCGGGCTCGCGCGGACCGGCCTGAACCCCTCTGTCCCCGACCTGGTCGCGACGCTGACCGAGGTCACCGCGGTCTCCGTGTCCCAGGCGGTGGCCCAAGCGGGCGTCGAGGTGCTGGTCGCCTCGGGTGGCGGCGTACGGAACCCGGTGCTGATGCGCCGGCTCGGCGAGCTCCTCCCCGGCGTGCGAGTCATCACCAGCGACGCCCTCGGCGTGCCGTCCGACACCAAGGAGGCGATCGCCTTCGCCCTCATCGGCTGGGCGAGCGTCCACGGGCTCGCCGGCAACGTGCCCAGCTGCACCGGGGCGATCGGCCCCCGCGTCCTCGGCCAGATCATCCCCGCGAGCGCACCCCCACCTCCGATCGGTGCCTGGCCCGAGACGCTGGTGTTCGAACGATGACCAGCCGCCAATCCCTCCAGGAGTACGCCGACCGCCTGCTGACCATCGGCGGCGACGGCAGCCACCCGGCCGGCGGGATTCTCGGTCTGCGTACGCCGAACGGATCGGAGGTCGTGGCCTCCGGCTGGGCCCAGCTGCCCTCGGAACACGATCCCGGGGTGCCGATGCTGCCCGACCACATGCTCGACCTCGCCTCGGTCACCAAGCTCGCCGCCACCACGGCGATCACGATGCGGCTGGTCGCCGCTGACGACCTGCGGCTGAACGACCCGGTGCGCCGTCACCTGCCCGCATTCCGCGATGAGGGGAAGGACGGCGTCACCATCGAACAGCTGCTGACCCACACCGCCGGCCTGCGGCCGTGGTGGCCTCTCTACGCCGAGGCCCGCGGCAGCCGATACGAGGCGATCCAGCTCGTCCAGCAACTCCCGCTGGCCTACCCACCCGGCGCCGGCTGGACCTACTCCGACCTCGGCATGATCCTGCTCGGTGCGGTGATCGAACAGACCACCACGCTGCGGTTGGACGAGGCGTACGACCAGCTGGTGGCCACTCCCCTGGGACTCTCCGCGCGCTACGGCCCGGTCCTCCCGGATCGCGCCGCGACCAGCGCGGACAGCGACGCCTACGAGTACGCCATGCTCGCCACCGACGAGCCGCACCCCGTCGGCATCCCACCGGCCCGCTTCTCCGGATGGCGCGACCATCACCTCCGAGGAGAGGTCGACGACGGCAACACCGCCCACGCCCTCGACGGCGTCGCCGGGCACGCCGGGCTGTTCGCCACCGCCGATGATCTGCTGAGGTACGGGGCGGCCCTGTGCGACGGGACCTTCGTGCCACGCGAGGTGGTCGACCGCTTCGCGACGCCCCACCCGAGGCATCCTGAGCAGGCGCTGGGCGCCTTCCTCGGCCAGGCCGGTGACGTCCGCTACCTCCACCATCCCGGCTTCACCGGCACCTACCTCGCCATCGCACCCGCCACCGGTGTCGTCGTCGCCGGCGGCGCGACCCGCCTGCACGGTCCGCTCGGCTCGCTCGACCACAACCCCACCCGGCTCCCAGACGTCGTGCCGGGCACCGAGATCATCTCGGTGCTGCTCGACGCGGCCGGCCTCCAGGAGGAGCGATGACCCCCGTCCTGTCCGTACGCGGCCTATCGGTCACCTTCGACACCGGCCAAGGGCCGGTTCAGGCACTGACCGACATCTCCCTCGACCTCGCCGCCGGTGAGACCGTCGCCGTCGTCGGCGAGTCCGGGTCCGGCAAGTCCACGCTCGCCTCCTGCGTCAACCGGCTCCTCGCCGACAACGGCCGGATCACCGCCGGCACGATCGCCCTCGGCGACCACGACATCACCCGAGCACCCGAGTCGGCGATGACCGAGATCCGCGGCCGACGCATCGGCCTGGTGCCGCAGGACCCGATGACCAACCTGAACCCCGTGATGACCGTCGGAGCACAGATCACCGAGGCGCTGGAGGTCCATGGTCTGGCGTCCGGGCGCACGGCCCGCGAACGTGCCGTCGACCTGCTCGGCCAGGCCGGGATCGACCGCCCCGGCGCCCGCTACCGGCAGTATCCACACGAGTTCTCCGGCGGGATGCGGCAACGCGTGCTCATCGCGATGGCGCTCGCCTGTCGCCCCGAGGTGCTCCTCGCCGACGAGCCGACCTCTGCGCTCGACGTCACCGTGCAGCGCCGCGTCCTCGACCAGATGACCACGCTCACCACCGAGCTCGGCACCGGCGTGCTCCTCATCACCCACGATCTCGCCCTGGCCGCCGAGCGCGCCGACCGGGTCATCGTCATGCACCGCGGCCGGATCGTCGAGAGCGGTGACGCGGCCACGATCATCGCTTCTCCCCAGCATGAGTACACCCAGCGGTTGCTGGCCGCCGCGCCCGCGATGTCCGAGGTCAAGGTCGCGCCGCCGACCACCGCCGAGGAGACCGAGACGCTCCTGGAGGTGTCCGGTGCCGTACGCCGCTACCGGATCCGCGGGCAACGCGAGCAGCTCCGCGCCGTCGACGGCATCGACCTGACCATCCCCAAGGGACGTACGGTCGCCATCGTCGGCGAGTCCGGATCCGGCAAGTCCACCGCGGCCCGCCTCGCGCTCCGCCTCGAACGGGCCGACGCCGGCACCATCCGCTACCGCGGCACCGATCTCTCCGGTCTTCGCGGTAAGGACCTCCTGGCCTATCGGCGCGCCATCCAGCCGGTCTTCCAGAACCCGTACGCCTCCCTCGACCCGCGCTACACGATCGCCCAGGTCATCTCCGAGCCCCTCCGCGTCCACGGCGTCGGCGACGCCACCACGCGCCGCAAGGCTGTGGAGGCGCTGCTCGACAGGGTGGCCCTGCCCGTGGCGTACGCCGACCGCCGACCGCACGAGCTCTCCGGCGGCCAGCGCCAACGCGTCGCGATCGCGCGTGCTCTCGCCCTCGACCCCGAGCTCGTCGTCATGGACGAGGCCGTCAGCGCCCTCGACGTGCTCGTCCAGGAGCAGATCCTCGACCTGATGGTCGGCCTGCAGCGCGACCAGGGTCTCTCCTACCTCTTCATCAGCCACGACCTCGCCGTCGTCCAGCTCGTCGCCCACCACGTCTACGTCATGCGGGCCGGCAAGATCGTCGAGAGCGGCGACCCAGCCACCGTCTTCCACTCCCCACAGGATCCCTACACCCAGCAGCTCGTCGCTGCCGTACCGCGGCCCCGTCAGCAGGCGTCCTAGCCCCGGCGGCCGGCGCTAGTCCGAGATCTGGCGCAGGGTGGCGACGATCTTGCACTCCGGCCAGTACGTCGCGTGCAGCTGCGCGAACTCGCGCTGCCCGGCGATCGCCTCCTCGAGGGTGTCGTAGCGCGTCAGCGCCCAGCCGCCGACGACCTCCTTGGCCTCCGCGTACGGACCGTCGACGCGGGTGACCTCGCCCTTCTCCACCAGGAAGTTCACCGCGTCCTCGCTGCCGTAGAGACCGCCGCCGTCGAGGAAGTGCCCGGCCGCCGCCTGCTCGGCGATGTAGTCGTCCATCGCCTTGAACAGGGCCTCCGGCGCCTGGCCGATTCCCTCTTCCATCCTCACGAAACCCATGAAACGGGGCATGATGTGCTCCTCAGCTCTGGGCCAACCGCTTGTCGGTGGCCGACACATGTGCGTCGAACCACATCGTTCTCCTTCGACATCGACAGCGGAAGAATTTTCCACCGCGTCGGGCCGCCGACAAGCGTGCGCGCTCAGGCGTTGGCAGCCTCGGACTCGCCTGCGGGCTCCCGCTCCGAGGCGCCTGCGTGCGTTCCACGGGACTTCCGGATCGCGATGGCGACGATCACGGCGGCGACGGCGAAGAGAACGCCGTAGGCAGCGACCGACTCGGCCTCGAAGTTGCGCAGCAGCGTACGTCCGTTGGTGACCAGGATGATGCTGCCGACCAGGCCGCCGAGGATGGGCAGCGAGAGGTGCTTGACGAGGTAGGCGGCGAACGGGGCCGCGATCACGCCGCCCACCAGCAGGCCGACGATGACGCGCCAGTCGAGCGCCTCTCCGGCCAGTCCGACGAGGAAGCCGACACTCGCCGAGAGGGTCGTGACGAACTCCGCGGTCGAGACCGATCCGATCACCTTGCGCGGGTGCAGGGTGCCGCTGGAGATCAGGGTCGGCGTGGTCACCGGACCCCAGCCGCCACCACCGGTCGCGTCGATGAAGCCGCCGAAGAGACCGAGCGGTGCGAGCAGACCGAGCCCCGGGCGACGTCCCGGGATGAAGACCGGCGGCTTGCCGAAGACGAAGCGGGCGATGATGTAGACGCCCAGGACGAGCAGGATACCGGCGACCCAGGGCGTCGCGCTCTCGGTGGAGAGGTTGGAGAGAACGGTTGCGCCGGCGAAGGCGCCGATGCCGCCCGGGATCGCGATCTTCGCCACGACCTTCCAGTCGACGTTGCCGAGCCGCCAGTGGGAGACCCCCGACGCGAACGTCGTCCCGACCTCGGCCAGGTGCACCGACGCCGAGGCGACCGCCGGCGCGACCCCGGTCGCGACCAGCAGAGTGCTCGAGGTGACGCCGTACGCCATGCCCAGCGACCCGTCGACCGCCTGAGCCGCGAGACCGACAAGAGCAAAGATGAGAAGCCGCTCCACGCGTACCTCCTAGGTGCGATCGAAAATGGCGAAGTAGTAATGTAACGCTATTTACTATAGATAGTGCATCCGGGGGCAGTAGGGCGTCTCGACGGGCGGACGGGTCGAGCCGCTTCCGCACCGCTGGTCGAGCCGCCGGAGCCGCGCTCTGGAAACTCTTTTCGGATCGGTGCTTGACCTTGACGCTGCGTCAGGCCTGCACGCTTCTTCCATCGGCCCCACCAGGGAACCGAACAACACCAATAGAAGGAGCACCACCATGAACAACCTCCTCAGCCGCCTCGTAGGCGACAAGAAGGACTGGAAGCGCATGGAAGCCCGCGCCGCCGAGCTCCCCGCCGACTACCGCACCGTCTACGGCGAGATGAAGAACTACATGTGGCGCTTCACCGCCGGCGACGGCATGGACATCGTCGAGGCCCTCCGCGACGTACTCGACCTGTTCGAGACCGAGGCCGCCGCCGGACGCAACGTCATCGAGGTCACCGGACCCGACCTGGCCGCGTTCTGCGACGCCCGACTCCCCGAGCAGCACGACGCCTACCGCGCCAAGCTCCGCGCCAACCTCAACGAGGTCGCCCAGAAGCTCGCATGAGCCCGGCGACACTCACCCGCATATCCCCTGTCGCGAGCCGAGAAGGCCGCTCGCGACAGGGGATACGTACTTCGCGGGTCGAAATGTCCGGATATGACTGTGGTTCACCTCGTCCGCATGGTCCACTGTGACGCACATCTCACACGGCCGATCGTGGCGGCTGCCCCGCATGCTGGAGGAACACAGTGAACGACTCGGTCCTGCTCTCGGTCGGCCTCCCCATCGCCTTGGCCATCATCATGTTCGGACTGGGCCTGAGCCTGACCCCGGGAGACTTCCGCCGGGTCGTACGCACTCCACGAGCCGTGTTCGTCGCGCTCACGCTCCAGATCGTGGTGCTGCCGATGATCGCGTTCGGACTGGTCGTGGTCGCGGACGTGGATCCGCTGATCGCCGTCGGGGTCATGCTGCTTGCCGCGTCGCCGGGCGGGACGACGGCGAACCTGTTCAGCCACCTGTTCCGTGGCGACGTCGCGCTCAACGTGACGCTGACAGCGGTCAACTCGGTGCTCGCGGCGGTGTCGATCCCGTTGATCACCAACGCGGCGATCAGCTACTTCGACGCGGGCGACACCTTGGGCCTGCAGTTCGGCAAGGTCGTCCAGGTCATCGCGATCGTGCTGATCCCGGTCGGCATCGGGATGCTGGTGCGGAGCCGGTCGGCGACGTTCGCCGCCCGAGCGGACCGTCCGGTGCGGATCTTCTCGATCGTCGTACTGGTCATGGTCTCGGTCGGCGCGATCCTCGGGGAGCGGGAGAACATCGCCGACTACCTCCGCGAGATCGGCGTGGTCGTGACGCTGTTCTGCTGCGCGAGCCTCTGCCTCGGCTACCTCGGCGCTCGGGTGTTCCGGCTCAGCCAGGCGCAGGCGATCGCCACCTCGATGGAGGTCGGGATCCACAACACCACCGTGGCCCTCACCATCGCCCTCAGCGTGCTCGACAACACGACCGTGGCCATCCCGGCCGCGGTCTACAGCATCGTGATGTACGTCCTCGCCACCGCCTTCGGCTTCCTCATCACCCGGTCGCGCATCGCACAGAGCTCCACCCCGCACGACGTCACCACCTGAGCCCCTACTCCCCCCGCGAGCAGCGGAGCGATCCGGTCGACCTCGCCTGACATCCGGCCTGGCGACTCAGTCGAGCACCTCCTTCGGCAGCCCGCCCTGTCGGCAACCAGCGACCGAAACCTCCGGCCGAGGCCAGATCGCGTCCTCGGCGTCGGCGCGGCGAGGGAACGAGTACCAGGCTCCGACCGCGCCGAGGGCCAGCAGGAAGAGGCAGACCAGCGTGAAGGCCGCGTTGACCGCACCGACACCGCCAGCCGGGACGCTCGCAGCCAGCACGGCCTCACCGAGTCCGGGCGGAAGGATGGCGGTGAGCAGGGTGAGGGCGACGGCGAGACTGAGTACGTTGCCCGTGTTCTGCAGCATCAGGCGCGTGGCGTTGACGACGCCCAGCGCGTCCTCGGGCGCCCGCTCCAGAAGGACCGTCGCATTGGTGCCGATGAACAGCCCCGTCGCCAGGCCGACGATGGCGAGTGTCGCCATCACCATCCAGGTCAGCTCGAGATGGATCGCCAGCGCGACCAGAGCGACGCCACACGTACCCACCACCGATCCTCCGGACATGATCTGATGCGGCGTCCAGCGACGCGAGAGCCAACCGAGGGTCAGTGAGGCACTGATCATCCCGACCGGCATCGGCAGCAGCATCATCCCCGCCGTCCCCGGAGCGACGCCGACGACGCTCTGGAAGTAGAGGCTGGCCAGCACGACCAGCGGGAACCGTCCGGCCCCCGTGAAGAAGCCCGCGAGGAAGACCTTCCCGACCCGGCGCATGACGGCGAAGTCGAGCACCGGAGTCTTCGCACGCCGTTCGACGAGCAGCAGGACCGGGACCAGGACGACCGATCCCAGGACGCATCCGATCACCAGCGGGTGCAGCCATCCGAGGTCGGTCAGCGACGTGATCCCGAGGGTCAGCATGACCACGCCGACCATGATCACCAGGTTGCCGGGGAGATCGAGACCGACGGCGCGCTTGTCCACCACAGGTCGCGGCAGCAGCAGATGTCCGGCCACCAACGCGGTCAGGCAGACCGGCACGTTGAACCAGAACACCCACTGCCAGCCGACGTGGTCGACGATCAGGCCCCCGACCGTCGGCCCGATGAGGTTGGCGGTGGGGAACGAGGCGGCATAGAGGCCCATCGCGCCGCCCAGGGAGGAGCGCGGGAAGGCCTGATGGATGAGGGTGGCGCCGTTGCCGATGAGCACCGCGCCGCCGATCGCGCTGACCACACGGAGCCCGATGAGCACCTCGACGTTCGGAGCGAAGCCGGCCAGCAGGCTCGCCAGCGAGAAGAGGACCAGCCCGCCCAGGTAGAGGCTCCGCTGCCCCCAGACGTCGCTGAGGCGGCCGAAGAGGAGCAGGCAGGCGGTGTTGGCGACCATGTAGGAGAGCAGGAGCCAGCTCCCCTCCGCCGAGCTCACCTCGAACTCCCGGCTCAGCGTCGGCAGCGCGACGTTGAGCGAGCTCGCGTTGAGCGCCATCACAGCGCTGACCAGGCAGACCACGATCAGGGTGGAACGCGCAGCGCCACTCACCTCGGTGGGTTCGGACTCGCTCATTCTACCTCCTGCGCCGTCCGAGACGGCGCCACCTGCGTCGTACGCCATGGCACGACCCTGCGCCGGACGAGGTGTCCCAAGAAGAAAGTCCGATATCCGGATTGTGACCCTTGACACACTCGTTTGGCGACCCAATGATGAATCTCATCCTAGAGCGTGATTCTAGATTGAGCCACCAACATCGGCGACCGACACCCGGTCGCGGACACGAACGGGAGGGTCCGATATGAGAGCACCAACTGGGTCCGCGAATGAGCCGCTTCTGCGCATCGAGGACCTCCACGTGGAGTTTCGGACCGGGGGCGGAACGGTCGAGGCGCTCAACGCCGTCGACCTCTGGATCGACGCGGGCGAGACCGTCGCCGTCGTCGGCGAATCCGGCTCCGGCAAGAGCGTGACAGCGCTCGCCGTGCTCGGCCTGCTGGGCAACGGCCGGGTCAGCGGCGGTCGGATCACCTGGGACGGCAGGGACATCACCGGAGCCGACAACCACGACATGCGCACCGTGCGGGGCAAGGACATCTCGGTGATCTTCCAGGATCCGATGACCTCCCTCGACCCCCTCTTCACGATCGGGCACCAGCTCGTCGAGGCCTACCGGATCCACCACGACGTCTCGAAACGGAAGGCACGCGAGCGCGCGGTCGAGCTGCTGGACCTCGTCGGCATCCCCGAGCCCGAGACCAAGTTCAAGGCGTACCCCCACCAGCTCTCGGGCGGCCAGCGGCAACGGGTCATGATCGCCGGCGCGCTGGCCTGCGACCCGCGCCTGCTCATCGCCGACGAGCCCTCCACCGCCCTCGACGTCACCGTGGAGGCCCAGGTCCTGGCGCTGATCCGCGACCTCCAGGACCGAACCGGAGTCGGGCTGATGCTGATCACCCACGACATGGGCGTGGTCGCCGAGATGGCCGACCGGGTGGTCGTCTTCTACGCCGGGCAGGTCGTCGAGACCGGCACCGCGGACGAGATCCTCGACCGGCCGCAGCACCCCTACACCCAGGCGCTGCTCGATGCGATCCCGCGACGCGACACCCCGCGCGACCAGGAGATGCCGGCGATCCCCGGCGCCGTGCCCGCCCTCAACGAGATGCCCAGCGGCTGCCGGTTCGCCACCCGCTGCTCCGAGGCCGGGCCCGAGTGCGAGACGTCCCAGCCGCTACGGGACATCGCCGGCCGACAGGTCCGCTGCTGGCGTCCGGACGAGGAACGCGGTGCCCTCGCGCCGATGGCGGAGGTGGCCCGATGATCGTCCCCGGCGCCGCTCCCCTCGTCGAAGCACACGATCTGGTCAAGCACTTCGGCGACGGCAAGGGCCTCCTCACCCCGCGTCGCCCACCCGTACGCGCCGTGGACGGTGTCTCCCTGACCATCAGGCGCGGCGAGACCCTCGGCCTGGTCGGGGAGTCGGGCTCGGGCAAGTCGACGCTCGGGCGTCTGATCCTCCGGCTGATCGAACCGACCAGTGGCTCGGTCACCTTCGACGGTCAGGACATCGCCACGCTCTCGAAGAGCAGCCTGACGCAGCTTCGCAAGCGGATGCAGCTCGTCTTCCAGGACCCGTTCAGCTCGTTCAACCCACGGATGACCATCGCGCAGGTGCTGACCGAGCCGATGGTGGTCCACGGCATGGGCGACCGGGCCGGCCGCATCAAACGCGCCAAGGAGCTGCTCGACCTGGTCGGCCTGCCCTCGTTCGCGCTGGAGCGCTACCCCCACCAGTTCTCCGGCGGCCAGGCGCAGCGCATCGGGATCGCCCGAGCACTCGCCACCGACCCAGATCTCATCGTCTGTGACGAGGCGGTCAGCGCACTCGACGTCTCCGTCCAGGCGCAGGTGCTGAACCTGCTCAAGGAGGTCCAGCGCGAGCTCGGGCTCTCGTATCTCTTCATCGCGCACGACCTCAACGTGGTGCGCTACATCTCCGACCGCGTCTGCGTGATGTACCTCGGCAAGCTCGCCGAGGTGGCTCACGCCGACGACATCAGCGAGCGGCCGAGACATCCCTACTCACAGGCCCTGATGGCGTCGATCCCCTCCCCCGACGCCCATCACCAGCTGCGTACGCCGCTCGCCGGTGAGATCCCCAGCCCGCGGCGGCCCCCGGCGGGCTGCCGGTTCCACCCACGCTGCAGCCAGCGCGTCGACGGCTGCGACCGCAACGAGCCGGAGCTGCTGACCATCGGCAGCTCGAGCGACGCCCGAAGCGTCGCCTGCCACCTCTTCGACCCCACTCCCGCGAGGTGATCGCATGCTTCTCTACGCCGGACGACGCCTGACCTACGGCCTGCTCGTGCTCGCCCTGGTCGCCACTCTGGTCTTTCTCATCATCCGGCTGATCCCGGGCGACGCCGTACGGCTCCAGCTGGCCGACGCCCCCGGCGTCACCCAGGCCCAGATCGACCAGCGCACCGCCGAGCTCGGCCTGGACGAGCCGATCCTGACCCAGTTCGGCCACTTCGTGGGCGGGCTCGCCCAAGGCGACCTGGGCGACTCGTTCGACGACGAACGCCCGGTCACGACCAAGATCCTCGAACGCCTTCCCGCCACCCTCGAGCTCGGGCTGCTGGCCATCCTCTTCGGCATCCTGCTCGGCGTGCCGTTCGGCATGCTCTCGGCGATCCGGCATCACAGCGTCGTCGACAACGTGATGCGCTTCCTGGCGGTCATCGGCATGTCCTTGCCGAACTTCTGGCTGGCTCTGCTCCTGATCACCTTCCTGGCGCTCTGGTTCGGCTGGTCCCCACCTCTGGTGTACGCCTCTCCCACCGAGGACCTCGGCCAGAACCTCATCCACATGGCACTCCCGGCGATAGCCCTGGGCGCGGCCACGATGGCGAGCATCGCCCGGATGCTGCGCTCCTCGCTGCTGGAGGTGCTCGGCTCCAACTTCATCCGCACCATCCGCTCCCGCGGCGCCTCCGAGCGCGTGGTCGTGCTCAAGCACGCCGGCCGCAGCTCGATGATCCCGGTCTTCACCGTGCTCGGCCTGCAGGTGGGTCACATCCTCGGCGGCACCGTCATCCTCGAACGGATCTTCGCGATCCCGGGGATGGGGTCGCTGATCTTCGAGGCGGTCGGGCAGCGCGACTACCCGGTCATCCTCGGCTGCGTCATCTTCTACGGCGCCATCTTCATCCTCGTCAACGTCGTGGTCGACCTGCTCTACGCGGTCATCGACCCGCGGATCCGTTACGAAGGAGCCTCGGCATGAGCATCGCCATCTCCGGGACCGCGCGCGCGGCCCGCCGTCCACGAACCCGCAGCGGCCTGGTCCGGTTCACCCGGGAGCAGCCCCTCGGCGCCATCGCCCTCTTCCTGATCACGCTCTTCGTCGTGGTCGCCGTCCTGGCGCCCTGGATCGCCCCGTACGACCCGCTCGCCCAGGACCGGGTGAACATCTTGACCCCACCAGGGGTCGGCGGCCATCTCGCCGGCACCGACGAGCTCGGCCGAGACGTCTTGAGCCGGTCGCTCTACGGCGCCCGGACCTCCCTGCTGATCGCGGTCGCCACGCTCGCTCTCGGCGGCGCGATCGGCCTGGTCGTCGGCGTCGTGTCCGGCTACTTCGGCGGCACCTGGATCGACTCCGTGCTCCAGCGCATCATGGACGCGCTGATGGCGATCCCCTCGATCGTGCTGCTGCTGTTCGTGGCCGCCCTGCTCGGTCCGAGCGTACGCAACACCGTGATCGCCCTCAGCCTGCTGGTGATCCCCTCGATCAACCGCGTCGCCCGCGGCGAGATGCTCCGCATCCGCGAGGAGCCGTACGTCGAGGCCGCCCGCTCGGTCGGCTGCGGCACCCCACGGATCCTGATCCGCTACGGCCTGCCCAACCTGATGGCCCCGCTCTTCGTCATGGGCTCGCTGCTCTTCGCGGTCATCCTCATCGCCGAGTCCGCGCTCAGCTTCCTCGGCATCGGCACCCCACCGCCGACACCCTCCTGGGGCCGGATGCTGAGCGAGGGCCGCAGCCAGCTCGAGATCGCCCCGTGGATGACGGTCGTCCCCGGCCTGATCCTCTCCGTGTCCGTCCTGGCGTTCAACCTGCTCGGCGACGCCATGCGCGACTTCCTCGACCCCAAACAGCGCCGCTAGCCCCATCCCACCCCAAGGAGTCCGTGATGCCCCACCCCATGCTTCGCCTCACGAGATCACAGGCCCGGACCGCCGGTGCGGTCGTGGCCGCTGCCTGCCTCGCCCTGACCACCGCCTGCGGCACGGGCGGAACCGCCTCGGGCAAGGGCAAGATCGTCGAGGACGCCGGACCGCCCCAGGACGGCGGCATCCTGCACATGGCCGCCACCGCCGACGCGCCTTCGCTGGACATCCAGAAGGAGGCGTCCTACATGACCCACGTCGCTGTCGGAACGGTCTACAGCCGCCTGGTCGCGCCGAAGACCGGCAAGGACGTCGAGTACGGCTCGAGCGAGCTCGAGGGCGACCTGGCCGAGAAGTGGTCGAAGTCGGAGGACCTGAAGACCTGGACCTTCAACCTGCGTCAGGGCGTCAAGTTCCATGACAAGCCGCCGGTCAACGGTCGCGAGTTCACCTCGGCCGACGTGAAGTGCACGGTCGACCGGATCAAGACCCTGCCCGGCCACCAGCTCGGCCTGGTCGCCGGCGTCACCGAGGTGGCGACCCCGGACCCCTACACCGTGGTCTTCACGCTCGCGTCGGCGAACACCGCCTTCGACCAGACGATGGCCAACCCGTTCATGGCGATCCTCCCCTGCGAGGGCACCAAGGGCGAGTTCAACCTGGCCGAGGAGGCGATCGGCACCGGCCCGTTCGTCCTGAAGAGCTGGAAGCGCGACCAGGAGCGCGTGATGGAGAAGAACCCCGACTACTTCATCGAGGGGCTCCCCCACCTCGACGGCATCCAGACCACCGTGCTCCCCGACGCCCAGGCACAGATCGCCGCGCTGCGCAGCGGCAAGCTCGACATGATCGCCTCGCTCTCCACCGAGAAGCGCCAGGTCGACCAGCTCCTCAGCCAGATCGACGGGCTGCAGCTGCGTACGGAGAAGGGGATCACCCAGACCCGGGTCTTCATGAACGCCGAGAAGGGGCCGTTCAGCAAGCTGGAGGTCCGCCGCGCCGTCGCGCACGCGATCGACAAGGAGGGGATGATCAAGGCCCTGCGGTCGGGCGGGACGCTCACCGGTCCCATCTCACCGACCCTCTTCGGGGCGCTGCCCCAGGACGAGGTCGACGGGCTGCTGGAGTACGACCCCGAGAAGGCCAAGAAGCTCCTGGCCGAGGCCGGCTACCCCAACGGCTTCTCCGCCGACCTGGTCGCCACCGACGGCTACGGCGAGACCATCCTGCGCGAGGCCCAGTGGGTCCAGGAGGACCTCGCCAAGATCGGCATCAAGCTGACCATCGACCAGCAGGACTACGCCACCTACGTCAGTTCGACCTGGCCCGAGACGAAGTACGACATCATGTACGGCCTGCAGACCCCGATGCTGACGGCCGACGAGTACCTCACCTCGGAGTACACCAGCACCGGCACCCGCAACTGGTCGAAGGTCGAGGACCCGGAGCTCGACAAGATGGTCGCCGCCCAGCGCGTCATCACCGACGAGGTTCAGCGGGAGAAGGCGCTGCAGGACATCGAGCGCTACATCATGGAGAACATCTCCACCCCGCTGCCGCTGTACGCCTACGACACCCAGACGCTCTACTCGGGCAAGGTCCACGACTACTACCCGCACCCGGACTACTCCTCCCGCGAGCTCCAGGACGTCTGGATGGAGCAGGAGTGAGCAGCGGCCCTCCCGTCCAGAACGAGCACCGCCGGGACGACTCCTGCCGCATCGACGCGATCTGGGACGTCGGTGGTGCCCCGCCTCGACCCGGGGAGCCGGTGGAGGTCACCGGTGGCGTCCACCTGCTGCTCGCGCCGAACGCCAACCACTGGACGTACGAGGGCACCAACACCTGGATCGTCGTCGGGGAAGGCCGGGCCGTGGTCATCGACCCCGGTCCGACCGACCCCGAGCACCTGGACCGGATCGACGAGGTGGTGCGCGGGGCCGGCGCCCGCGTCGAGACGATCCTGCTCAGCCACCATCACGGCGACCACTCCCAGGCCGCTCATGCGGTGGCCGAACGCTGGCAGGCCACCATCAGGCCACGGGTCCAGCACGGGATCATCCCCGACGGGACCCGGATCGACCTGGGCCGGCGCACCGAGATCCGTACTCTCGCCACCCCCGGGCACACCTCCGACGGGGTGAGCTTCTCGCTCGGCGACCGCCGGGTGATGCTCACCGGCGACACCGTGCTGGCCCGGTTCAACCCCTACATCTCGCACCCCGACGGCACCATCGCGGACATGCTCGGCTCGATGGCCCGGATCGCGGGTCTGGTCGACGACGACTGGATCCTCCTGCCGGGGCACGGGCCGGCCGTACGCGAGCCCACCACGTACCTGCAGGCGCGGATCGCCGATCGGCAGCGCCGGATCGACCAGGTCGCCGGCCTGCTGGCCGACGGCGTGGCCCGCGAGCAGGTGACCGACCACGTCTACGCCAAGGTCAACGACCAGCGTCGCCCGGCCGCCCGGGCCTCGGTCGAGGCCATCCTGCACTACCTCGACACCCGCGCCGTCCTCGAGCGCGAGAAAGGCAGCACCGTATGACGACGTCGACCCCCGAGGCCCGGTTCGCGCCACGGGCGACCCCGGAGACCCAGCCCTACTGGGATGCCACCGCCGCCGGCAGGCTCGACCTGCCGAGGTGTCGCCCCTGCGACCAGGTCTTCTTCTACCCGCGCTCCTCGTGCCCGCGCTGCGGCTCCACCGATCTGGAGTGGGTGACCTGCTCGGGCAGGGGTCTGCTGCACACCTACATCGTGTCCCGCCGTCCCGCACCGGGCTTCCAGGTGCCGACCGTGATCGCCGTGGTCGAGCTCGAGGAGGGTCCGCGGATGATGACCAACCTGGTCGAGGCGGATCCGGACACGCTCGAGCTCGACATGCCGGTGGAGGTGCGCTTCGAACAGCGCACGGACGTCGCCGTGCCCGTCTTCGTCCCGATGAAGGAGAACGCCTGATGAGCCGCGACGTCGTCATCATGGGAGCCGCCGAGACCGACATCGGCAAGCTGCCCACCACCTCGACCCTCGAGCTGCACGTCGAGGGCGCCCGCCGGGCCCTCGCGGACGCGAACCTGACCAAGGACCAGGTCGACGGCATCGCCTCGGTCTCGATCCCCGGCCCGATCCAGGTCGCGCACAGCCTGGGGATCACCCCGACCTATGTCGACGGCACCGGCGTCGGCGGCTCCTCGTTCCTCTTCCACGTACGTCACGCGACAGCGGCGATCAAGGCCGGCTACGCCGACGTCGTGCTGGTGACCCACGGCGAGTCCGGCCGGTCCCGGGTGGGCGCACCGATGCACCCGCGCGCCAACGACTCGGTGATGGCTCAGTTCGAGATGCCGTACGGGATCACCGGTCCGCCGACGAGCTTCACCGTGCCCGCCCGCCGGTTCCTGCACGAGACCGACAACACCCTCGAGCAGCTCGCCGAGGTCGCGGTCGCCCAGCGGCGCTGGGCCTCCCGCAACCCTCGGGCGATGTTCCGCGACGAGGTCAGCGTCGACGACGTCCTCGGCGCCAAGATGATCGCGGACCCGTTCACCCTGCTGATGTGCTGCCTGGTGACCGACGGCGGCGGTGCCCTGGTCGTGGCCTCCCGCGAGTTCGCCGAGGCGCACGGCAGCGACAAGCCGCTGGTCCACATCCTCGGCACCGGCGAGGCGGCCACCACGCCGCTGATCTCGCAGATGGAGGACATGACCCGCTGCAAGCAGTTCACCCTGTCCAGCCAGGCAGCGTTCAAGGAGTCGGGCACCTCCCAGGCCGACATCGACCATCTGATGATCTACGACGCCTTCGCCCACGTGCCCCTCTACGGCCTGGAGGACATGGGCTTCGTCGGCCGCGGGGAGTCGGGTGCGTTCGTCGCCGAGGGCCACACCTCCCCCGGCGGGTCGCTGCCGCTGAACACCAACGGCGGCGGCATGTCCTACACCCACACCGGCATGTACGGGATGTTCGCGATCCAGGAGTCCGTACGCCAGCTGCGCGGCGAGGCCGCCGCGCAGGTCGACGGGGTCGGCACCAGCCTGGTGCTCGGCAACGGCGGCATGTTCATGAGCGCGGCGACCCTGATCCTCGCCAACCAGCGCTGACCCCACCACCCGAAGGAGCAGAACCCATGGCAAGCACCGACCGACAGGTCGTCATCATCACCGGCGCCGGCCGCGGCCTCGGCCGCGCGCACGCGCTCGAGTTCGCACGTCGCGGAGCGGCGGTCGTGGTCAACGACCTCGGCGCCGGGCTCGACGGCACCGGCAAGGCCGAGGACCCCGCGCAGCAGGTCGTCGAGGAGGTACGCGCGCTCGGCGGCGAGGCGATCGCCAACGGCAGCGACATCAGCGACCCCGAGGGCGCCCAGAAGCTGTTCCAGGACGCGCTCAACGAGTGGGGCAGGGTCGACGTACTGGTCAACAACGCCGGCATCCTGCGCGACCGGATGCTGGTCAACATGTCGATCGACGAGTGGGACGCGGTCGTCAAGGTGCATCTGCGTGGCACCTTCGCGCCGATGAGCGTGGCCGCCCAGCACTGGCGCGAGCTGTCCAAGCAGGGTGAGGACGTGGACGCCCGGATCATCAACACCACCTCCTCCTCGGGGATCTACGGCAACCCGGGACAGATCAACTACGGCGCCGCCAAGGCGGGCATCGCGGCGATGACCGTCATCGCCGCCCAGGAGCTGCGCCGCTACGGCATCACCGTCAACGCGATCGCCCCGGCGGCATTGACCCGGATGACCGAGAACCTCAACCCCAACCGGCCCCAGGTCGCCGAGGGTGAGTGGAACCCGGGCGCACCGGAGAACGTCTCCCCCGTGGTGGCCTGGCTGGCCTCTCCGTCCGCGCGCGAGGTGACCGGTCGCGTCTTCAACGTGCGCGGAGGGCACGTGAGCGTGGCCGAGGGCTGGGTCGCCGGCCCGACCGAGGAGAAGGAGGGCGGCCCCTGGACGGTCGACGAGCTCGACGTGGTGCTGCCCAGCATGATCGCGGAAGCCCGGGCGAACTCGCTCACCAGCGGAAGGACGCCCGAGGCATGAGTCTGGACCAGTCAGTCATCGCCGTACGTTCCGAGCCCGAGGAGCGGTCCTGGACCGGTGCCGACACGCTGCTGTACGCCCTCGGTGTCGGCGCCGGGCACGACGACCCGCTGACCGATCTGAGCTACACCAGCGAGCACGGGGACGACGCGTGCCCGGAGCAGAAGGTGCTGCCGACGTTCGGGGTGATGGTCACCTGGGGCGCCAGGCGTGGCGGGCGGAGGATGGGCGACTTCAACCCGGCCATGCTCGTCCACGCCGAGCAGGAGGTCGTCCTGCACCGGCCCCTGACCGCCGAAGGCACCGTCTCGCTCACGTCCCAGGTCACCGGCATGTACGACAAGGGCTCGGGGGCACTGGTCGCGAGCGAGGCCCAGGCGGTCGATCCGGCGACGGGCGAGGCCGTCGTGACCACGCGCAGCTCGGTGTTCATCCGGGGCGAGGGCGGGTTCGGCGGTGACCCGGGGCCCAGGGTCGCCTCACCGATCCCCGAGCGCGACCCCGACGAGCTGGTGACGATGCCGACCTGGCCCGGCCAGGCCCTGCTCTACCGGCTCAGCGGCGACCGCAACCCGCTGCACTCGGACCCGCGCTTCTCCGCGCGGGGCGGCTTCGAGCGCCCGATCCTGCATGGGCTGTGCACCTACGGGGTCACCGGCCGGGCGCTGATCGGCACGATCGCAGGTGGCGACGGGGACGCGATGGCCTCGATGGCCGGCCGGTTCTCCGCGCCGGTCCTTCCCGGCGAGACCCTGCAGGTCGCGATGTGGCGGGTCGATGAGGGGACGTCCGCCTTCCAGACCCGAAAGGAGGACGGCACCGTGGTCATCGACCGCGGGCTGGCCACATGGCGCTGATCCTCGAACGCTCCTCGGGAGCTACTCGGCCGCCTGAGCCGCGGGCTCGGCGACCTCCCCGACGAAGAGCCGTTGGGCCAACGCGATCGCGTGCCGAGACACCCGCCGCGCCTGGCGCTTGGTCTCGCACGCGGCCGTCATCCTGGCCGCCTCACCGATGAGCGCGGTCAGGATCGCGCCGAGCAGCTGGTTCTCCTCGCTGACGCCGAGGCCGAGCACCTGCAGGTTGCGGCGGATCCACTCGATGTTGCGGCGGCGGCGCATCATCTCGAAACCTGGTGGGCCGTCGCCGGCGTAGAAGACGGGCAGCAGCTCGCGGTCCTCCCAAACCGCGTCGAGGTAGGCCAGGGCGCCTGCCTCGAACTGGTCGAGCGGGGCCTCGACGCCGCTCTTGCGCGCCTTCGCGACGCTGGCGGCCGCCGCGGCGGCCAGCCGGTCGACGTACTCCTCCCACAGGGCGAGGTAGAGCTGCTCCTTGCCGCCGAAGTGGTGGTAGACGCTCCCGACGCTGGAGCCGGCGCGGGCGACCACGTCGGAGACGCTGGCCACCGCGTAGCCCTTCTCCGCGAAGACTTCGCGCGAGGCGTCCAGGAGCTGCCGGCGCGTCTCCTCGGTCTTCGCCCAGCGACGCCCTCCCGGGCGCTGCGATTCGACCTCTAGGGCCATCGTTCACTCCTCGTCGTGGTGCCGGGATCTTCTCACAATATGCGCAATTCCTCTTGACGACGAACCGCTACTGCGTGACTCTTCTCATAGTCCATTCTAGAAAACGATTCTAGAAACTCACTCTAACCGAAGGAGCGGGCAATGATCGACTTCGCGCTGGGAGAAGAGCATCGAGCAGTCAAGGAGGCCGTGCGCCAGTTCATCACCAAGGAGGTGATGCCACTGGAGGACCAGGTCCTCCTCAACGAGCGCAACGGCCGTCCTGCGCTCGAGCCGGGACAGCTCAAGGACTTGCAGGCCAAGGCCCGCAAGTACGGCTACTGGGGCATCAACACCCCGGAGGAGTACGGCGGCATGGCCGCGGGAGCGGTGATGTCGGCGATCATCGCGGGCGAGGCCGGGCGCACCTACGTGCCGTTCCGCTTCGGCGGCAGCGCGGACAACATCCTCTACGCCGGCACCGAGGAGCAGAAGCAGGAGTACCTCATCCCGACCATCGAGGGTGAGCGCCGCAGCTGCTTCGCGATCACCGAGCCCGGAGCAGGCTCTGACGCCCGCAGCATCCGGAGCAGGGCGGTCCGTGACGGCGACGACTGGGTGATCAACGGCGAGAAGGTCTTCATCACCAACGGCAACGAGGCCGACTTCGTGATGGTCTTCGCCGTCACGGACGCGGAGAAGGGCGCCGACGGCGGCGTCACCTGCTTCCTGGTCGACCGGGCGATGGGCTGGGAGTCCACGCCCATCCCGACCATGGGCGAGTGGGGCCCGGCGGCGCTGAGCTTCCAGGACGTACGCGTCCCGAACGACCACATCCTCGGCGAGGAGGGCAAGGGCTTCGAGCTGGCGATGCAGTGGATCGGCAACGGTCGCTTCATGATCCCGGCCGGGGCCATCGGTGCCGCGGAGCGGATGCTCGAGATGGCGATCGAGCACGCCAACAACCGTCACTCGATGGGCCAGGCGATCGCCAACTACCAGTTCATCCAGGGGCACATCGCCGACAGCGCGGTCGAGCTGGAGGCCGCCCGCTGGCTGACCCTGCACGCCGCATGGCAGGTCGAGAACAAGATGGACGCCCGCCACGCCTCGTCCATCGCGAAGCTGTACGGCACCAACATGGCCAACCGCGTCGTCGACCGCGTCCTCCAGATCCACGGCGGGATGGGCTACACCAAGGAGCTCCCGCTGGAGCGCTGGTACCGAGAGCTGCGCCTGCTCCGCATCTTCGAGGGCACCGACGAGATCCAGCGCCGCACCATCGCCCGAAACCTGCTCAAGGGCAACGTCAAGGTGGGAGCGTCGTTGGCATGAGCTTCCTCGACGCCGACCGACTGCAGGAGTTCTTCCGCCCGAAGTCGGTCGCCCTGGTGGGGGCGACCGACAAGTCGGGCTGGTCACTGAGCACCTACAACAACCTTCTCCAGCACGGCTTCTCCGGTGACGTGCACCTGGTGAACCCCAAGACGCCTGTCGTCCACGGTGTCGAGACCCACCGCAGCCTCTCCGCCATCCCGGGGCCGGTCGACCTCGCCTACGTCATGACGCCGATCGAGGTCGTACCGCTGGTCCTGGAGGAGGGTGCGGCCCGCGGGATCCGGAACTACGTCATCCTCACCGCCGGCTACGGCGAGGTCGGTGAGGAGGGCGCGGTCCGCGAGCAGGAGGTCGCCGACATCGCCCGCAGGCACGACCTGACCGTCCTCGGCCCCAACGGGAACGGGTTCATCAACGCGGCCGACTCGATCACGCCGTACGGGCTGCCGATCCCCCCGCCGCTCCTGGGTGGTTCCGTCGGGGTCGTGCTGCAGAGCGGTGCGCTGGCCAGCAACGTGCTGGCCTTCGCCCAGGCCCGCAACATCGGGATCTCGCTCCTGGTCTCGATGGGCAACGAGACCGCGATGTCGGTGACCGACGTGATGAACGCGCTGGTCGACTCCCCGAGCACCAAGGTGATCGCGCTCTTCCTGGAGAGCATCCGGCACCCGGAGGAGTTCGCCGAGATCGCCCGGCGTGCGCTGGCGGCGGGCAAGCCGATCGTGGCTCTCAAGATCGGCCGCAGCGTCAAGGCGTCCCGGACCGCCCAGGCCCACACGGGTGCGCTGGTCGGCGACGACCGGACCGTCGACGCCGCCTTCCGTCAGCTCGGCGTGGTCCGCGTGGGCTCGTTGGAGGACCTGATGGTCACCGCCGGCATGCTCGCCGAGACCGGTCCGCTCCCGGGCAATCGGATCGGCGTCGTGACCCCCTCGGGCGGCGCCTCCGAGATCATCTCCGACCGGGCCGAGGACGAAGGGCTCGACCTGCCGGAGTTCGCCGAGACGACCACGGCAGCGCTCCGGGAGGTGCTGCCACCCTTCGCCACGCCGAACAACCCGCTCGACGTCACCGGCTACGTGCTGCTCGACCGGCAGCTCATGTCGAAGGCACTCGGCGTCGTCGCCGCCGACCCCGGTGTCGACGTCATCATGCTGCTGCAGGACATGCCGCGGACGACACCCGACTTCGACCTCGCGGTGGAGACCTACCGGCACACGGGTGGGGTGATCCGCTCCTCGCCGAAGCCGGTCGTGATCGTGGGCAACGTCCTGGTCGACGTGAGCGAGACCGGACGGGCTCTACGAGAGGCGGCGAGCTACCCGCAGATCGCGGGTGGCATCGAGCACGGGATGACGGCGCTGGGCCACGCGGTCCGCTGGTCGCAGACCTTTCGGCACCACCAGGCCGGTGCTGATGCGCCGGTCGCAGTCGAGGTGACCGTCGCGGACGGGCTGCCGCCGCGCACCGGGACGTGGACCGAGCGTGCTGCGTCCGCGTTCCTGGCGTCCAACGGCATCCCGATGGTGCCGTCGCGGGTGGCCACCTCCCCCGACGAGGCCGCGCGCCACGCCGAGGAGGTCGGCTTCCCCGTGGTCCTGAAGGCGGCCGCCGACGATCTGGAGCACAAGAGCGACCTCGGTGGCGTGGAGCTCGGCCTCCACGACGCGGAGTCGGTCCGCGCCGCGGCAGCACGGATCGCCGACTCCCTCGCGAAGGCCGGCCACGACGGCACCACGACCGTCGTCCAGCCGATGCGCTCAGGTGGCACGGAGCTGCTCGTCGGTGTCGTCCGCGATCCGTCGTGGGGGCTCACGCTGGCGGTCGCGATGGGTGGCATCTGGGTCGAGATCCTCGGTGACTCCCAGCTCCGCCTGCTGCCGGTCTCGGAGGCGGAGGCCCGGCGGGCGGTCGGGTCGCTGCGCAGCGCCGCCGTCCTCCGGGGCGCGCGCGGCCAGGCGCCGGTCGACCTGGACGCGCTCGCCAAAGTGGTGGCCAGGATCGGCGCGATCGCCGTCGCTCTCGGCGACGACCTCGAGTCGCTCGAGGTCAACCCGCTGCTGGTCTCCGGGGACCGGATCGAGGCGCTCGACGCGCTCATCACCTGGCGGAGCTGATCCGACTCACCGGGCCCCGGGGTGCGAACAGCATCCCGGGGCCCGGTCCGCTAGGTTGCCTCCCAATCACCTGTCGAGGAGGAGCTCACAATGCCCACAGCCGCCCTGCGTACGGCTCAGACGATGGCGCTCGCGTTCATGAGCATGGTCGTGGTGCTGGGGGTGGTCGTCTACCTCAGCGTCCCCGACCCCGACCTGGAGCTGCCGTCGACGTACGTCATCGGCGGTCAGGTCGTGGCCGGGGTCGTCATCGCGCTGATCCTCTCGACGATCGGGTTCCGGGTCGCGCCGATCACCCCGGGCACCGCCCCGGACAAGGCAACGGGCGAGGCGCTGCAGAAGCACCAGACGTCGGTGATCCTCCGGCTCGCGCTCAGCGAGCTGGTCGCACTCGTCTCCATCACTCTCGCGTTCGTCCTCAGCGAGGGCCAGCTGATGACGTACGTCATCGGCGGGCTCATCTCCCTGGCGCTGATGGCACTCTTCGCCTACCCCTCGGCGGGCAACGTCCGCCGGGTAGAGGCCAGCCTCGACAGCGCTGGCGCGCAGTCGAGGCTGGCTGAGACGTTCGGCGTGGTCTAGACCGTCAGGTCGATCCCCTCGGCGGCGAGCGCCTCGCGGTAGGCCTCGACGTTGCGCATCTTCACGTTCTCGTAGCCGCGCACCATGTCCGGGAGCTCCGCGAGGCGGACGGCCCGGGCGTAGGACTCCTCGGTGAGGTCGGCCGCCAGACCGGTGACCAGCGCGGAGTAGTGCGCGAACAGGGCACGCTCGGTGCGGCGTACGTGGGCGTGACCGAAGGGGTCCAGGATCGTGCCGCGCAGGAACTTCATGGTCGCCAGGAGGCGCAGGATGAAGTGGGAGCGCGGACCGAAGGTCATCTTGCCGCCCTTGAGGAACGCCCCGAAGATCGGCGGGGAGAGCTTGAAGCTGATCTTGCCCTGGACCTCGGCGCGGACGCCGTCAAGCGCGGCCGGCGCGGTGAGGAGCCGGGCGACCTCGTACTCGTCCTTGTAGGCGGTGAGCTTGAACAGGTAGCGGGCGACGGCCTCGGAGAAGCGGGTGTCCTCGGTCACCGAGCGCTCGGCGTTCCAGATCCGGTCGACGGTCTCGACGTAGTCACGAGCGGTCGCCTGGTTCTGGAAGGCGACGAGCTTCGGCGCGCGGACCTCGGCGAGGCGGCGCACCTCCCCGTCGAACGTCGCGGCGTCCAGCGCCGGCACGACGACCTGCTCGACCGGCGCGGTGGCCGTGCCGGTGACCTTGGCGAACTCCTCCGGCACCGCGACCGAGGCACGGCCCCAGCGGAAGGCGGCGACGTTCGCGCTGACCGCGACACCGTTGATGCCGATGGCCTCCTCGATCGCCTCGGCGGGGATCGGCAGCGCCCCGGCCTGGTAGGCGGCGCCGACCAGCAGGAAGTTGGCCGCGGCGGTGTTGCCGAAGAGGGTCTCCGCCGCCGCCAGCGCGTCGAAGGCACGCAGCGAGGACGTCGAGCTGTTCACCCGGGTGAGCAGCTCGTCGTCGGCCGGGTAGGCGATGTCCTTGTCGTAGACCATCGGCCCGGTCGGCGTCTTGCTGGTCGACACGACGGCGCGGGTGTGCGCCGGGTCGCCGTAGGCGAGGTTCTTGCCCTCGGCCAGGGTGAGCAGGTCGAAGCCGAGCAGCGCGTCGGCCGAACCCGGAGTGACCCGGTTGGAGGGATCGATCGTTCCCGGTCCGAACCGCAGGTGCGCCGTCACCGGGCCCGCCTTCTGGCTCATCCCGACCTGGTCGAGCGACTCCACGCCGAAGCCGGCGCGCAGCGCCGCCGTCGCGAGCACCTGGTTGACGGTGACGATGCCGGTGCCGCCGATGCCGGCCATGAAGACGCCGTAGGTCCGCTCCAGCTCGCCGTAGCCCGGGTCCGCCACGGTCGGCGGCTCCGGGGTCGACTTCTTCGCCTTCTTGGCCGTCGGGTCGGTCTCGACAGCCATGAACGAGGGGCACTCGCCCTCGACGCAGGTGTAGTCGGTGTTGCACGAGGTCTGGTCGATGCGGGTCTTGCGGCCCAGCTCGGTCTCGACCGGCTGCACGGAGAGGCAGTTGGACTTCACGCCGCAGTCGCCGCAGCCCTCGCACACGGCCTCGTTGATCACGATCCGGGTGTTGCGCTGCTCGATCGTGCCCCGCTTGCGCTGACGCCGCGCGTCGGCGGCGCAGTGCTGGTCGTAGATCAGGACGGTCACGCCCTCGACCTCGCGCAGGTCGCGCTGGGCGTCGTCGAGGCGGTCGCGGTGCCAGAGGCGTACGCCTGCGGGGAAGTGGGCGCGGCGGTAGCGCTTCGGCTCGTCGGCGACGACGATGATCGCCTTGACGCCCTCGTTCATCAGCTTGTGGGTCAGCTGCGCCATCGCGACCTCGCCCTGCCGCTTCTGGGCACCGGTCATCGCGACGACGTCGTTGTGGAGCAGCTTGTAGGTGATGTTGACCCCCGCCGCGACGCACGCCTGGATGGCCAGCTGCGCGGAGTGGAAGAAGGTGCCGTCACCGACGTTCTGGAACGTGTGGCCGGCGTGGCTGTAGGGCGCCTGCCCGATCCACTGCGAGCCCTCGCCACCCATCTGGGTGATGCCGACAACCGCGCTGTCCTCGCGCTGCGAGGCGGTGACCAGGGTGTGGCAGCCGATGCCGCCTCCGCCCAGGCTGCCGTCGGGGAGCGCGGTGGAGCGGTTGTGCGGGCAGCCGCTGCAGAAGTAGGGGGTGCGCGAGGTCGAGAGCAGCGGCAGGTCGATCCGGGCCGGGCCGGCGGCCTTCAGCTGGGCGTGGCCCTTGAGCGCGCGGCGCAGCGGCGCGAGCAGGCGGCCGGCGGTCAGCTCACCGTCGAGCGGCACCAGCGGGACACCGTTGCGGTCCTTCTTGCCGACGATGACGGGAGCCGACGGCTCGCCGTAGAGGATCTCGCGGATGCCCTGCTCGATGAAGGAGGTCTTGTCCTCCACGACGACGATCTCCTCGAGCCCGTCGGCGAACTCGGAGACGATGGTCGGCTCGACCGGCCACATCATGCCCAGGCGCAGCACCCGGATCCCGGCAGCCATCAGGTCGTCGTGGCCGAGGCCGAGATCCTTCAGGCCCTGGCGCATCGAGTCGTAGCACGAGCCGGAGGCGACGATGCCGACCTTGGCGTTCGGTGCCTTGACCTCGATCCGGTTGAGGTGGTTCTCGGCGGCGTACGCCTTCACCACGCCCATCCGGGGGCCGTAGAGCTTCGCCTCGGCGCCGACGATCCGGTCGGGGAAGAGCTCGATCTTGGTCGGCTCGTAGGTGTAGGGGACGCCGTCCCACTCGGTCTTCGGGGTGACCGGGTCGAGGACGCCGATCTCCGGGTTGACCACCCAGGCGCCGTCGGCGACGTCGGCGACGATCTTGAGCGCGACGACGCAGCCGGAGGCACGGGAGAGGGCGATGCCCTCCATGCCGTACTCGACGATCTCGGCCGCGTTGCGCGGGAACAGCACCGGGATGCCGAGGCTCGCCAGGGTCCGCTCGCTCACGGCCGGCACGGTCGAGGACTTCGCGGCCGGGTCGTCGCCGACCAGCATCAGCATGCCACCGGTGGGGTGGGCGCCGTACATGTTGGCGTGACGCATCGCGTCGAGCGCGCGGTCGACACCGGGACCCTTGCCGTACCAGACCCCGGTGACGCCGTCGTAGCGCTCGGTGTCGAGGGTGACCGCTGACTGCGAACCCCACACCGCGGTGGCGGCGAGCTCCTCGTTGAGGCCCGGGACCACGGTGATGTCGGCGTCGGCCATCTCCTTCGGCAGGCCCAGCAGCAGCTGGTCGAGGCCACCGAGCGGGCTACCCGGGTAGCCGGAGATGAAGGTGCCGGTGCGCAGGCCGCGGCGCTGGTCGAGGGCGCGCTGCTCGACGAGCATCCGCGCGATCGCCTGGATCCCGGTGAGGAGCACCGGGCCGGCTCCGACTCGATAGCGGTCTGCGAGGTCGTAGGCCTCGAACGAGGTCCCGGGCTCGAACACTGCGGTCATAGGGGTGACTCCTCAATCTGCCGGGCGGCGCTGGTGGTCCGTCTGGAGTGTTGGTCGGGACCGCCCGGGTGGGGGCTGTCCCAATCGACCACCCGCAGGGTGTGCGGGTGGCCTGGGTCACATCATCGTTGATAGAGCCGACGTGGTGCTAATCACCAGAGGCGGGTCACCAGGCGACGCTGAGGTACTGCGTCTCGAGGTACTCCTCCAGCCCGGCCCGCGCGCCCTCGCGCCCGATGCCGCTCTGCTTCACCCCGCCGAACGGCGCCGACGGGTCGGAGACGAGGCCACGGTTGACCCCGACCATCCCGGCGTCGATCCGCTCGGCGACGTGCAGCGCCTCGCTCATCTCGCCGAAGACGTACGCGGCCAGACCGAACTCGGTGTCGTTGACCGAGGCCAGCAGCTCCTCGGTGTCGTTCCAGACCACGATCGGGGCCACCGGTCCGAAGATCTCCTCGCCGAGCAGCGGCGAGTCCGGTGCGACCCCGGTCAGGACGGTCGGCGCGTAGAAGTAGCCCTCGGACTGCGGGATCTCGGCGCGGTGCGCGACCACGGCTCCCGCGGCCACGGCGGCGTCGACGAGGCCGGTGACGGTGGCGTACGCCTTCGCGGAGATGAGCGGGCCGATGTCGCTGCCCTGCTCGGCGGGGCCGACCTTCAGCGCCTCCACGGCGGCACCGAGGCGGGCGGTGAACTCCTCGGCGACGTCGGCGTGTACGTAGAGCCGGTTGGCCGCGGTGCAGGCCTGTCCCCCGTTGCGGAACTTGGCGACCATCGCGCCCTCGACAGCGGCGCTCACGTCGGCCGTGGACGTCACCACGAACGGTGCGTTGCCGCCGAGCTCCATCGAGGTGTTGACGACGCGGTCGGCGGCCTGGCGGAGCAGGACGCGGCCGACGCCGGTCGAGCCGGTGAAGGAGATCTTGCGGACCCGGGCGTCGGCGAGCCAGGTGCTGACGATGCCGGGGGCGTCGAGGCCGGGCACCACGTTGACGACGCCGTCGGGGATGCCGGCCTCGGCGATCAGCCGGGCGATCGCGAGCGCCGTCAGCGGCGTCTCGGCGGCGGGCTTGAGCACGACCGTGCAGCCGGCTGCCAGGGCCGGGGCGATCTTGCGGGTGGCCATCGCGGCCGGGAAGTTCCACGGCGTCACGAGGGCGGCCACGCCCACCGGCTTGTGGGTGACGATGGTGCGGGTGCCGCCAGCCGGCGAGGGACCGAAGTCACCGTGCGGGCGCACGGCCTCCTCGGCGTACCAGCGGAAGAACTCGGCGGCGTAGCCGACCTCGCCGCGGGCGTCGGTCAGCGACTTGCCGTTCTCGAGGGCGATCAGGGCGGCGAGCTCGTCGGCGTCGCGCAGCATCAGGTCGCGTACCCGGCCGAGCAGGTCGCTGCGGGTGCGCGGCGGCAGCGCGGACCAGGCGGGGAGGGCCGCGGCGGCAGCGTCGACGGCCGCGGTCGCGTCGTCTCCTGCGCCGTCGGCGACGTCGGCGACCAGCTCGCGGGTGGCCGGGTTCTCGACGGCGAAGACGCCGTTGGCGCCCGGGCGCCACCGGCCGCCGACGAGGACGCCGCTGCCGGGCTCGAGGGCGTCGAGGTAGCTGGTCTGGGTGCTCGTGGGCGGGGTGCTCGTGGGCGGGGTGCTCGTGGTCACTTGGTCTCCTCCAGTGCGGTGGTGAGTACGTCCAGGGCCTCGTCGAGCAGCTCGTCGGAGATGCTCAGCGGGGGCAGGAAGCGGATGACGTTGCCCCAGGTGCCACAGGTCAAGGTGATGACACCCTGGCTGTGAGCGTAGGCGGCGACGGCCTTGGCGGTGGCGCCGTCCGGGTCGCCGGTGGCCGGGTCGACGAACTCGGCGGCGATCATCGCCCCCCGGCCGCGTACGTCACCGATGCGAGCGTCGCCCGCCTGCAGGTCGCGGAGCCTGCCGAGCAGGCGTGCCTCGATCTCGCGCGCCCGGGCGAGCAGATCCTCGGCCTCGATGGTCTCGATCACTGCGAGCGCGGCGGCACAGGCGAGCGGGTTGCCGCCGTAGGTGCCGCCGAGGCCGCCGGGGTGGACGGCGTCCATGACGTCGGCGCGGCCGGTCACCGCGGAGAGCGGCAGGCCGCCGGCGATGCCCTTGGCGCTGACCACCAGGTCCGGGACCACGTCGTCGTGCTCGACGGCGAACCAGGTGCCGGTGCGGCCGAATCCGGACTGCACCTCGTCGGCCACGAAGAGCACGTCGTTGGCGCGGCACCAGTCGGCCAGTGCGGCGAGGAAGCCGGGCGCCGGGACGATGAAGCCGCCCTCGCCCTGGACCGGCTCGATCACGATCGCGGCGAGGTTGTCGGCGCCGACCTGGGTCTCGATCAGGGAGGTCGCCCGGGCCGCGGCGAGCTTGCCGTCGATCTCGTTGGCGTCGCGGAACGGGTAGGACATCGGGGCCCGGTAGACCTCGCCGGCGAACGGCCCGAAGCCGTGCTTGTAGGGCATGTTCTTCGCCGTCATCGCCATGGTGAGGTTGGTGCGCCCGTGGTAGGCGTGGTCGAAGACGACGACCGCGTCCTTGCCGGTGAACGAGCGGGCGATCTTGACCGCGTTCTCGACTGCCTCGGAGCCGGAGTTGAACAGCGCGGTGCGCTTCTCGTGGTCACCGGGGGTGAGCCGGGCGAGCTGCTCGGCGACGGCCACGTAGCCCTCGTAGGGCGTGACCATGAAGCAGGTGTGGGTGAAGGCCGCGACCTGGTCGGAGACGGCGTCGACCACCCGGGCGGCACTGGAACCGACGGTGGTCACCGCGATGCCGGAGCCGAGGTCGATGAAGCGGTTGCCGTCGACGTCCTCGACGATCCCACCGGCAGCGCGCGCGGCGAAGACGGGCATGGTCGTGGCCACGCCCTGGGGCACGGCCGCGACCTTGCGGGCCATCAGCTCCTGGGAGCGGGGGCCGGGCAGCGCGGTGCGCAGGAGGCGGGTCTGTTCGAGGGTCGAGGGCTCGGTCATGGGTTCAGCATGAGCCTCCACGACACATGTCGTCCAAGACCTTTTGACTACTACAATCATGCCTCATGAGCATGGATCTGCGACTGCTGCGCTACTTCGTCGCCACCGCCGACGCGGGCTCGGCGACGCAGGCCGCCGAGGTGCTGCACGTGACCCAGCCGGTGCTGTCGCGGCAGCTGCGCCAGCTCGAGGCCAACCTCGGGGTGCCGCTCTTCGCCCGCGAGGGCCGGCGGCTGCGGCTGACCCGGACGGCCGAGGACCTCCTCCCCCGCGCCCGCGACCTGCTGGCGCACGCGGACGACCTCGATCGCGCCGTCGCCGTGCTCGCCTCGGGCCACCTCGACGAGCTGCACCTCGCCGTGCCCACGACGACGCTCACCGACGTGCTCGCCCCGTTCCTGGCGACCCTCGGGCCCGACGACCCGGTCGCGATGGTCCGCGAGCTCGACCCGCGTGGCGCCGCCGCAGCCGTCCGGGCCGGTGCCGACCTGGCGATCGTCACCCGGCCGCCGGCACGCTCGCTGGCCTCGCGGGCCCTCGCCGTGCTGCCGGTGTGGGCCTATGTCCGTCCCGACGATCCGTGGGCAGGGCGGAGGTCCGTGGACGTACGCGACCTGGTCACGCGGCCGCTCGTGCTGCTCACCGACGACCTACGCCCCCGACCGCTCCTGGACGCGGCGGTCGAGGACGCCGCCGTGGGCTACGGCGACGTCCTCGAGGTGTCCAACGCCCAGGTCGCGCAGGCGCTCGCGGCCTCGGGCCGCGGGATCGCGGTGGTCTCCGACGACCCGCGCTTCGGCCTGCTGCCCCTGCACATCGAGGCACCCGCCGGACGCGTGCGGATCAGGCTGTACGCAGCCTGGGACCCGCAGCACCACGCCGCCGAGGCCCTCGCCGCCCTGGCCGAGCGGCTCTCGGCGTTCTGCGTCGAGCGCTACGGCGCCGAGGTCGCCGTCCGCTGAGCGGACATCGACGTCAGGGCGGCCAGGATCCGCTCGGTGACCTCCTCGACCGGGCCGAGGCCGTCGACGGTGGCGAGGAGGTCGCGCTCGGCGTACCTCGCGGCGAGCGGGCCGGTCTCGGCGGCGTACACCTCCAGCCGGCGGCGGATGACCGACTCGGTGTCGTCGGCGCGACCCTGCTCCTCGGACCGGGCCAGGAGCCTGCTCACCAGCTCGTCGGGGTCGGCCTCGAGCAGCACCGCCGCGTCGAGCGCGACGCCGGAGCGGTCCAGGATCGTGTCGAGCTCGACGACCTGCTGCGGGGTGCGCGGATAGCCGTCGAGGAGGAAACCGTCGACGCAGTCGCCCTCGCACAGCCGGTCGGCGACCATGGCGTTGGTGATCTCGTCCGGGACGTACTCGCCCGCGTCCATGTAGGTCTGTGCCGCCGTCCCCAACGCGGTCCGCCGGGCGACGTTCGCCCGGAAGATGTCGCCGGTCGAGATCGCCGGCACGGCGAAGCGCTCGGCGATGACGGCGGCCTGGGTGCCCTTGCCGGCACCGGGCGGTCCCATGAGGAGGAGGCGCATACGAAGGGTGACCTTTCTCGAGGGTGGCGCGCTCACCCCCACGATGAGCGCGCCAGATCGGAGGCTAGGTGCCGCTTCGCTGCGATCACGTTGCATCCGCGAGGATGCGACCGGCGATCTCCTCACCCACGCGTACGGCACCGTCGACGTGCTGGAAGCCGTGGCCGGCGACATCGCTGCTGCCGAACTCGATCGGCCCGAGCGGCTCGCGCAGCACCGCGCCCCAGCGGGTCAGCCCGCCGAGGTCGAAGCTGGTCCCGTACGCACCGCCGGTGAGCTCCTGGTGCTGCCAGTCGCTCTCGACGTAGGTGAGCGGGTCCAGCGCGGCCTCGCCGAAGTAGGAGGCCAGCGACTCCAACACCCTCTGCCGGCGCTCCTCCTCGGTGAACCGGCCGACCGCGTCCGCGCGCTCGTCGGAGACGAAGCCGACCAGGGTGCCGCGCGGCTCGCCCTCGGGGGTGTTGTCGTAGACCTCGTGGACCAGCTGCCAGGGCGCGAAGCCGGTGCCGCTGAGGCCGTCGGCGCGCCAGAACGGCGTCGCGTACTGCGCCTGCACCTTGATGACCAGCCCGAACGACTGGTGCTCGCGGGCGATCCGGTGCTCGGCCGGGAGCTCGGGACTGAACCGGATCCGCCTGACCAGGGTCGGCGGGACCGCGAGGACGAGGCGCCGCGCGGCGTGGATCTCGGCGCCGACGTGGACGACGGCGCCGTCCTCGTCCCACTCGACGTGGGTGACGTCCTGGCCGAGCCGGACCCGGGCCCCCAGCAGCTCGGCGAGGGTCAGCGGCACCCGCTGCAGGCCGCCGACGACCCGGCGGTCGAGGATCACGTCGGCGTCGACGAGGTTGCTGAACGACCCCGCGCTGGCGGCCATCTGCACGGCCTGGAGCGCGGAGAACGAGTGCGCAGGCTTCGTCAGCATCGCCGGCCCGATGTAGAGGGCGACGTTGTCGACCGCGACCGGGTCGTCGCACTGCTGCTCGAGCCAGGCACGGAACGAGACGCTGTCGAGATGGGCTGCGTCGTCGAGCTCCCACGGCTGGGCCGGGTCCATCGCGGCGGCGAGCCCGTCGAGGGTCTTGGTCAGCTGCGCGATGGCGGCCGAGGTGGCCTCGCCGACCGGCAGGTCTTCGCCGAAGCGGTGCGCGACCCCCGCCCTGTCGACGTAGAGCGACTCGCCCTCGCGGAAGCGCGGGTAGGTCGGCAGGTCGAGCTCGTCGAGGATGCCGATCAGGGCATCCTGGTCGGGCGAGACCCACTGGCCGCCGATCTCGAAGTCGGCCTCGGCCCCGGGCGCACCGTGCGCCTCGGTCCGCAGCCGGCCGCCGACGCGGTCGCGCGCCTCCAGGACGAGTACGTCCTGGCCGGCCTGCGCCAGGCGCCAGGCCGCGGTCAGGCCGGTCACGCCGGCGCCGACCACGATCACATCATGGGTGGTCATGTCAGTTCTCCTGGTTGTCGGTGGGTCGCCGGCCGGGACGCTGGTCCGGCCGCTGGGCGAGCAGCGGGAGGCTCGGGTCCCAGCGGGTCCCGTCGGCCTGGTCGCGCTTGCGGCGGGCGATGCCTGAGAGGGCCTCGAGGACGACCCGGTTGGCGAGGAACGAGGTGATGTCGGCGTGGTCGTACGGCGGGGAGACCTCGACGACGTCGATGCCGACCACCGGCAGCTCGTAGGCGATCCGGCGGACCGCGTCGAGCAGCTGGCGGGCGGTGAGGCCGCCCGGCTCCGGGGTGCCGGTGCCGGGGGCGTGCCCGGGGTCGCAGACGTCGATGTCGACCGAGAGGAAGACCCCGTCGCACTCGTCGGTGGCGATGGTGAAGGCCTCGGTGAGGCACTCCTCCAGACCGCGGTGCACGATCTCGGTCATCTCGTAGGACCGCATGCCCTGCTCGGCCATCCAGTCCAGCGTCTCGGGCTCGGGCCAGTAGCCGCGCAGCCCCATCTGCAGGAACCGGTCTCCGCGCAACGCGCCCGACTCGATGAGCCGGCGCATCGGCTGACCGTGCCCGATCAGCGAGCCGAACTCGATGTCCCCGGTGTCGGCGTGGGCGTCGAAGTGGATCATCGAGACGCGGCCCTGGCCGAGGTGCTGGGCGACACCGGCGGCGTCGGGCCAGGCGATCGTGTGGTCGCCGCCGAGCACCAGCGGGATGGCGCCGTTGCTCGTCACCGCGTGCACGGCCTCCTGCAGGTCGCGCACCGACCGCTCGGCGTCGCCGGAGAACATCTCCACGTCGCCCGCGTCCAGCACCCGGATGTCCTGCAGGGCGTCGACCCGCATCGCCAGCGAAGGCCGTGAGCCGTCATGGGCCAGGTAGCAGGTCTGCCGGATGAACTGCGGACCGAACCGGGTGCCCGACCGGTGCGACGTACCTCCGTCGAAGGGTGCGCCGAGGATGACCACATCGGCACCCTCGTACGTCGCGGGGTCGGCCCAGTCACACCGATCGACACCCAGGAAGGTGATGTCGGGGCCGAACTGGGTTCCGTAGCGAGCCATGGCGTTCTTCTCTCTCGTTCGATTCTCGTGGTGGATGGATGTGTCTAATCCTCGGTCGGGTCGACGACGAGGAACCTCTCGCCGGGCCGACGGGCGAGGTAGAGGTGGTAGTAGGCGAGGGCGGCGACCACGATCCCGGCCGTGATCAGGACGTCCGTCCGTGCCGAGCCGGCCAGCGCGTAGCCGATCGCGCCGACGACGATCAGCGGCGGCAGCGGCCACAGCGGCATCCGCCAGCCCTGGGCAGCGGGGCCATTGCGACGGGCGCGGAGCGCGGCGATCGCGACGACGACGTACATCGTGGAGATGACCACCGAGGTCACGCCGAGCAGCGCCTCGATCTCGACGGCGCCGGCGAGGATCGCGCCGGGGATGCCGATGACGAGGGTGGCGAGCCACGGGGTGGCGTAGCGGGGGTGCAGCCTGGTGAGGACACCGTTGACCGGTGCCGGCCAGGAGCGGTCACGCGCAGAGGCGTAGACGACCCGGGCGTTCTGCAGCACCATCACGATGACGGCGTTGAGGATCGCGATGGCGATGGCGACGTTCACCGCGACCGCGACGCGCGCGCCGCCCCAGGCCGCGACCCACTGGGAGAAGTTGCCGGAGGCGAGGTCGCTGAGGTCGTCGACCGCGAGGACCGTGGTCACCGTCGGGACGAGGATGACCAGACCGCCCAGGCCGAGGGTCCAGAAGATGACGCGGGCGACGTTGCGGCGCGGGTCGACGATCTCCTCGGAGAGGTAGACGGTGGTGCCGAAGCCGCTGACCAGGAACGTGCTGACCGCGAGACCGGAGATGAGGATCGCCAGGGTGAAGGGCTCCAGGCCGTTCTCACCGATGACGTGCGGCGAGACCAGCTCGCCGGGACCGCGCTGGACGTGGCCGAGCCCGAGGATCGTGACGACCACGGCGGCGATCATCTCGAGGGCGAGGAAGGTGCCGGTGACGACGGCGTTGGCCTTGATGTTGAGGATCGCCGTGGCGGTCGAGAGGAGCATCACGATCGCGCCGGTCGCGGCCCGCGGCAGCTCCACCAGGTCAGCCAGGTAGTCGGCGGTGCCGAGCGCGAAGATCGGCGGGATGAGCCAGAGCAGCACGCCCGCCAGGGAGAACGTCAGCCAGCCCATCGACCTGCCGAGGGTCTGGGTGACCATCGCGTACTCGCCGCCGGAGCTGGCGGTGCGCGTGCCGAGCTCGGCGTAGCACGCGGCGATCGCGATCGAGACCGCGAAGCCCGCGACGACGGCCAGCACCGCGCCGCTCCCCTGGGTCGCGAACAGCTCCGGGACGATGATGAACAGGCTCGAGGCGGGCGTGATGCACGAGAGCACCAGCAGGACGGCGGCGCCGGGTCCGAGCACCCGGGCGAGCCGGGCCCGTTCCTGCGCCGGCTTCACCTCGTCCGGGCTCGCCTCGTCCGGGCTCACCTGCATGGATTCGATCATCGCGGGTCTCCTTGGAATGAGGGTACAGCGAGTTTTGAACGCCGTACAAAACTTTGAACGGCATTCAAAGTGACCCAGATCACCGCTAGAGTCAAGGGGTGAGCCCGAAGATTTCGCCACGCGAGCACGAGGAGGCACCGTCGAGGTGACGCGCACACGCTCCAACCGACGCCTGGAACGACCCCGCGAGCAGGTCCTCGCGACCACCCTGGAGATGGTGGCCGAGGAAGGGCTCGCCAAGGTCACGATGGCCTCCCTCGCCGCCCGGCTCGGCACCAGCGGCGGCCACCTCCTCTACTACTTCGGCACCCGCAACGGCCTGCTCCTCGAGACCCTGCGCTGGAGCGAGAACGAGTACGCGGCCCAGCGAGCACCACTCCTGGAGAAGGTCGAGGAGACCCGGGACGGAGGCGTCGAGGCGCTGCTGGCCTTCACCGACGTCTACCTCGCCCTCGACGAGCGCGACCCGCGCTGGCTGCTCTGGCTCGAGCTGTGGGCACGGGCGCCGTACGATGCCGAGCTCGCCGCCGCGCAGCGCGCGATGGACGACGAGTGGCACGCCGACCTGGTCCGGCTCTTCGCCGCGGCGCTCCCCGACGTCCCGGACCGCGAGGCCGTATCCGAGCGCCTGCGGGCGATGTGGGACGGCTTCAGCATCGGCATCGTCACGGGCGGTGGAACGACGCTGCGCGAGCGCGCCCTCGAGCACACCCGCGCAGCCGTCACCGGACCTGCGACTACTGCCTAGTCCTTCCCGCCCGGACACATGAGCTGGTCCGCGCACGGCGCTACCTGGCCCGAGGTGAACGGCAGCTGCACGTAGGACGCGGCGGCAGCGCCGCGCTGGATGTCGTAGACGCCGCCGGCGAGCTGGAGGGTCTGCAACAGGGTCGGCAGCACCGCCGGGGAGTCTCCGCTCGACACCGTGACCCGGATCCTGTGTCCTGCCGCGATCGTCGCCTGCACACCGAACACCTCGACGTCATAGCGCGTGAGCGCACCGGGGAGCACCGGGGTCGAACTGATGCTGTCGTGCGGGTGGTAGGGCAGCGTCGGCGAGCCGTCGGCAGCCGTCCACGTCCTTTCCGCATCGAGCCGGCGATGCGACCCGAGCAGCCCACCGCGGGAGAGCGGGCGCGAGGTGCCGTCGGGGGCGACGTCGTCGACCCGCACCACCCACTGACTGTCAGTGGTGGTGGCGGACGCGAAGATCCGAGCGGCGATCGGGCCGGCCAGCGTCCTGCTCTCCGTGAACGGCTCCGTCGTATACGTCGCGGCCGCCGGCCCGACCTGAACCGGCCGACTGTCGAGGTTGCAGGGGTTCTCCGCGAGCCCGAGCTTCGCCGACTCCTGGACGTCGTTGCCGATCAGCATGAACTGGCTGATCGACGGTGTACAGCCGGGCGCGTTGGACCACACGATCCGGTCGCTGCCCTCGGCTGTCGGCTTCGCTCGTGTGAGGGCACCATCGTTGCTCGAGGCGATGGTCCCGGTGGGACCGGCGTCTAGATAGAACTTCTCGTAGGTCGTCCCGGGGAACGGATAGGTCGAGGTCTCGGTCCACTCGTGGCTGGTCAGGTCATAGCTGCGCAACGGGTTCTGCGTCCGACCGACGCCGTTCTGCTTGCCCTTCAGCCAGTGGTCGAACCAGCGCAGTGCGACCCGCTGGATGTCCAGGCGCGGCTCGATGGGTTCCAGCCCGATCGAGGCGTGGTACCACGGCCCCTCGATGAGCTGGTACTTCGGCGAGATCGGTTGGGTACGGGTCATCGGCCCATCAACAGAGCGTCCGGCTGCCGCGTTCTGCAGCCCGGCGTACAGCAGCGGTCCGCCTCGCTGGAACGCGTCCTTCCAGCCGCCGAGGACCAGCGCAGGGATGTCGTTGTCCACCACCTCCTGCAGCTTGGAGTGCGGACGACGCTCGGCCCAGTACGCCGAGTCGAATGCCTTCGGCCCGCCCAGCGTCATGTCCGTCACCGGGAGCATCCCGACCGCACCGGTGTGGTCCACGAGCACCTCGAGAAGGTCCTCGACGCTCGCGTTGGTGGCGCCCGGAGAGGCCAGGCTGGTGAGGGCGTTCAGATAGATCTGCGGAACGTTGGCCGCGTTGTAGGAGATCGGGAGAAATGGGTCCGGGACGCCACCGAGCGTCATGGCGTCGCGATAGAGGTCGTCGGCCGGCACTCCCGGCAAGATGGCCTTCAACGGCGAGTCCGGGCCGACGGCAGCCGCCAGCGAGAACTGGTTGATCCCTGCGTACGACTGACCGACGAGGCCGACCTTGCCGTTGCTGTGCGGGAGCTCGGCCGCCCAGTCGACGACCTCGACACCGTCCTGCGCCTCGATCGGCTGGTTGAACGACCAGTCTCCTTCGGAGGCACCCGTGCCGCGGACGTCGAGGACGACGTGGATGTAGCCGCGCGCGATGAGGTAGTCGGCCTTCCCCATGAGGCCCTGCCCCTTGGTCGGGTCGCTGTCGCCCTGGTCCTTCCCGTACGGAGTCGACGTCAGCAGCACGGGAAAGGGACCCTCGGCCGCATCGCCCGTCTCCGGTTCGGTCGGATAGTAGACGTTGGCCCGCAGCACCGTGCCGTCGCGCATCGTCAGTTCCACGTTGCCGTGCCGCTCGATGCCGTACGGCGCGTCGTCGGAGACGACGCTCGCCCGCGGGCCGGTCTCCGCGGATGCCGATGCCGCCTCCGGGGCAGCCAGCAAGGCCGCCACCAGCAAGGATGCGATCACCGTGATCGCCAACCGTCGCGGCGTCCTGGCCGTCGGTTCGTACTGTCGCATGAGAGTCCCTTCCACCTCAGTTGACGGCTCTCTCGGCCCCGGCCCAGTGCTCCTCGCGCAGTTCTCGCTTGAGGATCTTCCCGGCTCCCGAGAGCGGGAGCGCGTCGACGAAGGCGACGCTGCGCGGCAGCTTGTATCCAGCGATGTGCTCGCGGCCGAAGTCGCGGAGCTCCTCGAGGGTGGCTCGCTCTCCTGAGCGCAGGACGATCACGGCATGTACCCGCTCACCCCACTCCCGATCGGGCACGCCGATCACCGCGCAGCTCGCCACGGCAGGGTGTCGCGTCAGCGCGTTCTCCACCTCGGCTGAATAGACGTTCTCGCCGCCGGTGACGATCATGTCCTTGATCCGGTCGACGACGAACACATAGCCGCGTTCGTCCATATAGGCGCCGTCACCGGTGTGCATCCAGCCGTTGCGCAGGGCGTTCCTGGTGGTCTTCTCCTGGTTCCAGTAGCCCAGCATGACGTGGTCGCCCCGCACGACGACCTCCCCGACGACACCTCGCGGCACCTCGTTGTCGTCCGCGTCGACGATGCGGAGCTCGGAGCAGGAGGTCGGGCGGCCGCACGAGCGGGTGAGGCTGGGGTCGTCGTGGTCCTCGGCGGTCAGAAGGGTCGCGATCGGCGAGAGCTCCGTCATGCCGTACGCCTGGGTGAAGCGCGCGCTGGTGAAGGTCTTCCGGGCGCGGTCCAGGACGTCCTGCGGCATGGGCGATGCGCCGTAGACCACGCGCTGGAGACTGGAGAGGTCGGCGCCTTCGGCGAGGGGCGAATCGATGAGCATCTGGATCATCGTGGGCACGAGCAGGGTGTCGGTCACCTGGTGACGGCTGATCGCATCGACCACGCCATCCGCCGTGAACATCGGCACGATCACATGCGTTGACCCGGTGAGCAGGCCCATGCTCCATGCCGCGATGTCGGCCAGATGGAACATGGGAGCGGCGTGCAGCAGGTGGCCTCCCCTCGTCAGGATGTCGGCCGTGACCAGGCTGCCGGTCGCCGAGCTCAGCAGGTTGCGGTGGGACAACATGACTCCCTTGGGATTGCCGGTCGTCCCGCCCGTGTAGAAGACCCCGAAGAGGTCGTCGCCGCCGCGGCGCGCGTCCTCGACCGGGTCGTGGTCCGCGACGAGCTGCTCGTAGTCCACCATCCCTGCCGGCGTCGGACCGTCGCCGCAGAAGACGACGGTGGCCAGGTTGGGCACCTTCTCGCGCAGCGCGTCGATCGTGCCCGCGAAGGCGTCATCGACGAACAGGACGTCGGCGCCGCAGTCGACCAGCGAGTAGGCCACCTCCGCGGCACTCCACCGGATGTTGACCGGGTTCACCGCCGCACCTGCCCACGGCACGGCCAGGAGCAGCTCGTGGTAGCGGTCGGAGTTGAGGGCGTAGATGCCGATGCGGTCACCGTCCCTTACGCCCATCGACCGCAGAGCCCCGGCAAGGCGTGCGATCCGATCGGCCGACTCCGCGACGCTTCGGGTGCGTTCGCCGCAGATCGTCATGGCGCGATCAGGGCTCCTCTGGAGGGCGCTGTGCAAGGTCTGGGTGAGATTCATCTGGTCTCCTCGGCGAGCACTGAGTGAATTTGAATAAGGGTGACGTCACTCACATTCTGCGCACTTCTTGCCTTCAGCGTCAAGGATTTGTCATAGTGATGTGAATCTTCATTCGGATGAAAGGTGCACATTGTGAATTCCGTGTACGTAACGGGCGTCGGCATGGTCCCGTTCGCGACCCCGAGCCGGAGCGAGCCGTACGACGCCTTGGCCCAAGGAGCCGTCCGTGCCGCACTGAGCGATGCGGGCATCGACCTGAGCCAGGTCGAGCAGGCCTATGCCGGCTATGTCTACGGCGACTCCACGAGCGGGCAGAAGGCCCTGTACGGCGTGGGGATGACAGGAATGCCGGTCATCAACGTGAACAACAACTGCTCGACGGGGAGCTCGGCCCTCTGGCTCGCTCGCCAAGCCGTCCAGAGCGGCGCGGCCGACTGCGTCCTCGCCTTCGGCTTCGAGCAGATGGAGCGTGGTGCCATCGGTTCCAAGTGGGCCGACCGCCCGGATCCGTTCGCCGCCTTCAGCGCCGTCGCTCACGAGGCGCAAGGAACCAGCGACGCGCCGTTCGCCGCACAGCTCTTCGGCGGCGCCGGGGCAGCCTACGCAGAGACGTACGGAACCAGGGCCGAGACCTTCGCAGCGATCGCGGTCAAGGCCCGCAAGCACGCGGCCAACAACCCCTATGCCGTCTTCCGCGACCCGGTGAGCGTCGAGCAGGTGCTCGCCAGCCCGCACATCTACGGCCCACTCACCCGTCTGCAGTGCTGCCCGCCCACCTGCGGCGCAGCCGCTGCTGTGGTGACTTCCGGGTCCTTCGCACGCCGCCACGGGCTGCGCACCGACGTCCGCATCGCGGGCCAAGCCATGACCACCGACGTCGCGACCAGCTTCGCCGGAGACATGCCCAAGCTCGTCGGCTATGACATGTCGCGCACGGCCGCCGACAAGGTCTACGAGCAGACCGGCGTCTCCCCCACCGACATCGAGGTCGTCGAGCTGCACGACTGCTTCACCGCCAACGAGCTGCTCAGCTACGAGGCCCTGGGGCTGACGCCTGAGGGAACCGCCGAGAAGTTCATCCTCGAGGGCGAGAACACCTACGGCGGACGGGTCGTCACCAATCCCTCCGGTGGACTCCTCTCCAAGGGTCATCCGCTCGGAGCCACCGGGCTCGCACAGTGCGCGGAGCTCACCTGGCAGCTGCGCGGCCAGGCCGACGGCAGGCAGGTCGACGACGTGACCCTCGCTCTGCAGCACAACATCGGGCTCGGCGGCGCCGCCGTGGTCACCCTCTACGAGAAGGCGGACAGCCGTGCCCGTTGATCCACATGCTGCCCGGGCGCTCCAGATCGCCCCGCTCACCGTGGAGGTCGAACGTGGGCGCCTGCGGTTCTTCGCCAAGGCCATCGGCGAGACCGACGCTCAGTACACCGACGTCGAGGTCGCCCGGAAACACGGTCACCGCGACCTGCCCGTGCCACCGACGTTCTTCTTCAGCGTCGACCTCGAGCGACCCGACCCCTTCGCCTACCTGGATGACCTCGGCGTCGACCTGCGTCATGTCCTGCACGGCGAGCAGCACTTCGACTACCACGCGATGGCGTACGCCGGCGACACCCTCACCCTCGAGGCGCGCGTCCTCGACGTGACGAGCAAGCGTGGCGGCTCGATGGACGTCATTCGGAAGCGCACCGACATCCGGCGCGGATCCGAGCGCGTCGCGACCGCCACCTCGACCATCGTCGTCCGCTACCCGAAGGAGGAGCGATGACAGCCCTCGAGGTCGGCGCCGAGCTGGCGCCGCGCACAGAACCCCCGATCTCCCGCACGACGCTGGCCCTCTTCGCCGGAGCGTCCGGCGACCACAACCCGATCCACATCGACATCGACGTGGCCCGGTCGGCCGGACTGGGCGACGTCTTCGCCCAGGGAATGTTGTCCATGGCCTACCTCGGGCGCCTGCTGACGGCGAGGTTCCCGCAGGACCGCATCCGCTCGTACGGAGTGCGCTTCGCCGCCATCACGCCCCTCTACGGCGAGCCGACCTGCACCGCTCGGGTCACCGCCGTCGAGGAGAACGAGGTGACGCTCGACATCGCGGTCAGCCTCGCCGACGGCACGACCACCCTGAGCGGCCACGCCGTCATCGACACCCGAGCCCGCTGAGCTCGCACCACACCGCTCGAACCATCACCGAAGGAAGATTCACATGACCACATTGCAAGGAAAGATCGCGCTCGTCTCGGGATCGGGGCGCGGGATCGGCCGGGAGATCGCGCTCAAGCTCGCCGCCGAAGGAGCCCGGGTCGTGGTCAACGACCTGGACGCGGACACGGCGGCGGAGACCGCGGCGGAGATCGGCGCCAACGGCGGCGAGGCGGTCTCGTGCCCGGGCAACGTGACCGACCCCGAATTCGCCGACAGGTTCGTCGGCACAGCCGTCGACGCGTACGGCGGGCTCGACATCATCGTCAACAACGCCGGTTACACCTGGGACTCGGTCGTCCAGAAGCTCTCCGACGACCAGTGGGATGCGATGATGGACGTTCATCTCAAGGCTCCCTTCCGGATCCTGCGAGCCGCCCAGCCGGTGATCGCGCAGGCGGTCCGGGAAGCCAAGGAGGCAGGACAGAGCATCCCCTGCCGCAAGGTAGTGAACATCTCCTCCATCGCCGGCCTGGGTGGCAACGCCGGCCAGGCCAACTACGCCGCGGCCAAGGCCGGCGTGACCGGTCTGACCAAGGCGCTGGCCAAGGAGTGGGGTCGCTACAACGTCACCGTCAACACCGTCGCCTTCGGCCTGGTCAAGACTCGTCTGACCGAGGCGACCGCAGGTGAGGACTCCCAGATCGACGTCGGGGGAAACACCATCAAGGTGGGTGTCAACCCACAGCTCCTGGACACCATGGAGGCGATGATCCCGTTGGGGCGGGCCGGGACCCCGGCCGAGGCCGCCGGCGCCGTCTACCTGATGTGCCTGCCCGAGTCGGACTATGTCAGCGCCCAGACCTTGGTCTGCGGCGGCGGCTTCATGTTCTGAGGAGGGTCGATGAAACGCACTCTCTTCGAAGCCGAGCACGACGCCTACCGCGAGAGCGTCCGGACGTTCCTCTCCAAGGAGGTCGTCCCCCACTACGACAAGTGGGAACACACCGGAATCGTTCCGCGCGAACTCTTCATCAAGGCGGCCGAGCTGGGCACCTTCGCGGCCGTACCAGAGGCGTACGGCGGCGCGGGCGTCACCGACTTCCGCTACAACGCGGTCTGGCTCGAGGAGGCCGCCCGCGCCGGGGTCGCACCGGCAGCACTGGGACCGAGCCTGCAGTCGGATGTCTGCATGCCCTATCTGGTCGAGTTCACCGACGACGAGCAGAAGCAACGCTGGCTGCCCGGCGTCGCCGGCGGAGAGATCATCACCGCGATCGCGATGACCGAACCGGGCACGGGCTCCGACCTGTCCGGTATCGCCACCCGCGCGGTGCGCGACGGCGACGACTATGTGGTCAACGGCTCGAAGACGTTCATCACCAACGGCATCAACGCCGACCTGGTCATCACCGCCGTTCGCACCGGGGACCACCCGCACCGAGGAATCAGCCTGCTCGTCATCGAGCGCGGCATGCGCGGGTTCGAGCGCGGCCGCAACCTGGACAAGCTCGGGATGCACGTCCAGGACACCGCGGAGCTGCACTTCACCGACGTACGCGTGCCGGTCAGCAACCTGCTCGGGGAGGAAGGAACCGGGTTCTTCGGACTGACCAGGAACCTGCCGCAGGAGCGCCTCTCGCTCGCCGTCAGCGCGCTCGCGCAGGCCAGCGCCGCTCTCGAGTGGACGCTGGAGCACGTCCGCAACCGCACGGCGTTCGGAGCTCCGATCGGTGCACTGCAGGCCACCAGATTCCGGCTGGCGGAGCTCGTGACCGAGGTCGACATCACCCAGACGTACGTCGACCGGTGCATCGTCGCGCACAACGACGGCGACCTGTCGGCGGTCGACGCGGCCAAGGCGAAGTGGTGGAGCACCGAGCTGCAAGGACGTGTGGTCGACGCATGCGTACAGCTGCACGGCGGCTACGGTTACATGCTGGAGTACCCGATCGCGCGGGCGTACGCGGACGCACGGGTCTCCCGCATCTATGGCGGCGCGACCGAGATCATGAAGGAGATCGTCGGTCGATCGCTCCAGATGGGATGACCGGACGGACCACGAAAGGCGGTTGGGGTGACCTCGACTCAGCGGCGTACGGTCACGACGCGACCGCCTAACCGCCGCTCGCTCATCCTCGAGGCGGCCGCGGAGCTGTTCGCCGCTCGCGGCTACGAGCACGTCAGCATGGGCGACCTCGCTGCTGCGGTCGGGGTCGGCCCGTCAGCGCTCTACCGCCACTTCAAGAGCAAGCAGGAGGTGCTGGCGTGCGCGGTGACGGAGGCGATCGAGGCCTTCGACACCGCGCTCGCCGGTCTCTCGGGCGGCTTCGACGCCGACATGGTGACGCTGGCGGGCTTCGCGCTCGATCATCGACCCTTCGGCGTTCTGTGGGAGCGTGAGGCCAGACATCTTCCGGACACCGAGCGAGCTGCGGCGCACGCTGCGATAGCCGGCACTCGGGCACGGTTCGTGGCATGGCTCGCCACTCGACCGGACTCGCGCGGCGCCGAGTCCGGAGCTCAGGCGTCGGCTCTGTTGGCGGTGCTGCTGAGCCCGTCGTTCCATCACACCGATCTGCCTCGTCCCACCTTCGACCAGGCGCTCGCCGGACTGGCGCATCGTGTCCTCGTGCTCACCGCGTCGTGGTCGGAGCCGTCCGCCCCGGGGACCACGGTTCCGGGAGACGGGCTCCAGCGGCTGGGTAGACGGGCCAAGCGGGAACAGGTCCTCAGGCGGGCCACCGCCCTCTTCGCCGAGCGAACGTACGCATCGGTGAGCATGGAGCAGATCGCGAGCTCCCTCGGAATGCGCGCCTCCAGCCTGTATGAGTACTTCCCCACGAAGTCAGACCTGCTGGTCACGGCCCTGACGAGGGGGAACGCCTACCTCCAGATGACGATCGACGAAGCACTGGTCGAGTCGCGGACGCCCCGAGAAGCGCTGACCGAGATCATCGGCTCGTACGCTCGCTTCGCCTTTCGGCACCCGCATGTCGTCGACGTGTTGCTGACCGAGACGCGGAACCTGCCCGAGGAGCACGCCGCTCCGCTCATCCAGGCCCAACGTGACTACGTCGACGAGTGGGTCCATCTGGCACGTGATCTCGCTCCGGACCGCTCGGTGGCGGCTCTGCGGGTCGAGGTGCACGCCGTGCTGAAGATCATCAATGACCTCGCCCGCGCGCCTCAGCTCCTCCGTGGGGGCTGGGAGGAGGTCGCGGACATCGCCACGCGGCTGCTGGTCGACGACTGACGCCATCAGCGCACCGACCTGATGGGCAGGATCGCGAAGGCTGCGAGCACGGCCATGACCGTCGAGACCGCGTAGAGCGCGGCGTAGCCCGAGAGCCCGATGACGAGGCTGGCAACCAGCGGGGCGAGGACCTGACCGCCGGCCTGGGCGATGTTGAGGACACCGAGGTCCTTGCCGGCACTCGTGGCGTCGGGCAGGACCTGTGTCATCAGGGCCTGGTCGACTGCGAAGTAGATCCCGACGCCCAGACCACCGACGGCCACTGAGACGAGGGCACCGGTGACGGTCGGCCAGAGGATCGGCACGATCGTGCTCGCAGCGACGATGATCGAGGAGACGACCACGAACGGCTTGCGACGGCCGATGCGGTCCGAGATCATCCCCGACGGAACCACCGCCACGATGATGCCGAGGAAGAGGATCGTCGTGGTGACCGGGAAGAGCTGGTTGGCTCTCTCGAGTCCGAGGCCGATGTAGTCGTCGAGGATGTAGAGCTGGAACGACACGATCGACCAGTAGCCGACCATGAGGACCAGGCGCGCGACGAACGCCCAGTAGAAGTCCGGGTGCTCGCGCGGACTGATCACGAAGCTCTTGAGCGTCTCGGTGATGGAGACCCGGCCGACGGTGGCGCTCGCATGCTCGGGGTCGTCCGCCGGTCGCTCACGCAGCCAGAGCGCGAACGGTACGCCTCCAATCAGGACGACAGCGGCCATCACCGCGAACCCCGTGCTCAGGGCGTCCACGAACGCCGAGGCGAAGACGATCCCGATCAGGGCTCCGACGAAGACGCCCAGCGAGCCGAGCGCGGAGAAGACGCCGCGCCGTGACTCGGGGGTCCGGTCAGGCACCACCGCCGCCAGCGGCGCAGCGACCATCGCGTAGAAGAGCGCGATGAGGCCCGCCACGACCAGCACCAGGGCGACCGACCCGGCGGCGGTGAGGCCGAGGAACGAGGCCGACAGACCGACCACGCCGCCGAGAACCCACGGCGCGCGGCGACCCCACCGAGATCTGGTGCGATCGGAGAGAAGGCCCCAGATCGGCTGCGCGACGAGCGCGGCGACAGCACCGATCGCTCCCACCCCGCCGAGGATCGCAACCTTGTCCTGCGGCGCCAGCTGGACGATCAGGTTGGGGATCAGCGAGTTGACCACTGCGCCGTTGGTGACGTTGACGAAGAGCTGCACCCCGAAGTACGCCGCCAACAGGCCACCGAGCCTGCCGACCTGGGGCACCTCGGCGACAGACCGGCTCGTCGGCTCGGCGGTCGTCATCGCTTCCCCGCCCAGGCGTGGCGCTCCGACGCAGCGGGATCGTTCCGCACGGCACTGTCGGCGTCGAAGACCATCGTCGGCCGCTTCGTCGCGTCGTACTCCGTCCATCCTGGGTCACCGGTGCGGACGAAGTCGGTGAAGGCGCGATGCATCTCGGCGGCGAGCCTCTGCGGCGCGTCACCACCGACCAGCGCCGCGCCGGCGGGTCCGACATCACGGATGGTCTCGAGGTCATCGCGCATGAACGGCACGTCCAGCGCGTGGTTGGCGCCGAGACCTGGCGGAAGCGACGGACTCTCCCAGTGGAACTCGTAGACGTACGACGGGGACTTGTGGGCCGCAACCCGCCGGTCGACCAGGCCGAGAGTCGGGATCCGAAAGACCCAGTCGGTCCAGGCCGCTTCGACCAGGGCGGTGGTCGCCTCGAGGCCGAGGGCGCGGTCGGAGTAGCCGCGGCGTACGTCGGTGTCGGCACCCAACAGCGCCAGGATCGACTCACCGACCTCGGGAGGCAGCTCAGGCAACAGTCCCAGTGCCGTCATGAAGCCGGAGGTCTCGTTGCGCGTCGTCCCCGTCAGCAGGGGTACGCCGGAACCGGCCGCGGCCGCGAGCGGATCCAGGGGCATGCTCTCCGTTCCGTGCACTGCACGGAACGGGCTCACAGTGAACGACTCCGCACCCCAGTTGGTGAAGTCCATGAAGTCCATCGCCATCGGGAGGGTCCCGGAGACGAGACGGTCGAGCGGGAGCGCCGCGAACGCCTCCCGCGTCGGCTCGACCCCGAGCCGCTCGGCGAACCGACGGGTCGCTCGCAGCGCCGCCTCGGCGTTCACCGAGACGACAGGTGAGCCGCTCATCGCGATCGCCCGCGCGAACAGTCCATCGGCAGCGGGCATCGCCATCAGGTCGAGGACGGCGATGGCACCGGCGGACTGGCCGGCGATCGTGACCTGATCAGGGTCGCCACCGAACGCGGCGATGTTGCGCTGCACCCACTCCAGCGCCGCGATCTGGTCGAGCAGCCCGAGGTTCTCGATGCCGTCGTCGAAGTACGTGAAGCCGTCCGCCCCGAGCCGGTAGTTGATCCCGACATGGACGACGCCGTCGCGAGCGAAGCTCAGGCCGTCATGGGCTGGGGCCGACCCGGTTCCGGTGATGAAGCCGCCGCCGTGGATCCACATCATGACAGGCAGTCCGGCCGCACCCGGGTCAGGCGTGACGATCTCCAGGTTCAGGCAGTCCTCTCCCTGGCGGGCTGGGTTGAAGTACGCATCGAGCGGGTCGTCCGGGAACCGCCCCTGCGGCACACCCAGGCCCACTTCGACAGCCTCCCGCACCCCGTCCCACCGAGCGACCGGGGCCGGTGGCCGCAGCCGGTCGAGCCCGAACGGAGAGGCGGCGAACGGAATCCCTCGGAACCGGAAGACTCCTCGATCCTCGACGCCGGCAACGGTTCCGCGGTCTGTGTCGACGAGAGTCTGGGTGCGCACCACGATGTACCTCCTGAAAAGTGAGCATTAACTTAACATCAGTCAATGCCGCTCTCAAGAGGCATGTATGCCCGGCCAGCGAATTCTGTTCGTTAACTTAAGAGGATCTTGCTGCAGAGGCGCACCATGTCACCAGGAGCCAGCACCCGACGCTTCCTCGCTTCGTGTGCCCGGTCATCGAGGACCGCGAGCGCAGCCCGGATCCGGACCTGCGCCGCCTCGATCGATAGGTCCGGAGCATTGGCGCACGCGAGGGCCAGCCACTCATCCAGGTAGACGTCGACGCGCGCCGTCACCTCGGTGAACCATGGCTCGGTCAGGTTCGAGACCTCGTCGGCCAAGGTGCCCGTCCATGAGGGGTGCCGCGCGCCGATCTCCAGCGAGGCGGTAATGACCCGCTCGAGCGCCTCAGGAGCCGAGCCGGACGAGGCCGACGCCTGCTCGAGTGCGCTGGTCAACCAGGTGGCCGCCCGATCGAGCACGGCCGCAAGGAGATCGGCCTTGCCGTCGAACTGAAGGTAGAGCGCATTGGGTCCGACGCCCGCGGCCGTGGCGATGTCCTCGATCGTCACCGCATGGAAGCCACCGCGTTCGACGATGAGGAACGCCGCCGCGTCGAGCAGCGCGGTGCGACGGGTGGCCCACGGACGAGCGGCGACGCGCTCTTCGGGGGCGTCGAGATCGATGAGCGGCTCGGCGTTGCGGAAGGCCACCACGGCGTCGAGCGCCCGCTCGAGCTCTGCGGCCTGCCCCTCCGGCCCCAGCGGCGAGGAGTAGAAGCCGGTGCTGGAGGTCGCGGCCAGCACGGCGCGCGCCAACAGGAGGTTCAGCTCCGACGCCTCGCCGTCCCCGAGCAGTGTGCCGAGCCTGTCGGCGGTCGCCACCAACCGCTGCTGCATCGCGTGTCCCGGATCGACCAGACGCCGCCGCCGGTCGGCGTTCCACACCATCCCGAGCGTCGGCCGCTCGACGGCGACCCGCGCCAGCCCGGCAACTGCCTCCGCTGCGGAGGACGCCTCTCCGACGCACCGTTCGAGGTGGGTCAGATGGGCATCGAGGACGGCCGTGTAGAGCGCATCCTTCCCACGAAAGTGCCGATAGAGTGCCGGCGCCGTGATCCCGAGCTCCCCGGCGATGTCCTCCAGGCTGGTCCCGACGTACCCGTGCCGGTGAAAGCGGGCGCTCGCCACCGCGAGAATGGAATTTCGTCGGTCCTTGGGACGGGTTCGTACGTTGTTCGCCACCGGATCAGCCTAGGCGGTCAGGGTCCCGCCACTATGGTGTCGTCGTGGCGATCGCATCCTGGTTCCCCGAGGCACAGCTCGGCATCTTCGTCCACTGGGGCATCTACAGCGTCGACGGCGTCGCGGAGTCCTGGTCGTTCTACGACGGCAGGGTCCCCTATGCCGACTACATGGCCCAGATCGACGGATTCACAGCCTCGGAGTTCGACGCCGACGCCTGGGCCGAGCTCTTCGAGCGGTCGGGGGCGACCTACGCCGTGCTCACCGCCAAGCACCACGATGGGGTCGCCCTCTACGACACCGCCGTCGGCGACCTCTCCGTGGTCACCCAGGCCCCGGCCGGACGCGACCTCGTCGCCGAGTTCGTCGAGGCCGTACGCCGCCGGGGGCTGAAGGTCGGCCTCTACTTCTCCCACCTCGACTGGTCGCACCCGGACTACGCCACGGTGCGGCCGGAGGTGCAGCACCACGTGGTCCAGGACAACCCCTACGCGGTCCCACGGCCAGGCGCCGAGAAGCCGGAGCGCTGGGAGCGCTACCTGGAGTTCCACCGCGCCCAGATCCGTGAGCTGGTGACCCGTTATGGGCCGGACCTCCTGTGGTTCGACGGCGAGTGGGAGCGCGACGAGCGGCAGTGGCGGATGCGGGAGCTGCGTGCCGAGCTGCGCGAGCTCGCGCCCGAGATGGTCGTCAACGGCCGGATGCTCGGCCACGGCGACTACGTGACCCCGGAACAGGGCGTTCCGATCGTGCCGCCGGAAGGCCCCTGGGAGCTCTGCCTGACCATCAACGACTCCTGGGGCTGGCAGCCGCAGGACGACAACCACAAGTCACCGCGCCAGCTCGTGCGCACCTTCGTCGAGACCATCGGCGGTGGCGGCAACCTGCTGCTCGACGTCGGCCCGCGCGAGGACGGCACCATCACTCCCGAGCAGACCGAGCGGCTCGAGGCCCTCGGCGACTGGGTCTCGCGCCACTCACCCGCGGTCCGCGGCATCCGCCGCGGCCTCCCCCACGGCCACTTCTACGGGCCGACCGCGGTCTCGGCCGACGGCCGGACCCTGTTCCTCTACGTCCTGGACCGCCCCAACGACTACGTCGTGGTCCGCGGCCTGCGCAACCAGGTGCTGAAGGCGTACGTCCTCGGGAGCGGCGCCGAGCTCGACCACCAGCGCATCGGCGGCCTCCACGAGGTCCCCGGTTGGGAGTACGTCTTCACCACCGACAACGCCCTCGACCCGCTGTGCACCGTGATCGCCCTCGAGCTCGACGGCGAGGTCTCGGTGCACCGCGAGCACGAGTCCCACTAGAGGAGATGCGCGGGAACCGCCTTCGTCAGGGCAGGACCTGACAGCCGCATGACGACCAGAGCCAGGGCCGTCAGCGCGGCCGCGACCCACACGGGCGCCAGGACGCCCGCCCCGGTCGCCAGGCCCAGCGCACCGAGGACAGGTCCGGCCGCCGCTCCGGCGTTCAGCGCGGCGGTCGCGTACGACCCACCCATCGTCGGCGCACCCGAGGCGGCGTAGAGCACCCGCGCGATCAAGGTGCTGCCCACCCCGAACGCCAGTACGCCCTGCAGGAGGACCAGCCCGAGCAAGAGCACAGGATGGGCCGCGGCGAGCGCCAACGCGACCCACCCTGCCGGCAGCAGCGAGCCGCCGACCGCGAGCACGAGGCCGGGCCGGCGGTCCGAGAGCCGCCCCGCGAGGGTGACGCCTAGGAACGACCCGATGCCGAACATCACCAGCATCACCGAGATCCACTCATCGGCCAGGCCCGCGGTCTCGGTCACGACCGGCGCCAGATAGGTCACCGCCGCGAAGGTGCCGCCGTTGACCAGAGCCCCGAGCGCCATCGCGAGGACGAGACCGGGCGAGCGAAGCTTGTCGAGCTCGGCACGGAGCCCGGGGCCGTCTGCGGCCGTCCGGCCCGGAGCGTACGCAACGCCCCGGAGGATCCCGATCGCGGCGGGGACGCAGAGCAGCGCGATCGCCCAGAACGTCGTCCGCCACCCGGCTGCGGTGCCGAGCAGCGCCCCCGCGGGAACCCCCGCCACCATGGCGATCGTCGTGCCGGAGAGAAGGATCGCCAGCGCACGACCCTTCTGGTTCTCGGGCACGAGCCTGGTGGCAGCACTCAGGGCGACCGCGAGGAACCCCGCGTTGGCGAAGGCACTGAGCACGCGAGCGACGAGCAGGAGCGAGAACGCGGGCGTGACCGCCGCGAGAACATGACACCCCGCGAACACGAGCAGGCAGCCGAGCAGCGCGAGCCGAGGTGGCCAGCGTCGGGCGAACGCAGCCATCACAGGAGCGCCGACGACGATCCCGACGGCGAACGCGGAGGTCAGCAGCCCGGCCGTGCCGACTGATACGTCCAGATCCGCGGCGATCGCGGGAACGAGCCCCGCGAGCATGAATTCCGAGGTGCCCATGACGAAGACCGCCAGGGCAAGCAGGTAGAGGGCAACAGGCATCGAGTACTCCGAAGTGAGAGGTCACAGGGACGCTTCTGGTCACGACGGCCGGCGGCCCGGAGTACGCCACACTCACCCGCGCGGAAGGCGGGCGGATGTGCTCAGTGGTTCACGGGGCTGGCGGTGTGACCGGCAGCCCCTGACCTGTCCGACTCGGGACTCGACATGCCCCGGACACTACCCGAAGGCATCACCACAGGTCTCGGCTCATGTCCGGCGCGTGAATCGGATGTCCCCGTTGGGGAGGCGTTCGTGGAGGTAGTCCGGGTCGTGGGCGCGGTGGTGATGGTGACTGCAGAGCAAGGCGGCGTTGTCGAGATCGGTGGCCCCGCCTTGGGCCCATTCGATCCAGTGGTGGGCCTCAGCCCAGGTGCCGGGGATGTCGCAGCCCTCGGCCTCGCAGGTTGCTGACCGGAGCAGGAGGGCTCGGCGTTGGGCGGCGGTGAAGAAGCGTTCCTTGCGTCCGAGGTCGAGGACCTCGGAGTCGCTGCCGAGGACGGCGGGGAGGATGTTGGCGGTGCAGGCCAGCCGTCGGGCCTGGGCGGCGGTGATCGGGGACCCACCGGGGATCTGGGCGATGCCGGCTTCTTTGCGGAGCTGGTCGATGTCGATGGTCACGATCACCGTGGTCGCATCCCCGCTGTGGATCGGCAGCCGGGCCGGGTCGAGGGTCTCCAACATCTGACAGAACGCACGTCCCAGGCGGCGGTCGTAGGGCAGGTACTCACCGGTCTCGGTGCGGGTCCCGTCATCACGCCGCGGGGAGGCGAACGCCTCCAGGTTGGTGGCCAGACGGTCCGCGGCCGCATCCGGAACCACCGCCGAGATCCGGGTGGTGCCATCCCCGAGGCGCCGCATCGCCAGGCGGGTCTTCTTCCGGGCGTGGGCCTCCTCGGCGGCCAGCCGTTTCGCTTCTTCGGCCTCGGCCACCTCCGGGGCGATGACATCCAGGATGCGGCGGCCGAGGCGGCGGAGCTGGGTGGGGTCGAACCGGGTCGCATAGGCGACCAAGGCCTCTTCTGCCTTGATGCGGATCTCGGGATCGAGATCAGCGGGCAGGTCGTCGAGAGCATGCACGATCACCTGGGCCTGCGCCGGGTTGCAGGCACCGGTGCGCATCGCGGCAGCCACCAGCCCGTAGTTCCGGTCCACGGCCGCGGCCAGTCGCAGGTCGGCACGGAGGGACTCGGGGCGTTGGTGGGTGTGGTGATGTAACCAGGCCGCGACATCACGGGCAGCACTCTGGGCAGCGACGTCTTCGGCGGTGGCGAGCACCCGCAGTTCGAGCTCGGCCAGCTGCGCCTTGGCCCGCGCGATCTCGAGCAGCGTGGTGGCCTTCTGCTCGGTGGCCATGAACACCGGGTTCGCTTCGGCGACCGCCTCGAGCGAGGTGGTGACCGCAACCACGGCCGAGAGCACCGGGTGTTGTGGCTGTTGCAGCGTGGTCATCGATTCGGTCACCTCCCGACGTACGAACTCAAGGGGTTTCTGCCCGTGCAGAATCCCGGTTGGTTCGCTGGTCTCGGAGGCCCGGCAGTACGGGCTATTACTTACCCTCGCAGCTCAGCGTTCACGCCCCTGGTTCCCCTGGATTACCCCACCCCCGTTGTGTCTCGAGTGGAAGGGCACGCCTCTTTCGAGGTGGTCGGCCATAACGTTCACGCCTGCGCCGAGCCTACCACACAAAGCAAAACCAATGAACCCAATCAGGGACAGATATCCCCAACCAAACCCAGACCGCTGCTGGAAGGCGCGCAAGACAGCCAAATGGCACCCAACCCAGACACCCTGCTTCTAAATCTCCCAACCCAAACCCGGTATTGGCCCCACCCACGCTGGAACCCAGGCACCAGAGACCTAGTCCTCCAAGACGTACCGCAGATACCGCCCCGGATCGGACAGAAACCGCCGAGTCAGATTGACCGGCTCGGCGTCGTCGTACGCGACCTCCTCGGCACTCCCGTCCTCGGAGAACTGCAGGATCTTCGCGCCGGGCACCGAGAGCAGGATCGGCGAGTGGGTGGCGATGATGAACTGGGACCGCTCGTCGGCGAGCTCGATGATGCGCGCGACCAGCGCCAGGCATCCCTTGACCGAGAGCGCTGCCTCGGGCTCGTCGAGGATATAGAGCCCACCAGGCCCGAACCGGTGCATCACCAGGTCGAGGAACGACTCACCGTGGGAGCGCTCGTGGAGCGAGACCCCGCCGTAGGAGTCCGAGGTGTCCAGGTCGAGGCGCTCGATCTCAGTGGCGACGTTGTAGAACGACTCCGCACGCAGGAAATAGCCGTCGCGGGGCCGCTTGAGGCCGCGCTCGATCACGATGTAGTCCGCGAGCGACGACTCGGTCGCGCGGGTGGCGAACCGGAAGGAGACGGAGCCGCCCTCGGCGTTGAACCCCGAGGCGACCGCGATCGCCTCGATGATCGTGGACTTCCCGGTGCCGTTGTCGCCGACGAGGAACGTCACCCGCTCGTCGAGCTCGATGCCGTCCCCATCGGCCAGCTCGCGGACCGCCGGCAGGGTGAACGGGTACCGACCGGTGTCGTGACGGGGGTCGAGGGTGATCCGGGCGACGTAGCGCTCGTCGAACCGCATCCTCAGCCCGCCGGATCGATCGGCGGGCGCCGGGTGCCGGTCGGGTCGAGGCGCTCGAGCACGCTCCCGGCGATCTCGGAGAGCTGGTCGACCTGATCGGGAGTCAGGGCGTCGAAGACGTACTCGCGCACCGCGTCCACGTGACCGGGGGCGGAGGCGACCATCTTCTCGTGGCCGGCCTCGGTGAGACGTACGTTGGTCGCGCGGCGATCGCCCGGGCAGCTGTGGCGCTCGATGAGGCCGCGGTCGGCCAGGCGCTTGACGACGTTGGAGAGCCTCGGCAGCGTGGCGTTGGTGTAGCCGGCCAGCTCGGTCATCCGCAGGGTCCGGTCGGGCACCTCGGAGAGCATGGCCAGCACGCCGTAGTCGAAATGGGTCAGGCCCGCATCGCGGCGCAGCTGGGAGTCGAGGGTCCCCGGGAGCAGTTCGAGCACGGCGATGAGGCGAACCCATGCCGCCCGCTCCGCCGGCGACAGCCAGTTGCCCTCCACGCCAGGGAGTGTGCCGCAGAAAGTTGTCCGGAACAAACAACGGTCGCGTAGAGTTAGTTCAAGCAACAACTATTGCGCCGAACCGCAGGAGCCCGCCATGACCACCGCCCCCGAGAGCACGACCGCCGCCGCGGACGCCCGCCTCCCGCAGACGCACCCGTTCGCCCAGCACCTGCGGACGGTCCAGGCGCGCGAGGCGGCCGACCCGCACCGCGTCTGGACGCCGGCCGACGGGCCGCTGCCGAGCCTCTACCTGTCCCACGGCGGTGGACCGCTGCCGCTGCAGAGCCCGGAGTGGCTCGACCCGCTGTACAGCTGGGCACGGTCGCTGCCCCGACCGAAGGCCATCCTGGTCGTCTCCGCTCACTGGGAGTCGGCGCCGCTCTCGATCAGCGCGACCCGCCCCGACGAGCTGGTCTACGACTTCGGCGGCTTCGACCCGATCTACCACTCGGTGCGCTACGACACCCCGGACGCGAGCGAGCTCGCCCGCACGACCGCGGCGCTGATGCCCGATGCCGAGACCGCCCACCAGCACACCCGCCGCGGCCTCGACCACGGCGCGTGGGTGCCGCTGAAGATCATGTACCCGGCCGCCGACATCCCGGTCGTGCAGCTCTCGCTGCCCACCGATGACCCCGACAAGCTGCTCGCCCTCGGCGAGCGCCTGCGGCCGCTGCGCGAGCAGGGCGTGCTCGTGGTCGGCTCGGGCCACATGACCCACGGGCTGCCCTTCATCACCCGCGAGATGATGACCGAGAACAAGCCGGCCGGCTGGTCCTCCGACTTCGACGCCTGGGCCGCCGACGCCCTGGACCGCGGCGACGTCGCCGAGCTGGCGAGGTTCCGCACCGCCGCCCCGGGCATGCCGTACGCCCACCCGACCGTCGAGCACTTCACCCCGCTCTTCGTCACCCTGGGCGCCGCCACGGACCCGACCGCGCCGGTCACCACCACCCTGGACGGCTACGGCCTGGGCCTCTCCCGCCGCTCCTTCCAAGCCGCCTGAGGCTACGGGCGCAGCTGCACCGACAGCACCGGGGCCAGCGGCATTCGCGCGAGCAGCAGCGCCTGATAGGCGTGGTAGATGTCGGGCTTGCCGCGCCAGATCACGTGCGAGACCTGGTTGTGCTCGTCCAGCTCGTGATGCCAGCTGCCGAGCTCGTGGTCGAGCAGGTGCTCTGCGGCGTACGTCTCGAAGCGCTCGCGCCACTCGTCATAGCCCGCCTCCCCGGTGCGGGTGTGCAGGGCGCCCGCGGCGGCGATCGCCTCGGCGGCCACCCAGTGCAGCCGCAGGCGGGTGACGGGGGTGCCGTCCCACGAGGTCGTGTAGACGAAGCCCGGCTCGCCGTCGGGAGACCAGCCGACCTCGACGGCACGCGCGAAGAGCGCCCGCGCGTCCTCGACCAGCCACGACGGAGGCTCCGGCAGAGAGGCGTCGAGGTGCAGCAGCAGCCGCGACCACTCCAGCAGGTGCCCCGGCGTGCAGCCGTAGGGGCGGAACGGGTCGCCGGGACGGTCCGCGTTGTAGTCCGGCAGCGGCGACCAGGAGAGGTCGAAGTGCTCGGGCAGGTCATAGCCGTGGGAGCGGGCGACACCGTGGATCAGGTGCTCGGCGATCGCGAGCGCCCGCCGGTGCCACGCGCGGTCACCGGTGACGTCACCGGCGGCCAGGAACGCCTCGACGGTGTGCATGCTGGAGTTGGCCCCGCGATAGGCCTCCCCCGACGCCAGGTCGCGCTCGAGGCTGTCGACCACTCGGCCGTCCTCGTCGAGGAAGTGCTGCTGCATCACGCCCAGCGCCTCGTCGAGCAGCGCGTCCGCACCGGGCACACCGGCCGCGACGCCGCTGCTCGCGGCCAGGATCACGAAGGCGTGGGCGTAGGCCTCCTTGAGGGTGCCGACCGGCTCGCCCTGACCCGAGACCGAGGCGTACCAGCCGCCGAGCTCGTCGTCGCGCAGCGCACCCGACAGCGCCCGGATGCCATGAGCGGCGAGGTCCGAGGCGTCGGAGAGATCTCCGCGCAGGTGCGCGAGCGCGAAGACGTGGGTCATCCGGGCGGTGATCCAGGTGTGCACCGGCTCCCCGGGATCCGGGCGACCGGACTCGTCCAGCCACCAGAAGCCGGCGGGCGAGGCCGCCGACGGCCGGGCGAACCCGGCCAGCCGGCGGCACTCGGCGTCTGTGTCGATCACCGGTCGATCATCCCTTGACCGATCCCGCCATCAGCCCGCCCACGAAGTAGCGGCCGAGCAGGATGTAGATGATCAGGGTCGGGACGGACGCGATCAGCGCGCCCGCCATGCTGGCGGAGTAGTCCTGCAGCTGACCGCTCGCCAAGAAGTTGAGCGCGATCGTCACCGGCCCGTTCTGCGAGGTGGAGAAGAAGAGCGCGAACAGGTAGTCGTTCCAGGCCGAGGTGAACTGCCACATCAGCACCACCACGAACGCCGGCGCGGAGATCGGCAGGATGACCGAGGCGTACGTCCGGAGCATGCCGGCGCCGTCGACCCGAGCGGCCTCGACGAGCTCGACCGGGACCCCCGCGTAGTAGTTGCGGAAGATCAGCGTGGTGATCGGCAGGCCGTAGACGACGTGCAGCACGATCAGGCTGGGGACTCCCGAGGGCACACCGAGGTTGCCCATCAGCTGCACCAGCGGCACCATCACGGCCTGGTAGGGGATGAACATCCCGAACAGGATCAGCGTGAACACCACGTCGGCACCCGGGAACCGCCACTTCGAGAGCACGAACCCGTTCATCGAGCCGAGCAACGAGGAGATGATCGAGGCCGGGATGACCATGGCGAAGGTGCGCCCCAGGGCCGGGCCGAGCTGCTCCCAGGCGCGCGCCCAGCCGGCCGTCTCCCAGGACTCGGGCAGCTTCCAGGCGTTGGCGGGAGTCGCGTCGCCGAGCCCCTTGAAGCTGGTCACGATCAGGACGTACGCCGGGATCAGGACGATCAGCGCGAAGACGATCAGCAGGACGTACTTGATCGTGCGCCAGATCCCGCGCGAGCGCTGGCCCGGGATCTTGGTCGCGACGGCTGCCGGGATGGCATCGGTAGTCATCGGCGGCGCTCCTGACGGTAGGTCGAGACGAGGTAGGGAACGATCAGGATGGCCACGATCACCAGCAGGACGGTGCCGATGGCGGCCGACTTGGCGTAGTCGCCGCGGGTGAACTCGATCCACATCTGGGTGGCCGGGACCTGGGTCGTGTAGTTGGTCTGGCCCGCGATCGCCATGATCAGGTCGAAGACCTTCAGCGACATGTGGCCGATGATGATGATCGCCGAGAGGGCGACCGGGCTCAGCTGCGGGAAGATGACGTGGCGGTAGAGCTGCCACTCCGAGGCGCCGTCCATCCGGGCCGCCTCGCGCAGCTCCTCGGGAATGCCGCGGAAGCCGGCCAGGAAGAGCGCCATCACGTAGCCGCTGAGCTGCCAGATCGCGGGGACCGCGATCGCGAGGATGCCCCACCGCTCGTCGGTCCACCACGGGTTCTGCAGGAAGTCGAGGTGAAGAGTGTCGAAGAGCCGGTTCAGGCCGGAGGCGCGGTCACCCTCGGCGTTGTTGAGCAGCCAGCGCCAAACCACACCGGAGGCGACGAACGAGACCGCCATCGGGAACAGGTAGATGGCCCGGAACAGCGACTCGCCGCGAGCCTTGCGCTCGAGCAGCCACGCCCACAGGAACCCCAGGCACAGGGTGCCGACGAGGAACGTCGCGGTGTAGAGCAGCAGATTGCGCAGCGAGTAGATGAAGTCGTCGTCGGAGAACAGGTCTCGATAGTTGTCCAGACCGACGAAACCCTGGGACGGCCCGATGGTGTGCCGGTCCTGCAGGGACGTGTTGATGTTGGACCCGATCAGGCCGTAGACGAAGACACCGATGACGATGACGGTCGGCAGGATCAGGAGTACGGGTGCGACCCACCCGTGGCCGCCGATGCGGCCCTTGGGCCGTCGTGGCCGCTTGACGGCGCTGGGCACCGTGGAGGACATGTGTCCGTCCTTTCACAAGGGGCGGCCGAGGGGCCACGGCAGCTGGTGCGGCCGCAGCCCCTCGGACCAGATGATCTCGTCAGGCTCGGGAGAGCCCCGTCACTCGGGCTTGTTGTCCTCGGCGGCCTCGACGAGGCCCTCCTGGAGCTCGGCGGCGTCCTTGTTGCTGCCGAACTTCGCGACGGCGGCGGTGATATCGGTCAGCCAGTTGACCGAGGTCGCGGCACCGTGGGCGAGCGAGGACACGATCTCGTCCTCGCCCCACGACTTGATCGCGGTCTGCTGGTACTCACCGAAGTCGGCGGTGTCGGCCGTGGTGCTGGCCGGGATCGAGCCCTTCGCCTTGTTGAAGGCCACCTGGCCCTCGTCGCTGGCGATGGTGTCGAGCCAGGCTTCGGTGCCCTTGGGGTTCGGGCCGTCCACCGGCATGGTGAACGAGTCGGCCAGGAAGTCGAAGACGCCGTCGGTGCCCGGGACCGGGACCGCGGTGTAGTCGGTGCCGAGCGTCTTCTTCTGCTCCTGGAAGGCCGCCTCGGCCCAGTCACCCATGACGTTGAACGCGGCGTCGCCGTCGATGACCAGCTGGGTCGCGTCCGGCCAGTCGAGACCCTGGCGGTCGGTGTTGGTCAGCGAGAGGAGGGTGTTGTAGTCCGCCAGCGCGGCCTCGACCTCGCTGCCGCCCCAGTCGGTCGTGCCGTCCCACAGACCGTTGTACGCCTCGGCGCCCAGATCGGCGAGGAGCACGGTCTCGAGCAGGTGGACCTGGGTCCAGTCGGTCGCGATCGAGAGCGGGATGATGCCCTTGGCCTTGATCTTCTTCAGATCGGCGATCCAGGCGTCGAGCGAGTCGTAGGTCTTGTTGGCCTCGATGCCGGCCTTCTCCAGGACGGCCGGGTTGGCCCACAGCACGTTGGCGCGGTGGATGTTCGAGGGGACGGAGTAGATGCCGCCGTCCTGGGTCAGACGCTCGAGCAGACCCTCCGGGAACTGCTCGTTCCAACCCTTCTCCTCGTAGAGGTCGGTGAGGTCCTCGATCTGGCCGGCGTTGATGTAGTCGGTCAGCTCGGCACCAGCGTGCGCCTGGAAGGTGGCCGGCGGCTCACCGTTCTGCAGGCGGGACTGGAGCACGTTCTTCGCGTCGCTGCCGGCGCCACCGGCGACGGCACCGTTGACGAACTTCAGGTCGGGGTTCTGCTCGTCGAACACCTTGACCAGGGCGTCGAGCCCGGCCTTCTCACTACCCTCGGCCCACCAGGTGAAGACCTCCACCTCATTGGAGTCGGTCTCGCCACTGTCGCTCCCGCAGGCGGAGACCGCCAGCAGGCTCAGGGCGGCCAGGCCGGCGGCCAGGGCCTTACGCGTTGCGTTCATTGTTGAATCCTCCGGTTGCGCGACCGCCACGTCGGTGTGTGATCTGGGTTACTCGCGGTCGCGTGCCGGGACAACGTACGCCTCTCGGTTCTGTCCAGTCAACGCATAACGCCGGACGTTTTCAACCTGAGATCTGTCGCAAATCGACATAATCACCTACAGTCACGCCATGACCACTCCGGAATCGCGGCTGCGCGTCGCCAATCGTTCCCAGGTTCTGGACCTGCTGGGACGGTCGGCGCCGGTCAGCCGCGCCGAGCTCGCCCAGCGCACGGGACTCTCCCGCAGCACCGTGTCGAGCATCGTCCAGGAGCTGCTCGCCTCCGAGCAGATCGTCGAGACCACCGGTGCCGCCCTCGCCCGGGGCGGCGGGCGGCCGCCGTCGCTCCTCACCATCAGCGGCTCTCCCGGCACGCTCATCGGCGTCGACATCGGCCACCGCCACGTCCGGGTCGCGGTCGCCGACCTCACCGCGAAGCCGCTCATCGACCACGAGATCCGCCTCGATGTCGACAACTCCGCGGTCGAGACCATCGACCGGGCCGCGGCACTCGTGCGCGAGTGCCTGGCCGAGGTGGGCATCGACCCGAAGAAGGACCGCGTCCTCGGTGTCGGCATGGGGATTCCCGGCCCCGTCGACCCGCACAGCGGCATCGTCGTCTCCCCCATCCTCGGGAACTGGATGGACCTGGCCCCGGGCGAGGAGCTCGCCCGCCGCATCGGCATGCCAGTCCAGATCGAGAACGACGCCAACCTCGGCGCGCTCGCCGAGGTCGAGTACGGCGCCGCGCGCGACGTCGACGACGTCATCTACGTCAAGGCGTCCAGCGGCATCGGCGCCGGACTGGTCCTGGCCGGCAAGCTCTACCGCGGGATCACCGGGATCGCCGGCGAGATCGGCCACGTACGTTTCGAGGACAACGGCCCGATCTGCCGGTGCGGCAACCGCGGCTGCCTGGAGAAGGCCTTCGGCGGTTCGCGGCTGGTCGAGCTGCTGCAGCCCGCCTACGACGAGACGCTCACCGTCGAGCGCCTGCTCGAGCTCGCCCAGGAGGGCGACATCCGGGTCAACCGGATCCTCGACGACGCCGGCCGCGCGGTCGGCCGGGTGCTGGCCGACCTCTGCAACCACCTCAACCCGGCGCTGATCGTGGTGGGCGACACGATGCGCCAGTCGGAGTCCTTCGTCCTCGGCATCAAGGACTCGATCGACCGCTTCACCCAGCCCGACACCGCCGCCGCGCTCGATGTCGTCCCCAGCGAGCTCGGCGACAACGCGGGCGTCATGGGCGCGCTGGTCATCGCCGGATCGGCCAATCCTGCGCCGCCGGGAACAATATGAGCGCTCGCTTACGTTGAGCGTCTCGTGACTTCACTCTTCTCGCAGCTGAGCCTGGGTCCGACGACCCTCCCCAACCGCGTCCTGATGGCGCCACTGACCCGGATGCGCGCCTCGCAGCCCGGCGACGTACCCAACCCGCTGATGGCCGACTACTACCGCCAGCGTGCCTCGGCGGGGCTGATCGTCTCCGAGGGCACCCAGATCTCGCCCCAGGGCAAGGGCTACATGGACACCCCGGGCATCTACTCGGCCGAGCAGGTCGAGGGCTGGCGCCACGTCACCGACACCGTCCACGAGGCCGGCGGCCGGATCGCCGCGCAGCTGTGGCACACCGGCCGGGTCTCCCACGAGGCCTTCCACGACGGCGACCTCCCGGTCAGCGCCTCCGCGCTCCCCTACCGCAACCGCACGACCGTACGCGGCGAGGACGGCACCCCGACCAGGGTCAACTGCCCCACGCCCCGCGCCCTGGAGACCGCCGAGATCGCGGACCTGGTCGAGGACTACCGCCGCGCCACCCGCAACGCCCGCGAGGCCGGCTTCGACCTGGTCGAGATCCACGCCGCCCACGGCTACCTGCTCCACCAGTTCACCAGCGCGAGCAGCAACGAGCGCACCGACTCCTACGGCGGCTCGCTCGAGAACCGAGCGCGGCTGACGCTCGAGGTGCTCGACGCGGTCGTCGACGAGTGGGACGCCGAGCACGTCGGCATCCGGATCTCCCCGATCGGCTCCTTCAACGGGCTCGAGGACCCCGAGGGCGCCGAGATGGGCCTCCACCTGGCTGCCGAGATCGGCAAGCGTGGCATCGCCTTCCTGCACCTGTCCGAGCCCGACTGGTCCGGTGGCCCGGAGCTGACCGACGACTACCGCAAGCAGCTGCGCACCGCCCACCCCGGCCCGATCGTCGGCGCCGGCTCCTACACCACTGAGAAGGCCGCCCGCCTCCTCGAGGCCGACCTGATCGACGCGGCCGCGTTCGGGCGTACGTTCATCGCGAACCCGGACCTGCCCCGGCGCCTCGAGCAGAGCCTGCCGCTCAACGAGCCCGACCTGTCGACCTTCTACGGCGGCGGCGAGGCCGGCTACACCGACTACCCCGAGTGGACCGCCTGAGCGTCGTCTCGCTCGTCGCGACAACCCCTACGCCCGACGTCCCTTGTCAGCGGACTCAGGTGTAGGGGTTGTCCTGAAACGCTTCCTTGCACCGCAGGTTGCCCGTCGAGTTGTAGACGCACACCCTCACGCCCGCTTTCGCCACCGGCGAGGAGCCGTTCACCGAGATGTTCCCGAAATTGGTACCGTCTGCGCCGCAGCCGTTGGTATCCGACCCCACATAGTGCAAGCCGACCTCTCCACCGGTGCCTACCAGCTTGATGTAGGCCCGCACCGGGAGGTTGTCACCAGGACACACGTCGCGCACCGTGAAGTCGAAAAAGACGCTGCCCCTCTGGCTGGTGAAGTCGATATCTGCCCGAGCGATCCCGCCACTGCCGGAGGAACCCTCGGCGTATACGCGGGCGGAGACCGGACCGTCTGCCGCCTGCGCAGGACCTGCGATCAGCAAGCCACCCAGCACCGCTGCGAGCCCCACCGTGGCCTTCAGAACACGTGTCTTCATCGTTCCTCCAAGAGAGAAGCCTCGAGCCGGCCCGCACTCGCCGGCCGATGTCGACCCAAGATAGGAGTTTCGCTGACGTCTCCCTTCCCGTACCGCACCCGTACTACGGGCCACGGTGGACCGCCTGAGCGTCGTCCGAGGTTCACCCCGCCCTCACCCGAACCCGCACAGCGGAGACCCTTCCTCTGGAATGGTTCTCGGCCATGCGGGTTCTCGTGACTTCTGCCCTGTCCCTCGCGCTGCTCGGCGGCGCGCTCTCCCCCTTGTCGGCGGCCCAAGCCTCGGCGCCCACGCCTGACCCGGTCGCGCTGGTCGACCCGCTGATCGGCTCCTCGAACGGCGGCAACACCTACCCCGGAGCCGTACGCCCCTTCGGGATGCTCTCCTTCAGCCCGACGTCCACGGCCGGCGACCAGACCAACACCGCCGCGTCGAACGGCTACTCCTACGACACCACGCGGCTGCGCGGCTTCTCGCTGACCCATGTCAACGGCGCGGGCTGCCATCCCGGAGCCGCCGGCGACGTGCCGATCTTCCCGCACACCGGTGAGATGACCGGCTCGCCGACCGCCGACGTGACCGATGCGACGTACGCCTCAAACTTCAGCCACGCCGACGAGCTGGCCGAGCCGGGGCGCTACCGGCTGGGCCTGGCCAACGGCGCCGAGGGCGACACCGCGGTGACCACCCGGGCCTCGGTCAGCGACCTGACCTTCCCGGCCGACAAGCCCGCGAACCTGCTCTTCCGCACCTCCAACTCGCTCAACGGCAGCGAGAGCGCGGTGACGCGGATCGACGAGGCGAAGCGGACGGTGAGCGGCTCGGTGCTCACCGGGGCGTTCTGCGGCCGGCGGGGCAACGGCGGCGGGAGCAACAAGCGCTCCTACTACCGGCTCTACTTCACCGCCCAGTTCGACCGCGGCTTCAGCGGGCACGGCACCTGGGTCAACGGCGAGCTCCAGCCGGGCTCGACCGAGGCGCGGGGCGGCGAGGGCTACGAGACCGGCGCAGCCCGGCAGGGCCAGGGCTCGGGCGGCTACGTCTCCTTCGACGCCGGCCGCGACCAGAGCGTGCGGATGCGGATCGGGATCTCCTACACCAGCCAGGCGGCGGCAGAGGCCAACCTCGCCGCCGAGATCGGGCGACGCGACACGGTCGACTCGGTGGCGCGCGATGCTCGCGGGGCCTGGCGCAAGGCGCTCTCCTCGATCGAGGTCGCCGGGGGCACGGGCGAGGAGCAGACCGCCTTCTACACCGGCCTCTACCACTCCTACCTGCAGCCCAACATCATCTCCGACGTCGCCGGCACCTACTGGGGCAGCGACCAGGAGGTCCACCGGATCGAGCGCGGCCAGCAGGCCCAGTACGGCAACTTCTCCGGCTGGGACCAGTACCGCGCCCACACCCAGCTGCTCGCGCTCCTGGAGCCGCGGGTCGCCGGCGACTTCGCCCGCTCGCTGCACGCCTACTCGCGCCAGCACGGCGGCGTCTGGGACCGCTGGGTCCACCTGAGCGGCTGGACGCACGTGATGACCGGCGATCCCTCTGCCCCGACGCTGGCCGGCTTCTACGCGCTCGGCGTCCGCAACTTCGACGCCGCCGGGGCGTATGAGTCCCTGGTCCGCCAGGCGACGGTGCCGCACCCCGACGGCCTGTCCAGCTACGGCTGCCCGGGCCAGTGCATCGGCCAGCGGCCGAACCTCGCCGACTACCTGGCCAAGGGGTACGCACCCCAGGACACCTGCCGCTGCTGGGGCGGTGCCGCGGAGACCCTCGAGGACGCCGTTGCCGACTACTCGCTCGCCGACTGGGGCCGACGCTTCGGTGCCTCCGCGTCCGAGACCGACTCGCTGATGGAGCGGGCCGGCTGGTGGCAGCACACCTTCAACCCCGCCGCCACCGCGACGGACGGCTACCAGCAGGCCCGTAACGCCGACGGGAGCTGGGTCTCCGGCTTCAGCCCGTCGACGCAGACCGGCTTCGCACAAGGGAGCAGCGCGACGTACACCTGGATGGTGCCGCACGACGTGGCCCGGCTGGCCGAGGCCGTCGGTGGGCGCGAGCGGGCGATCCAGCGGCTGGACGCGTTCTTCCACAAGGCCGACGGCTCCTGGCAGTACACCGGCGGCGACGCGCTGCGCTACGACCCGACCAACGAGCCCGGCATCCACGTCCCGTGGATGTACAACGCCCTCGGCGCACCCTGGAAGTCCCAGGAGACCGTCCGCGCGATGGCCGACCTCGCCTACGGCACCGGCCCCCGCGGCCTGCCCGGCAACGACGACCTCGGCACCATGTCCGCCTGGTACGTCTTCTCCGCGATGGGCATCTACCCCCAGGACCCCGCTCGCGCCGAGATGCTCATCTCCAGCCCGGTCTTCGAGAAGGTGGTGATCCACCGCGGCAACGGCGTCGACATCACCATCGAGTCCCCCGGTGCCAGCGCCGAGAACATCTACGTCCAGTCCGTCACCCTCGACGGCGCACCGCGCAGCCAGTCATGGCTCCCCGAGTCGGTGATGACCCGCGGCGGCACCGTCCGCGTCGACGTCGGCGCGACCCCGAACCAGGAGTGGGGCGCCGCCGAGTCCGACCTGCCGATCTATCACACCAACTGAATTGAGTCGGACCCTGTGCCCGATGAACTGGCGTCAACCGGGCCGGTCGATTTCGGAGTACTTGATGCGAGGGAATCGAACGCGCATCATGCACGCGTGGCTGACCTCAAGATCAGCGACCTACCCGAGGACGTGCCCGACGCCCTTGCCCAGCGCGCGAAGGACCGTGGCCAGGCGCTGAACTCCTACCTGCGCGAGATAGTCATCCGGGCGGCGTACATCACCAGCAATCGGACTCTGATCGACGACGTGATCGCCGCCAGGGGCCATTCGAAGTTCACCACCGAAGACGTCCTCGCCGCACGCGACGCAGCTCACGGCCAGTGTTCACCGCACCCTTAGAACCGCCAGAATCCCGCCATGGCGGGGAAGGTGCGGGGACTTGTTGCCATCAGTGCCGCATTCTCCCACCATGGCGGGAAAATGCGGCGGCTGCATGAGCCACGTCAGCGACCGTGTGGGTTGCGACACGCTCGCCGGCACTCGCGGCTCAACCGACGACATCTCCGCGCCCCGCATCTGCGAAGATGCGGGGCGTGAGCACAACGACCCCGGCACGTACCAACGCTCTTGACCGGTTCTTCCAGATCAGCGCGCGCGGCTCGACGGTCGGGCGGGAGGTCCGGGGTGGGGTGGTCACGTTCTTCACGATGGCCTACATCGTCGCGCTGAACCCGCTGATCCTCGGGTTCGCGGAGGACGTCAACGGCGACCTCCTCGGCGGCAACGGCGGCGACAACCTGGCCGCGATCGCGGCGGGTACGGCGCTGGTGGCGGGCGTGATGACGATCCTGATGGGCCTCGCGGCCAACTACCCGCTGGCGCTGGCGACCGGGCTCGGGCTCAACGCGTTCGTGGCGTTCTCGATCGCGAGCCAGATGACCTGGGCCGACGCGATGGGACTGGTGGTGATCGAGGGTCTGGTGATCCTCGTGCTGGTGCTGACCGGGTTCCGCGAGGCCGTCTTCCACGCCGTGCCGCGGGAGCTCAAGACCGCGATCTCGGTCGGTATCGGTCTGTTCATCGCCATGATCGCGTTCGTCGATGCCGGGTTCGTACGCCGCATCCCCGACGCCGCGAACACGACCGTTCCGGTCCAGCTCGGCCCGACGGGGCAGCTCGCGGGCTGGCCGGTGCTGGTCTTCGTCATCGGTCTGGCCCTGGTGATCACGCTGTGGGTGCGCAAGGTCCGCGGCGCGATCCTGATCTCGATCGCGGCGACCACGGTGGTCGCGATCGTGGTCGAGGCGATCGCCGGGATCGGCAAGGGCGGCGCCGAGAACCCGACCGGCTGGGCGCTCAACGTGCCGGCCTTCCCGGACAAGATCGTCGACTGGCCCTCGTTCACGACGCTGGGCGAGTTCAACCTGCTCGGCTCGTTCGAGAACGTCGGCATCGTGACCGCGGTGCTGCTGGTCTTCACGCTCATGCTCGCCGACTTCTTCGACACCATGGGCACGATGACGGCGATCGGCTCCGAGGCAGGTCTGCTGCGTGCGGACGGCACCCCGCCGCGTACGCGCTCGATCCTGGTCGTCGACTCGCTGGCCGCCGCGGCCGGTGGCGCCGGCGGCGTCTCCTCCAACACCTCCTACGTCGAGTCGGCCTCCGGCGTCGGCGAGGGTGCCCGCACCGGTCTGGCGGCGGTCGTGACCGGTGTGCTCTTCCTGCTCACCACGTTCCTCGCCCCGCTCGTCGAGATCATCCCGTCGGAGGCGGCGGTGCCCGCCCTGGTGCTGGTCGGCTTCTTGATGATGCAGCAGGTCAAGGACATCAACTGGGCCGACCCCGACATCGCGATCCCGGCGTTCCTGACGATCGCGCTGATGCCGTTCACCTACTCGATCTCGGTCGGCATCGGCGCCGGCTTCCTCGCGTACGTCCTCATCAAGATCGTCCGCGGCAAGGCCAAGAGCGTGCACCCGCTGATGTGGCTGGTGGCCGTCATGTTCGCCGTCTACTTCGCGATCCACCCGATCTCGAGCTGGATCGGCTGATGGACCCGTCCACCCCGCAGCCTCTGCGCGAGGTGGTCGCCCGCGACATCCGTCGCAAGATCATGGCCGGCGAGCTCGCGCCCGGCGACCGGCTGCGCGAGCAGGCGCTCGCCACGGAGTACGGGGTCTCCCGCGTCCCGGCGCGGGAGGCGCTGCACGTGCTGGCCCAGGAGGGGTTCGTCGACACCGTGCCGCGGCGCGGCGCGACGGTCGCCTTCCCCTCGGCGCAGAAGACCCGGCAGCTCATGGTGATCCGGGAGAACCTCGAGGTCCTGGCCGCCGGGCTCGCCGCCCGGCGGCACGGCGGCGACCAGGGCGAGGAGCTGACCGAGGTGCTCGAGCTCGGCACCAGCGCGACCGCCGCCGGCGACTATGCCGCCTTGCCGGAGCTGATCGCGCGCTTCCACGACGCGATCGGGATCGCCTCGGGCAACGACGAGCTCGCCAAGATGACCCGGTCGCTGCGGATGCAGGTGCGCTGGGTCTTCGAGATGCAGCTCGAGGAGCGCTCGAGCACGTCGTGGAAGCACCACCAGGAGATCGCCGAGGCGGTCCTGGCCGGTGACCAGGAGCTGGCCGAGTCGTCGATGCGCGCCGATGTCACCCGCGACGCCGACCTGCTCGTCGACCTGCTCGTCGCACGCGCCGAGCGCCAGCACCCCTGACCCGACCGGGCTTAACCAGACCCGTCGTCTTCTGAAACGAGGACGAAACCGCGCGCTGTTTGTATACAAGAATGATCGAACGGTATACGGAGCCGCCCGTGCTGGTGGCCGGCAACAGCGTCACCAGGTCGTTCCCCAACGGCACCACCGCGCTCGCCGAGGCGAGCTTCGAGATCCGCGCCGGTGAGTTCGTCTCCTTCGTCGGGCCCTCGGGCTGCGGCAAGTCGACGATGCTCCGCATGGTCGCCGGCCTCGACGTGCCCACCAGCGGCAGCGTCGAGCGCGGCGACGGCGAGATCGGCTACGTCTTCCAGGACGCGACGCTGCTGCCGTGGCGTACCGCCCTGGGCAACGTGGTCCTCCCGCTCCGCCTGGCCGGGACCAGGCTGAGCCGGGTCAAGAGGCTCGAGGCCGAGGAGCGGGCACGCGCGGCGCTCGAGGTCGTCGGGCTGGCTGCGTACGCGGACCATCGACCGGCCCAGCTCTCGGGCGGGATGCGGATGCGAGTCTCGATCGCCCGCTCGCTGGTCCAGCGGCCGGAGCTGTTCCTCTTCGACGAGCCGTTCGGCGCCCTCGACGAGATCACCCGCCAGGACCTCAACGGTCAGCTCGACACCCTGATGGCGACCGATCCGTTCACCGGGATCTTCGTGACCCACTCGGTGCCCGAGGCGGTCTTCCTCTCCGACCGGGTGCTGGTCTTCTCCTCCCAGCCGGGACGGATCGTCGCCGATCTCCGCATCGACCTGCCTCGGCCGCGCCCCGAGGGACTGCGCTTCAGCAGCGAGTATGCCGAGCTGTGCCGCCAGGTCTCCGACGCCCTCTCCGACGCCCACCAGAAGAAGGAAGCCCAGAAGAAGGAAGCCGCATGACCGCGCTGCTCGAGACCCAGCCAGAGACCCGCACGCTGAGGAAGGTCCCCTTCCTCCGCTTCGACCCGGGTCACGGCAGCCGGACCGTACGCTGGGTCGCTCCCGTCCTCACCCTGGTGATCGTCCTCGGGGTCTGGACACTGGTGAGCACCCAGCTCCTCTCCCCCACCCGCCAGTTCCTGCTGCCCTCGCCGTGGGAGGTGCTCGAGGCGGGCTTCCTGCAGGAAGCCGGCCGCACCGAGATCTTCACGGCCCTGTGGTCGACCACGAGGATCGCCCTAGTGGGTCTGGTGCTGGCGATGGCGATCGGCGTGTTCTTCGCGATCGTGATGAGCCAGGCCCGCTGGGCGGAGGCGTCGTTCTACCCCTATGCCGTGATCCTGCAGACCATCCCGATCCTGGCGATGGTGCCGCTGCTCGGGTTCTGGTTCGGCTACGACTTCACCTCGCGGCTGATCGTGTGCGTGCTGCACTCGCTGTTCCCGATCATCACCAACACGATGTTCGGCATCGCCTCGGTCGACGACAACCTGCACGACCAGTTCTCGCTCTTCCGCGCCTCGCGCTGGCAGCGGCTCATCCACCTCCAGCTGCCCACCGCGCTCCCCGCGGCGCTGGCCGGCTTCCGGATCTCGGCCGGGATGGCGGTGGTCGGCTCGATCATCGCCGACTTCTTCTTCCGGCAGGGACAGCCCGGCATCGGCCGGCTGATCGACACCTACCGGCAGAGCCTCGACACCGACCTGATGATGGCCGCCCTCGCCGCCTCCTCGCTCGTCGGGATCGTCCTGTTCCTGCTCTTCGGCGCCGTTCTGCGCGCCGTCGAGGCCCACCGTTCACCTCGCCGCTGACCCCCACCCCCTGGAGAGAACCCATGACGTACGCCCGTTGGACCCGCATCACCGCCACCACCGCCCTCGCCGCGTTCGCGCTCACCGGATGCGGTGGCAGCGAGGAGGCGATCGGCGACCCCGACGCCCCGGAGGGCTCGCTCGCCGCCGTCTGCCCCTCGACCGTGGTCATCCAGACCGACTGGTACGCCACCCCTGAACGCTCCCCCGCCTACAACCTGATCGGCCCCGACGGCGAGATCGACGTCGACAAGGGCGCCTACGTCGGCGAGATCGGTGACACCGGGGTCACCGCCGAGATCCGGCTCGGCGGGCCGTTCATCGGCGGCCAGCCGGTGACCGCGCAGCTCTACACCGACGACACCATCGACCTCGGCGTGGTCGCCACCGACATCGCGATCCGCGACTACGAGAAGTTCCCCACCCGGGGCGTGTTCACGATGATGCAGAAGTCGCCGTTCATGGTCATGTTCGACCCCGCGAAGTTCCCCGAGGTGAAGAGCTGGGACGACCTCAAGGCCACCGGTGCGCCGGTCCTGCACGCGCAGGGCGTCAGCTGGGTCGACTACCTCGTGCACGAGGGCCTCGTCGACGAGAAGCAGCTCGACGGCTCCTTCGACGGCAGCCCCAGCCGGTTCGTCGCCGACGACGGCGCGCTGTTCCAGCAGGGCTACGTCAGCAACGAGCCCTACCGCTGGGAGCACGACGTCGCCGAGTGGGCGAAGCCGACCGCCCACCTGATGCTCGACGACGCCGGCTACCAGGTCTACCAGCAGGCGTACGCGGTCCGGGCGGACGACGAGGAGACGCTGAGCCCGTGCCTGACCGAGCTGGTGCCGCTGCTGCAGCAGTCGGAGATCGACTACCTGAAGGACCCGAAGCCGGTCAACGACACCCTGATCGAGATCGCCGACGCCATCAAGGACGGCCCCCCGATCACCCCGGGCGGCAACGAGAACTCGGTGAAGGTCCAGGTCGAGACGGGGCTTGTCGCGAACGGCCCGGACGGCGCCTACGGCAGCTTCGACGTCGCGCGCGTCGACAGCGTGATCGAGAAGATGACCGCCGTGCTCAAGGACGGTGGCAAGGACGTCCCGGAGATCACCGGTGACGACCTGGTCACCAACGACTACATCGACCCCGAGATCAAGCGTTGACCCCTGATCGAGCAAGCACAGTGATCGCACGCATTCTCGGGGCCCGTACGTCCACCGGCCTGGTCGATCTCGGGATCGACGGCGGAGTCGTCTCGGCGGTCTCCGGCCCGTCCCCCATCGGGCCGGAGACCGTCGTGGACGCCGCCGGAGCGGTCGTGATGCCCGCCTTCGTCGACGCCCACGTCCACCTCGACAAGGCCCACCTGCTCGGCGCCGGTGGGCTCGAGCCCACCGGCCCGGGCGTCGGCCCGGCGATCGCGCTGATGCAGGAGGTGCGGCGTACGCAGCCCGCGGGGATCGTCGAGGTCGGTGCCCGGCAGGGCGTGGAGTCGCTGGTCCGCCACGGGGTCGTGGCCGCGCGGGCGCACGTCGAGGTCGACGCCGACATCCGGCTCGACATGCTCGACCTGCACATCGCGCTGCGCGAGGAGAACGCCGAGCGGATCGACCTGCAGCTCTCGGTCTTCCCGCAGAACGGGCTCTCCCGCGAGGTGACCGCGCTGATGAGCGCCGCGCTGCGGCACGGCGGTGGCGTCGTCGGCGGATGCCCGTACGTCGACGACGACCAGGAGGCCCACCTCGACGTGGTCTTCGGCCTGGCCGATCGGTTCGGGCTCCCGGTCGACCTGCACCTCGACTTCGACGACGACCCCTCGGGATCGATGGTCGCCTCTGTCGCCGAGCGCACCCGCTCGCTCGGCATGCAGGGGCAGGTCACCATCGGGCACGTCACCAAGCTGGCGGCGATGCCCGTGGACGAGCAGGAGGTGGCGTACGCCCTGATGGCGGAGGCCGGGATCTCGCTGGTCGTGATGCCGGCGACCGACCTCTACCTGGGTGGGTCCGGCGAGCCCGGCAGCCGCAGCCTGGCCCCGCTGGAGCGGGCGCATGCCGCCGGGGTGCGGGTCGCGGTCTCGAACAACAACCTGCACAACGCCTTCTCCCCCTACGGCAACGGCAACCTGCTCCAGGCGGCCTGGACGGCCGGGCTCACCCGGCAGCTGGTCGGTGCTGAGATGCTGGACCTGCTCCTCGCCTCGATCACCGACCACCCGGCCGCGATCCTCGGGCGGGCGCCGCACGGCACCACGGCGGGCGATGTGGCCGACCTGGTGGTCCTGGACACCGACGACCCCCGGCTCGTCGCGCTCCAGGTGCCCTCGGTCCTGGCCTCGCTCCGGTCGGGGACGCTCGTACATCGGCAACGCAGCATCCGTACACAGACCATGGAGGTCACCTCATGACCGGCAGCAGGACACTTCGCAACGCCACCCTGGCCGACGGCTCGCGGGTCGACGTCTCGGTGGCCGACGGGACGATCTCGGCGGTCTCGCCGCCGTCCTCCTCGGCTGCCGAGGGCGACATGGATCTGGACGGTGCCCTCCTGCTGCCGGCGCTCGTCAACGGCCACGCCCACCTGGACAAGACCCTGATCGGCTCCGGCTGGCACCCGCACCGTCCCGGCACGACCGTCCGCGAGCGGGTGGCGGCCGAGCACACGTTGCGCGGCGAGGTCGGCGTGCCCGTGGTGGAGCGCGCTCGTGCACTGGCCGAGCAGATGATCTCGTTCGGCACCGGGACGGTGCGTACGCATGTCGACATCGACCCCGAGGTAGGCCTGGCCGGTCTGGAGGCGGTCCTGGAGGTGCGCGAGGCGCTCCGCGACCGGCTGCGCGTCGAGATCGTCGCCTTCCCGCAGAGCGGGATCACCACCTCGCCCGGCACCAAGAAGCTCCTCAACGAGGCACTGGCCGCGGGCGCGGACCTTGTCGGCGGGCTCGACCCGGACGGCTTCGACGGCGACGCCGAGGCCCACCTCGACATCGTCTTCGGCCTCGCCACCCGGCACGGCGCCGGCGTCGACATCCACCTCCATGACCTGGGCGCTCCCGCTGTCCGTCAGTACGAGCTGATCGCGGAGCGGACCCGCGCCGAGGGGCTGGGCGGGCGGGTGAACGTGAGCCATGCGTACGGCCTCGGCTCGATCACCCTCGAGGAGGCCCGCCGGGTCGGCGGGCTCTTCGCCGAGGCGGGCGTCTCGGTGCTGACCAACGGGCCGGCCGGGCCGATGCCGCCGGTGCTGGCACTGCGCGAGGAGGGCGCCACCGTCTGGTCCGGCTCGGACAACATCCGAGACGCCTGGTGGCCCTACGGCGACGGCGACATGCTCGCGATCGCCCGCCAGGTCGCCTACCAGTCCGGGTTCCGTACCGACGAGACCCTCGCCGTCGCCCTCGACCTCGTCACCGACGCGGCCGCGCAGGCGATGGGCCTCGACTCGTACGGCATCGTCGTCGGCGCGCCGGCGGACCTGCTGGTGCTCGACGTGCCGACGCCTGCCGCGGCCGTCGCGGCCGCTCCCACCTCGCGGACCGTCCTGCATGCCGGCGAGGTGGTCGCCACCCGCGTCGAGACCGTCACGCTGGGCTGAGTCAGCCCAGCATCTCCTTGACGAGCGGCACGACCTGGGTGCCGTAGAGCTCGATCGAGCCCATCAGGTCCTCGTGGCGCACCTGACCCTGGTCGTACTTCAGGTCGAAGCGGTCGACACCGAGGACCTTGATGGTGCCGGCCAGCTTCCGGGCGACCGTCTCGGGCGAGCCGACGTAGAGGGATCCGCCCTCGATCTCGCGCTCGAAGTCACCGGGCGAGGGCGGCGGCCAGCCGCGCTCGCGGCCGATCTGGGTGCGCATCGCCAGCCAGCCCTCGTAGACCGTCTCCCGGGCCTGCTCATCCGTCGCCGCGACGAACCCGGGCGAGTGGACGGCGACGCGCTGCCGCGGCGTCCCGAACTCGTCCTGGGCGCGCTCGAAGAGGTCGATGTAGGGCGCGAACCGGTCGGCCGGGCCGCCGATGATCGCCAGGAAGAGGCCGAAGCCGTGGCGGGCGGTGCGGACGACCGACTCCGGGCTGCCGCCGACGCCGACCCAGGCGGTCAGGCCGTTCTCGGTGCGCGGGAAGACCTCCTGGTCGGTGAGCGCCGCGCGGGTGCGGCCCTCCCAGGTGACCTTCTCCTCCTTCAGCAGGGCGGAGAGCAGCTCGAGCCGCTCCTCGAAGAGCTCCTCGTAGTCGGCGAGGTCGAACCCGAACAGCGGGAACGACTCGGTGAACGACCCACGCCCGGCGACGATCTCGGCGCGGCCGTTCGAGACCGCGTCGAGCGTGGCGAAGCGCTCGAAGACCCGCACCGGGTCGTCGGAGCTGAGCACCGTCACCGCAGAACCGAGCCGAAGCCGCTCGGTGCGGGAGGCGACCGCGGCGAGCACCATCTCCGGGCTGGAGACGGCGAAGTCGCGGCGGTGGTGCTCGCCGACACCGAAGAAGTCGAGCCCGACCTGGTCGGCGAGCACGCCCTCCTCGACGATGTTCCGGATCACCTGCGCGTGGTGCTGCGGCTTGCCTTCGGCGTCGCGGGTGACCCCGCCGAAGGTGTCCAGTCCGAACTCGATGTCAGTCATGCCGTTGAAACATCAACCAGTGGTGGCGCATTCCCACGGCTCTGCCGGGACCTCGTGGGTCTCGTCGGCCAGATGGCGCCACAGAACACCGCCACGCTCCAGGTCGAGCCGTCCGCCCGGGCAGACGTCGGGCGGTACGTCTCGCCCGAACGCCGTGACCGACGCCAGCACCCGGTGCGAGCCGACGAGTCCGGGCACCAGGGAGCTCGCGTCCAGGTCGAGGGACTCGACCAGGAGCGGGCGGCCGTCGTGCTCGTGGGCCGTCCAGGTGGTGCTCACCCGGCCGGGGCGCTCGCCGTGGCGGCCGAGGACGAGGGTCTCGCGGAGGGCGAGCCTGGCGCCGGGGCCGAGCGTGACCCGGGTGTCGCGGGTGACGTCGGCGCCGGCGGAGACGACGAACGGCTCGCCGGCCCAGACCAGGGTGGCGTTCGCGGCGAGGGTGATGGTGACCGTCCAGGACGCGTGGCCGCCGTCCATGTCGTACGCGACCGTCCCGGCGGGCTCGACCAGGGTCAGGCTCGCGCCCTCCCCCACCTCGACCTCGACCGTGACGTCGTCGCCGGCCAGGAGCATGGCGCCGTCGGGGACCAGCGAGATCCGCGCCGAGCGGGCGTCGCTGGCGAGCAGCATCGGCCGCAGGGCCGGCGCCGTGGCCGGGCCGGTCATGCCGGTCTCCACACGCACCCGCGTGCCGTCGACGGCGCCGATCCGCACCCGGGTCAGGGACCCGCTGGCCAGCTCAGGCGTGCTGGTGGTCATGTTCGTGCTCGTGGGTGTGGCTGGTTCCGTCCGCGTGGAAGTGCGGCGCCATCGGCCCCGGGTCGGCCGGGACGAGGGATCCGCCGCGGTGCCGGGTCAGCTCGGATCGCACCCATCCCACCAGCGCCTCCACGGAGGCCGGGTCCGTACGGGAGAGCGCGATGACCGGGCGCCCCTCGCGGACCGACCCCGCGTCGGAGACCATCGCGACCGGGTCGACACCGACGTACGGGGCGAGGTCGGTCTTGTTGACCACGAGCAGGTCGGCGCGCTCGATGCCGGGGCCGCCCTTGCGGGCGACGTCGCCGCCGCCGGCGACGTCGATCAGGAAGATCTGGGTGTCGACCAGCGCCGGGGAGAAGGTGGCGGTGAGGTTGTCGCCGCCGGACTCGACCAGGACCACGTCCAGGGGCGCGAACTCCTCCTCGAGCTCCTCGACGGCGATCAGGTTGGCGGTCACATCGTCACGGATGGCGGTGTGCGGGCACGCGCCGGTCTCGACGGCCCGGATGCGGGCCGGGTCGAGCACGCCAGCGGAGCGGAGGAAGCGGGCGTCCTCGTCGGTGTAGATGTCGTTGGTGACCACACCGATCTCCAGATCGGCGGAGAGCTCGCGGCACAGCAGCGCGATGAGCGAGCTCTTCCCGGTCCCGACCGGCCCGCACACTCCGATGCGCAGCCCCCTGTCGTCCTTCGTCCCATTCTTTGTCGCGTCTTCAGGCACTGAACAACCTCCTGGTCGTGTGGGCGTGGGCCTGGGCCCACAGGTCTAGCTGGGGCGCGCTGGGCGCCGGGATGTCGTGGGGGTCGGTGAGCGGGGCGACCTCGGTGGCGAGCCGCTCGGCCTCCGGCAGCAGGTCATAGACCCACGAGGTGGTCTCGAGCGGGTCGAGAGGCAGCAGCTTGAGGGATGCCGAGGCGACCGTCTGCAGGTCGTCGTACGCCACCAGCCGGCCCAGCGAGGCCGGCGCGATGCCACCGGTGGCGGCCGCCGCGGCCAGGACGAGCGGACGGCAGGGCCGCTCGAGGACGGCCACCTCCGCGACGTGCGGCGATTCCGGGAACAGGCGCCTGACCAGCCTCAACAGTGCTCGGCCGAGGGTGCGCGAGGTGTCCCGCATCGAGGCCGCGGGCGTGCGCGCCGCCCAGGCGCCCAGGACCGGCTCCAACGGCAGGCCGGCGCGCAGCCGGTGCAGCGCCACGACCGCCGTGCCCGCCTCGACCCGCACGACGCTGGCCAGTCGCGACCGCATGAAGTCGGGCACCTGGTCGGCGGCGAGCCCGGAGCGTACGGCTGCCTCGAGCTGGCCGGACTGGGTGTGACCGGCGACCGGGAGGCGGGCGTCGGCCAGCAGCATCATGAGCAGGTCGTCCGACATCGCGCTCAGAACATCGAGTAGAGCTGCGTCAGCGGCAGCTCGGTCGCGGGGGCGGGCTCGATCAGCTCGCCGTCGACGTGGATGCGGAACGTCTCGGGCTCGACCCGGATGTCCGGGGTCGCGGAGTTGTTGACCATCTGCGCCTTCCCGACGTCCCGGGTCGGGGCGATCCCGACCAGGCGCCGGCGCAGACCGAGGCGCTCGGCGAGGCCGGCGTCCAGCGCGGACGGCGCGACGAACGAGACCGCGTGGTCCGCCCCCGGTCCCACCAGCGTCGGCCGCATGAGCACCGGCTGCGGGGTCGGGATGGAGGCGTTCGGGTCACCGAGGGCGCCCCAGACCAGGGCGCCGGCCTTCATCACGACCTCGGGCCGGATCCCGAAGAACCGCGGGTCCCAGAGGACCAGGTCGGCCATCTTGCCGGGCTCCACGGAGCCGACCTCGGCGGCGATGCCGTGGGCGATGGCGGGGTTGATCGTGTACTTCGCGACGTACCTCTTCGCTCGCACGTTGTCGGCCTTGCCACCCAGCGAGCCGAGGCGTGCCTTCATCGCGTGGGCGACCTGCCAGGTGCGGCAGACGACCTCGCCGATGCGGCCCATCGCCTGGGCGTCGGAGGAGGTGATCGAGAGCGCGCCGAGGTCGTGCAGTACGTCCTCGGCGGCGATCGTGGTCGCCCGGATCCGGGACTCGGCGAAGGCCAGGTCCTCGGGGACGCGCGGGTTGAGGTGGTGGCAGACCATCAGCATGTCGAGATGCTCGGCGACGGTGTTGACGGTGTGCGGGAGGGTCGGGTTGGTGGAGCCGGGGATGACGTAGGGCAGCGAGGCGACCGAGAGGATGTCGGGCGCGTGCCCTCCCCCGGCGCCCTCGGCGTGGAAGGCGTGGATCGAGCGGCCGGCGATCGCGGCGACCGTCGACTCCAGGTAGCCCGCCTCGTTGAGCGAGTCCGAGTGCAGCGTGACCTGCAGGCCGTGCTCGTCGGCGGCCCTGAGAGAGGCGTCGATGGCGGCCGGGGTCGAACCCCAGTCCTCGTGGACCTTGTAGGCGGCGGCTCCGGCCAGCGCCTGCTCGGCCAGCCCGGCGGCGGAGACGGTGTTGCCCTTGCCCATCAGCAGCAGGTTGACCGGCATGTCGTCGAGCGCGCGGTGGATGGTCTCCAGGTGCCACGGTCCGGGGGTGACCGTGGTGGCCTTGGAGCCCTCCGAGGGTCCGGTGCCGCCACCGCCGACGGTCGTGGTCCCGGTCGAGATCGCCTCGATGATCTGGGAGCGGGACAGGAGATGTACGTGGACGTCGATCGCTCCGGCGGTGAGGATCTTCCCTTCGCCGCTGACCACGTCTGTGCCCGGCCCGATGACCAGGTCGGGGTGGACGCCGTCGGCGATGTCGGGGTTGCCGGAGCGACCCAGAGCGATGATCCTTCCGCCGCGGATGCCGACGTCGGCACGGACGATGCCCCAGTGGTCGAGCACGAGAGCGTTGGTGATCACCGTGTCGAGCGCACCCTCGGCCCGCGGCACCGTCGACTGGTTCATCGACTCGCGGATCGACTTGCCGCCGCCGAAGACCGACTCCTCCCCACCGGCGGTCAGGTCGTCCTCGACCTCGATCCACAGGTCGGTGTCACCCAGGCGCACCTGGTCGCCGGTCGTGGGGCCGTAGAGCGCGGCGTACTCGCTCCTGCTGATCTCAACCATCAGGCCTCCTTCACCTGGATGCCGGGCACACGACGGGCACCCTTGAGCGCGACGATCGCGACCTCCCGGGATGCACCCGGCTCGAACCGGCGCGAGGTGCCGGCGGGGATGTCGAGCCGGAACCCCTCGGCCGCCTCGCGATCGAAGGCGAGGGCCGAGTTCACCTCGGCGAGGTGGATGTGGGAACCGATCTGGACCGGTCGGTCGCCTGTGTTGAGGACGACCAACGTACGCCGCTCCGACTCGCTCCGGTCGGTGTTGAGCCGGATGGTGCCGTCGGCGACGCGTACGGCTCCGGGACCGCTGGACTGCATGGACATGCCGGCCTCCTCAGGCGCTGTGCTTCATGCGATGGGCTGGTGGATGGTGACGAGCTTGCGGCCGTCGGGGAAGGTGGCCTCGACCTGCACCTCGACGAGCATGTCGACGACGTCGGGCATGACCTGCTCGCGGGTCAGCACGGCGCGCCCCTGCGTCATCAGGTCGGAGACCAACGCCCCCTCACGCGCGCGCTCGATCACCCAGGTGGAGAGCAGCGCGACCGACTCGGGGTAGTTGAGGAGCACCCCGCGGGCGAGGCGGTCGCGCGCGACCATCCCGGCCACTGACAGCAGCAGCTTCTCGGTGTCGGACGGGGTCAGATGCATGTCGCCAACTCTCTAGACGGCCAGCTGGGATCGGACGTGATCGTGCGCCTCGGAGCCGCCGTCACCGCGCGCGGTGATCCGGCCGGCCTCGAGGATGTAGTAGGCGGAGGCCGTACGCAGCGCGAACCCGACGTGCTGCTCGACGAGCAGCACCGTGAGGTCGCCGCGACCGGTGAGCTCGGAGATCACCCGCTCGATCTCGGCGACGACGTTGGGCTGGATGCCTTCGGTCGGCTCGTCGAGGATGAGCAGGCGCGGCCTGGTCAGCAGCGTACGCGCGATCGAGAGCTGTTGGCGCTGACCACCGGAGAGCAGCCCGGCGCGTCGGCCGAGCAGGTCCTTCAACGCCGGGAACAGGTCGAGCATCTCGCTGATCCCGGCCCGGTCGCCGACCAGCTGGAGGTTCTCCAGCGCGGTCATGTCGCCGAAGCTCTGCTGGCCCTGGGGGACGTAGCCCAGGCCTCGCTTCACGCGTGCGCTCGGCCTCAGCGCGGTGACGTCCTCGCCGTCGAGCAGCACCCGGCCGGTCTTGGCCTTGACCAGCCCGACCGCCGCCTTGAGCAGGGTCGTCTTGCCGGCGCCGTTGTGTCCCATCAGCGCCACCGCGGCGCCCGCCGGGACCTCGAGGCTGACCTCGTGGAGCACCGTGGTTCGGCCGTAGCCGCCGGTGACCGATTCGATCCTCAGCATCAGGCGTCCTCTCCCAGATAGACCCGCTGCACCTCGGCGTCCTCCCTGATCTCGGCGGCAGTGCCCTCAGCGATCACCTTGCCCGCGTGCAGCACGGTCACGATGTCGGCGAAGCTTCTGACGAAGTCCATGTCGTGCTCGATGACCACGACGGTCCGCTCCGGGCTGATCCGGCGCAGCAGCTCTCCGGTCGCCTCCCGTTCCTCGGCCGACATCCCGGCGACGGGCTCGTCGAGCAGCATCACCTCGGAGTCCTGGACGAGCAGCATGCCGATCTCCAGCCACTGCTTCTGGCCGTGCGAGAGCACGCCCGCGGGCCGGTCCGCCAGCTCGGTGAGCCCCACGGTCTCCAGCACCCCGGCGACCTGATCGGGTGTCCCCCGCCGCGGCAGCATCAACCGCCACCGCGCCCGGTGCACGCCGGCGGCGATGTCGAGGTTCTGCAGCACGCTCAGCTCCTCGAAGACCGTGGCGGTCTGGAACGTACGTCCCACCCCGAGGCGGGTGATCCGGTGCGATGCCAGCGTGAGCAGATCGCGTGTGCGATAACGCGCTTCACCACTTCCGTTGGCCAGGCCGGTCAGGGCGTCCACGAGCGTCGTCTTCCCGGCGCCGTTGGGGCCGATCAGGAAGTGCAGCCGGCCCGGCTCGAGGGTCAGGGACACTCCGTCGATCGCCACGAAACCGTCGAACTCGACCCGCAGGTCGCTGACCTCCAGCGTCTCTGTGCTCATGCGGTGACCTCCTCCGCCACTCGTGTCTCCGGTTCGGCGGAGGTCCGGGACTCCGTACGGCGCGAGACCAGACCTCTCACCAGGCCCAGGAGCTGCGCCAGCCCACCCGGCAACAGCAGGATGACCAGCACGAACAGGCCACCCTGGAAGTACGACCACGAACCCGGGAACGCCTCGGAGAGCGACGTCTCGGCGTAGCCGACCAGGAGCGCACCGACGGCCGGGCCGAGCAACGAGGCACGCCCACCGAGCGCCACCCCGGCCAGCAGCCCGATCGAGGCGACCACACCGACGTCGTCGGGCGAGACGATCCCGGCGATCGGCACGAAGAGAGCGCCGCCGATCGAGGCCAGCACGGCCGCGATGACGTACGCCGCCAGCTTGACGTTGGCCGGGTCGGTGCCGAGGAAGCGCACCCGCTCCTCGCCGTCGCGGACGGCCACTAGCAGCTCGCCGAAGCGGGTGCGATAGAGCCAGGCCATCGCCAGGATCGAGACCAGCAGGATCCCGGCGGCGAGGAAGTAGAGCATCCGCTTGTTGGCCGGGTCGAAGAGGGCGTACCCGAAGAAGCCCTGGAAGTTGTTCAAGCCGTTGGCGCCGCCGGTGGTCTTCACCTGACCGACGAGCAGGATCGCGAAGGCGGCCGCGAGCGCTTGGCTCAGGATGGCGAAGTACGCCCCCTTGATCCGCCGCTTGAACACCGCGAGCCCCAGCAGGCCGGCCACGAGTGCCGGCAGGACGAGGATGACGACGAGCGCGAGCCCGCCGTTGCGCAGCGGCTCCCACCATCCCGGCACCGTGGCGTCACCGTAGAGCGCCATGAAGTCCGGCACCCCGCCGGGACCGGCGTCGGCGAGCTTGAGGTGCATCGCCATCGCGTAGGCGCCGATGCCGAAGTAGAGCCCCTGGCCGAGCACCAGCATCCCGCCACGGCCCCAGGCCAGGCCGATGCCGACCGCCGCGATGGCGTAGCAGCAGTACTTCGCGAGCAGGCCGAGGCGGAAGTCGGACAGGACCGCCGGGGCGAGGACGAGCAGGGCGAGCGCGAGCAGCAGCCAGCCGACATACGGGGTCGCGCGTTTGAGATCGGGGAGTCTCATGCCAGGCTCCTGGTTCGGACCGAGAGGATGCCCTGCGGGCGCAGCTGCAGGAACGCGACGATCGCCAGGAAGACGATCACCTGGGCGACCGAGCCGGTCAGGGCGTGGGCGAGGAACGCCTGCAGCAGGCCGATCCCGAGAGCCGCGACGATGGTGCCCTTGAGGTGTCCGATGCCGCCGACGACGACCACCAGGAACGCCTGCACGATGTAGGACGTACCGAGGTTGGGGCCGGTCGACCCGAGCAGGGTGAGCGCCACCCCGGCCACACCGGCCAGGCCCGACCCGATGAAGAAGGTGGCCCGGTCGGTGCGGCGGGTCGAGATGCCGATGGTCTCGGCGAGGTCGCGGTTGCCGACGGTCGCCCGGATCTGCCGCCCGAGGGCGGTGAACCGGAGCACGGCGAGCAGCGCGGCCACGCAGCCCGCGGCCAGGACGATGATGAAGAGCCTGGTCAGCGGGAAGTCGTAGCCCAGGATCGGGATCGACCCGTCGAGCCAGCTCGGCGCGGGCACCTCCTTGGCCGGAGCCCCGAAGATGTCGCGCGCGACCTGCTGCAGGACGAGACCGACGCCGTATGTGACCAGCAGCGTGTCCAGCGGACGGGCGTACATCCACCGCAGCACGCTCGCCTCGAGCGCCAGCCCGAGCAGGCCGCCGATCACGAACCCCACGGGGAGCGCGATCAGCAGACTCAGCTCGGTGCTGGCGACGATGGTCGAGACGACATAGGCGGTGTACGCGCCGGCCATGATGAACTCGCCGTGGGCCATGTTGATCACGCCCATCTGACCGAAGGTCAGGGTGAGCCCGAGGGCGATGAGGAGCAGGACCGCACCGGCGGAGATGCCGGTGAAGACCTGGGCGAGGAGCGCGTCCAACGGACTAGTTCTTCCACCAGTCGTAGGACTTCAGGTAGGGGTCCGGCTCGATCGGCTTGTCACTCGACCAGACCGTGTCGATCAGGCCCTCGGCGTTCACCTGGCCGATGAGTGCGGTCTTGGCGATGTGGTGGTTCTCGCCGTCGACCTCGACGGTGCCCTCCGGCGCGTCGTAGGTGACCCCGTCGGAGGCGTCGATGACGTCCTCGACCGCGAACGAGTCGGCCTTCTCGACCATCCCCTTCCACAGGTGCAGCGAGGTGTAGGCCGCCTCCATCGGGTCGGAGGTGACCGCCTTGGCGCCGTTGGCGGCCTTGAAGTCGGTCACGAACTTCTGGTTCGCCGGGCTGTCGATGGTCTGGTAGTAGTTCCAGGCGGTGTACTGCCCCTCGAGGTTGCCCACGCCGACGCCCGGGACCTCCTCCTCGGCGATCGAGACGGAGAGCACCGGCATCGCCGAGGCGGTTAGGCCCTTGCCCTTGTACTCCTTGAAGAAGGCCACGTTGGAGTCGCCGTTGAGGGTGTTGAAGACCGCGTCCGCGCCGGCGGCCTTGACCTTGTCGACGACCGTGCCGAAGTCGGTCGAGCCCAGGGGCTGGTACTCCTCACCGAGGACCTCGATGCCGTTGGCGGCCGCGTACTGCTTGATGATCTTGTTCGCCGTGCGCGGGAAGACGTAGTCGGAGCCGACCAGGAAGATCGACTCGATCTTCTTCTCCTCCTTGAGGAAGTCGAGGGCCGGGATGATCTGCTGATTGGTGGTGGCGCCGGTGTAGAAGATGTTGTGCGAGGACTCCAGGCCCTCGTACTGCACCGGGTAGAAGAGCAGCGCGTCGTTGCCCTCGAAGACCGGCAGCATCGCCTTGCGCGAGCTCGAGGTCCAGCCGCCGAAGACGGCTGCCACACAGTCGTCCTGGATCAGCTTGGTCGCCTTCTCGGCGAAGACGGTCGGCTCGGACTGGCCGTCCTCGCTGACGATCTCGAGCTTCTTGCCGAGCACGCCGCCGTCGGCGTTGATCTCCTCGGCGGCCATGGACAGGGACTTGAAGACGGTCGTCTCGCTGATCGCCATCGTCCCCGACAGGGAGTTGAGGAAGCCGATCTTGATGGTGTCGCCGCTGGTGTCGACGCAGCTCTCGCTGGTCGCGGTGTCACCGGTCTTGGCGCCGCCGCAGGCGGTCGCGGTCAGGCCCAGGGCGAGCACCGAGCTGGCCGCGAGGAGGCGGCTCGAGAATTTCGTACGCACGGGATGGTCCTTCCATCGGACATTTGCTCTCGAATGGAAGGAATCTAGGGACGGGTTGTTTCGCCTATGTGTCGGACTCAGAGAGGATTTGTTTCCGGACGGAAACGTCTTCAGTCGAGTCGGTCGAGCGCGGCCTTCAGGTCACCGACAACCTCGGCGATGGCCTCGGTCTGGTGGCGGGCGCGGATCTCGCGGGCGACCGAGGCACCCACGGGCGAGAGCGCGACGACCGCGCGGCGCTTGTCCTCGGCGTGCACCTTGCGCAGCACCAGGCCACGCTCGGCGAGCCGGTCGACGTGTCGGGTCAGGGTGCCGGCCGGGAGCGCGGCGCCGTCGGCGAGACGCGTCATCGTCTGGCCCGGGTCGTCGAGCAGCACGCTGAGGATGCGCCACTGCTCCGCGGTGAGGTCGAAGTCGGCGTACGCCTCGGCGAGTGCGTGCTCGATCCGGCGCTGCGCCCGGGCGAGCAGCACGGCGAGGTCCGTGACGGCCGTCGCGGCTGTCTCCATGGCACCCTCCCACGAATGTCTGCTGGATGCCCGCTGCGCCGAGGGCCCGACTCCCGTACCCTAACCACCCATCGGCTCAATGGTGAGTCATCCGTCCGCTTCAGCTGGTCTGGTTCGTCTGGGAGCAGGTGCCGATGTCTCCGCCGTCGTTCACCCCGGCGTCCCATGCCCTGCTGGGCCTCGCACCCCGCCCGCCGGGCGCCCTCTCGATCGCGTTCGTGGTGCCGATGCAGGGCCCGACCGGAATCTACGGACCCGGCTGCCTGGCCTGCGGCGAGCTGGCCGCCGAGGAGCTCAACGCCGGCACTGGGATCGCCGGGAGACCGGTCGAGCTGGTCGCGATCGACGCTGGGCGCGCTCCCCACGAGGTCGCTGCCGAGGTGGCCCAGCTCGTCGAGCTCGGCCGGGTGGACGCGATCGCCGGCTGGCACATCTCCGCCGTACGCCAGGCGATCACCGCCCGCGTCGGCGGCCGGGCCCTGTACGCCTTCGCCGCCATGCACGAGGGCGGCGACGAGACTCCTGGGGTCTTCATGATCGGCGAGCGGCCGGTCAACCAGCTGCTTCCCGCCACCGCGTGGATGCGCGCCAACCACGGGGTCTCCCGCTGGGCGGTGGTCGGCAACGACTACGTCTTCCCGCGCGTCACCGGGTCGACGGCCCGGGCGGCGCTGCGCGGGTCGCTCTCGGAGGTGGTGAGCGAGACGTACGTCCCGTTGGGCACCCGCGACTTCGCCGGCGTGCTGCGTGGCCTGGAGGGTGGGGAGCAGGACGGGGTGATCATGCTGCTGATGGGGCAGGACGCAGTGCACTTCAACCGCCAGTTCGCCGCGGCCGGACTGAGCTCGTCGCTGACCCGGCTGAGCCCCGCGGTCGAGGAGAACACCCTGCTCGCCGGCGGAGCCGGAGCCAACGCCAATGTCTTCGCGGCCGCCGCCTACTTCGACGGACTCACCACTCCTGAGTCGGCCGGCCTGTCCGAGCGCTACTACCGCCGCTTCGGTGAGTACGCGCCCTCCCTCAACGCCGTGGGCGAGTCCTGCTACGAGTCGCTGATGTTCCTGCGCCAGATCGGCGACGCCTGCGGCTCCCTCGAGGTCGAGCCCGCGCTCGGCCTCACCGACCGCCACAGCTACTCCAGCCCCCGCGGCCTGATGCGGATGCACGGCAACCTCGTGGACCAGGACGTCTACATCGCCGCCGCCGACGGCCTCCGCTTCGAGATCCAGGAACAGATCGCGTACGCCTCCTAGCATCCGTTGACTTCGAGTGCGCTCCAACTCCTAGCGTGCGCACCATGACGCACGAGAACCCTTCCCAGGACCCCACCTCCCGCGCCGCCCATGGCCGCCAGATCCTGGACGCGATCGACGGTGAGGCCGGCGCCCGAGTCATCGACTCACTCGCCGACATCGCCCCCGAGCTCGGCCACCAGGTCGTCGCCTGGGGCTTCGGCGAGATCTACGCACGCCCCGGCCTCGAGCCGAGGGACCGCCAGCTCGTCACCCTCGGCATGCTGACCGCCCTGGGTGGCTGCGAGCCTCAGCTCGAGGTCCACATCAACGCCGCCCTCAACGTAGGCCTGACTCCCGAGCAGATCATCGAGGCGTTCCTCCATTCATCGGTCTACTGCGGCTTCCCCCGTGCCCTGAACGCCACCTTCACCGCCAAGAAGGTGTTCGCCGAACGCGACCTCCTCCCCCTCGCCTGACCACGACCACAGCGGTCATGCGGCGAGGGTGTGCGTGAGGAGTACGTCGCGCAGCATCGACTCTCCCCGGGACAGCGGGGGTGGGTCCGGTGCCCAGGTGTCTGGTGGCGGGCTCGTATAGGTGTGTCCGGTGGGTGTGGTGGTGGTGATGCTGCCGTCGGGTCCTGGCCTGGCTTGCCAGCCGAGCGCCTCTTTGGCTTGGTTGCATCGCTCGCACAAACCTTGCAGGTTGTCGGCGCTGGTTTCGCCGCCGTCGGCATGGCGTTGGACGTGGTCGATATTGCGGATCGGCGCATCACACCCGTTGGTCCTACAGGTCCCGCCGTCACGGGTCGTGATGAACTCGGCCAGCCCATCGGGTGCCTTCCTGGCGCGGGACTCCATCGCGACCAGGTGCCCGGCGGGGTCGGTGAACAGCCTGCGGACGAAGACCTCGGCGTCGTTGAGTGCTTCGCGGGCCCAGGCGGCGGGCACAGGTCCGTAGCCCTCGACCATGGCCGGCTGGTCGGCGTCGTTGGTGAGGGAGTCGGCGGTCATCAGGATCTTGACCTCGATCCGGGGCTTGGCTCCAGCGGTGCTGCGGCCGGTGACCCGGTCGATGAGGGTGTCGGCCATGACCTGACCCCGCGTCCGTTCGTCACCTGCCGCCGCAGCCGCCTTCGCTGCCTGATCCAGTGCCGCGAAGACCGCGACCCCGTCCTTGACCGGCAGCAGCACACCGAGCCAGGTCATCGTGTCCGGTGCCGGCCGCAGACTGACCCGACGGTCGTTGACGGCATTGGCGGCCCGGGCGACGACGGAGGCCTGGTCCAGGGTGATGGCGAGTTTCTTCGCAGCGTTCTCGAGCTGCCGCAGCCCCATCACCACGACCTGCGGTGCCTCACCGTCGGGGCCGAAGGCACAGAGTCGGTGGTCGATGACCAGGCGGTCCTCGACCGAGAGGCAGGCGGTCTCGCGGGCGAGGATGGTGGCCTGCCATTGGGAGAACAACCCGGCCTTCATGAGCGCGAAGGTGTGCGGCATCTCGGCGATCAGGATCTTCGCCAGGCCGAGCAACTTGGCCCCGCGCTCGGGTGAGACCCGCCGCGCCAACGCGACCTGGGAGGCCACCCCTTCACCCAGCCTCCGGGCAGGAACCCCGGCCGCGGATTGACGCTCGCGGACGGCTTCCTCCAGACGTACCGCCGCCTGTGCCTGCACAGCCTCAGCGGTGCACTTCACCGCTTCGAGACGACTGATCCAGTCAACCAACTCACCCTCGGACGCACCCGGAGGCGGCCCGTCGAGGAGGCGGTCGATGGTCTCGTACATAGCCGTCATTATATGCGATCGACCAGTAGCGCGCGACCTATTTGTGCTGGTCAGATGACAGTTACGCAGTCAGCGAACAAGACACGTGAACTCCGCGCCACTCCCTCGCCGCCGCCCCGATACTGGCGAAATCTTTTCTCGATCGGGTGCCGAGTCAAGGACCGCGAAGCGGCCGGCGAAGCCGGCGCCCGCAGGGCGTCCTTGACGCGGCGCACGATCGAGAAACACTCAAAGACCGGGTCGGCGGCGAACCCTGGAAACGAAAAGACAGTCGCTAAGCGAGCCGTCCCGAGCAAAGGAACCGTGTTGGTCTCGACACGCCTCCGCCTAGCGGCTCCGGCGGCTCGACCAGCGGGGGCTGCGGCTCGACCAGCGGTGCGGAAGCCGCTCGACCACCGGTGCGGAAGCCGCTCGACCACCGGAGCAGATGAGTCAAGCCCAACCAGACCCCGCGGAGAACGAGATCCACGTGTCGACCGTCCCACCAAGCCCCACCGTCTCGGACCATGACCGATCACACCCCGCGGTGACCCGATCCCAGAACCCTACAGCCGCACGATTCCGCTCCTGATAAGCCACTTTCCACTCCCCCGGAGCATCAGAGAGGACGGCCCGAGCGAACTGGAGCCCGAGCCCGCCCCGACGAGCACCGGCGACGAGAAAGAAGCTGTTCAGGATGCGTACGGGCTGGTCGGCGTCTCGGACCAGTGCGAACCCGATGGGATGGACGTCGGCGGTGAGGATCCAGGCGTGCCAGCTGGGGTCGGAGCGGAGGGCGGCGTCGAGCCATTCGGAGCGGAAGGTGCCGTCGGCGAACGGGAGGGTGGAGCTGAAGCGCGACATGTCGTGGCGGAAGAGCAGCCAGAGGTGGCGGAGGGCGAGATGATCCTCCGCCTCGGCGAGGCGGGCGGTGACGGGGTGAGGAAGGTCGAGGTGGGTGTCGAGGGTGGTCATACACGAAAGCCTCGGAGCGCGGTGCGCTCCGAGGCTTTCGGTCATTATCTCATGCCGTTCGGCGAAGGATCAGGCGATGTGGAAGTCGCTCACGTTGACGTCCACGGCCACGACGTCGATGTCGAAGTAGTCCTCGGCGACCTCGATGACCTGGGTACGGATCGTGGCGGCGTTGCTCTTGACGTTGGTGCCGTAGGCGATCACGTAGGACACCGTGATGTTGGCGACGTCGTCGACGATGTCGACCGAGGTGCCCTCGTCGTCGATGGCGTGCACGCCGTCGATCTTGGCGACGACGTGGTGGACCAGGCGCTCGACGAGGCCCTCGCTCACCGTCGAGGTGCCGCGCTCCTCACGGGCCGCACGCAGGACGCCGGTCAGCGTCGAGTTGGCGTCGGGCTCCGGCTCGACGACCGGCTCGGGCGCGAAGCCCGGCGCGGGCGCCTCGGACACGATCTCCTCGACCGCGGCGGGCTCCTCGACCGTCTCCGTCGCCGTCTCCTCGGTGACGGTGTCGACGGCGTCGGGGGCCTCGTCGGCCGGTGCCTCCGCAACGTCCTCGGTCGGCGCCTCGTCGACGATCGCCTCGGTCTCCTCGGCGGTGACCTCCTCGACGGCGGTCTCCTCGACGACGTCGGTCGGCTCCACGGCGGTCTCGACCTCGTCGGTCACCTCAACAGCCTCGTCAGCAACCTCGACCTCGGTCGCCTCCTCCTCGACGACGTCCTCGACGGGTGCCGCGTCCTCTACGACGTCGACGAACTCGGCGTCGGCCTCGACCGGCTCGGTCACGTCAGCAGCGTCCTCGTCGGTGGCCTCCTCAGCGACCTCGATCGGCGCGTCGGCGTCCTCGGTCTCCACGGGCACCTCCTCGACCGCGACCTCCTCGGCGAGCACCTCACCCTCCGGCTCGACGACCGTCTCCTCGGCGTCGGTCTCGACCGGCGCGAAGACCTCCTCGGCGTCGGCCTCGGCCAGCGCGTCCTCCTCCTCGAGGACGGTCTCCTCGGTCGCCTCGGCGGCCGGCTCGGCAGCGTCCTCCGACTCGACAGTCTCGACGACCTCGACCTCGGAGACCTCGCCGCCCTCCGCGGTCACCACCGCGTCCTCGATCTCGGTCGACTCCTCGGCAGCGGCCTCCTCGACCACGGCCTCCACCTCGAGCACCTCGCCCTCGGGCGCGACGACGGTCTCCTCGACCGCGGCCGGCGCGTCGTCGACAACGGTCTCCTCGACCGCGGCGGCAACCTCGACGTCGTCGGCGGACTCGATCGCGTCAGCGGGCACGAAGGTGTCCTCGGCATCGATCTCGACCTCGTTCACACCCTCGACGGCGACCTCCTCGGCGACGTCCTCGGCGACGATCTCCTCGACCTCGTCGGTGGCCTCGGCGGCAGGGGCTTCGGCGTCGGCGCCCTCGAGCGGCGCCTCGTACGTGCCCTCGGTCTCGACCTCATCGGTCGACACCTCGTCGACGGCCTCGACCGTCTCGGTGGTCTCGGTCTCGGCGACCTCGCCCACGACATCGGCAGACACCTCGGTGTCCTCGACGGCGAGCTCGGCCACGTCGGCGGCGGGGGTCTCCTCGGAGTCGGTGACGACGTGCTCCGGGTCGGAGAGCGGGTCGACGACCACGGTCTCGGCAACCGGCTCGACAGCCGGCTCGGCGACGGGCTCGACGACAGGCTCGGTGGCCTCGGCGATGCCGGAGTCGGTGACGTACGCAGTGGTCTCGGCGGCCATCTCGGTGGTGGCCAGGTTCTCACCGAAGACGGGGGCGGAGGTGTCGGTCGACACCCCTTCCTCGGCCTTGGCGGGGTCGGTCTTGTGACGGTTGAAGATGCCGCTGATGAAGTCGGACATGTCGGCGCATTCCTTCGAGGTGAGGGGAGGTTTTTGAGTGGGCGCTCACGGTTGGGCGTGATGCTAGGGCGGGCACGCAGCGGGTCGGGGCGCGTGTCTTGGATTCCCTTGTCTTGTACCCCAACGTTCACCGACGCGAGGACCCCTTGTGTCAAACCTTCCGGGGACATTCGCCCGCCGTTCAGCCAACGTCGCAGACCCGCCGGAGCACGCGCTGTAGAACGACGGAAGAGCACGTACGTCACGACAGAACCGCGCCGGGAGAGACGATGAATCCACTGCTGCTCCCGCTGGTCGCCGCACAGGCCGCGTACGTCCATCGGACCATCGGCAAGGAGCCTCGTCCGGAGGGTCCGACGACGGGTTTCGTACCGGGTCCGCCAGGTGCGCCGCTGCGGCTGCTGGTGATCGGCGACTCGTCCGCGTCGGGGCGCGGCGCACCCACCCACGACCTCGCCTTCGCCGGGTCGATGGCGCGCGCGATCGCGAAGCGGACCGGGCGTCCGGTCGAGTGGCGGGCCATGGGGAAGTACGGCGCGACCAGCGAGCGGATCCGGCACGGCATCCTCACCGAGGTCACCGGCGAATGGGACCTCGCCGTGCTCCTGGTCGGCGTCAACGACATCCTCGCGCGCCGCTCGGTCGAGGCGTGGACACGCGATCTGATCGCCATCGTCGAGACCCTCGAGCAGCACGCCGCACACACCGTGCTCCCGGGGACCCCGGAGTTCGGCGCCTTCCCGTCACTCCCCCGCACCCTGCGGCGCTACCTCGCCGAGCGCGGACAGGCGCTCGACGTGGCAGCGCGGCTGGTCTGCGCCGGGCGTACGTCGGTGCAGTGGGTCAGCTCCGCCGACCTCGGTCCGGCGGAGCCGTCCTTCTTCGCCGCCGACGGCTTCCACGCCTCTCCGGCGGGCTATGCGCGCTGGGCCCAGGCGGTCTGCGACCACCTCGATCTCTGACTCACGGCACGACCAGCTGTGCGAGCGGAACGTGGTGCTGGCCGGCGTGGGTGTCGCGGTCGCGCAGCGAGCCCTGCGAGACCGGGCGCGGGTAGGAGATCTTGACAACGTTGAGCGACGGGATCCGGAAGATCTGGACCGACCCGGGATCGACCCGGTAGAGGCCGGCGATGACGTCCTCGTCGAGGAACGTCTCGTCGGCCGCGATCCGGTAACCCTCGGCGTCGCGCATGAACAGCTCCATCGTGATCCAGAACGGCCCGGCGTTCTTGGAGCGGACCTCGATCGCGAGGTCCCCCAGCGTGGTCTCAGACATCGTGCTTCTCTCCTGTCTCGGCAAGGAACTCGGTGCGGAACATCGCGGTCGGCGTGAGGCTGTCGACGGCGTGGTTGAGCACGAACTCGTACGCAGCGCCCCGCTCGACCTCGGCCGGCGACCCGGGGAACGCCAGGCTGGGCAGGTAGTCCATGTCCTGGGCCGGCAGGTGCAGCATCAACGGGTTGGCGACCTTGGCGACCGCGGTGGCCAAGGCCTGGTCGGCGGCCCGGACGAGCAGCATCACCCCGACCTCACGCGGCGGCTCGGTGGACGGGTCGAGGTCGCCGAGGACCGCGTTGTAGCCGTAGAGCCGCAGGTCGTAGTCGTACTCCTCGCTGGTCAGGCCGAGGGTCTGCTCGACCCGCTGGGTGAACACGACATGCATCAACGAGGCCCAGCCCTCGATGTCCTTCAGGATCAGCGGGTCGCGGATCGCGGAGAACGACATGGTCTCGTAGCCGGTGATCCGGGCACCCTCGAGCTTGATCGTGTGCTGCTCGGCGTGGTGGAACAGCGACCCCTCGACGCGCACCCGGCGCTCGTCGAGCGCGGTGTAGACGGCATCGCGCACGTCCAGGGTGCCGTCCGGCTCCCGCATCAGATACGGGTTGGCCGTCTCGTACAGCATGTGGGCAGCCACCGAGATCGGCGTGCACGCGGCGCTCTCGTCGAGCGGCTCGATGGTGAAGCCGGTCCGGTCGATGGTCGCGAAGACGCCGCCCATCCGCGGGTTGGTCGTGCACTGACCGCCGCACTCGACGATCTTGGCCGCGTGCCAGGTCGGCCCGGCGGGCATCCCCTTCAGCAGTGCGTACGCAGCGGCGTTGGCCGTGTCGGTCGCCCGCCCGGCCAGAACCACCTGAGCCCCGGCGGCGAGAGCCTCGGCGATCGGCTCGTGGCCCATCATGGCGACGATGTGGGTGCACTCCTCCAGGGTGGAGACGTCGAGCTCGCCCAGCGGCGGCAGCGGACGGATCCGGCCGGCCTCGAGCGGCTCCTTCAGGTCCGCCGCGCGCTGCTCGCTGTAGATGCGCGCGACCTTCATCGACAGGCCCTCCTCGGCGAGCAGGTCGGCGACGATCCCGGCGACCCAGTCGACGCCGTCGTCGGTACCGCTGGTGCCGCAGGAGCCGACGATGAGCGGGATCCCGGCACCGGCCGCGGCCCGGAGCAGGAGCCGCAGGTCGCGGGCGACCGCGGCGGCGGTGGTCTTCGGCTTCGAGGCGCCCAGGTAGTAGGGACCGGAGTCGGTGGAGCCGCCGTCGACGGCGATCACGTCCGCTCCCAGCGCGATCCCACGGGTGATCGTCTCCTCCGGGAACCCGGCGCCGAGCATCCCGCTGGGCACCAAGATGCTGACGGAGTCAGCGTTGTCGCTGGTCATCTGTTGTCTCTCTCCTCGATCAGGTGGGCATTGACGGCATGTTCCGGGCTGCCCGCGAGCGCGCGGAGGAGCTCTCGGGCTCCCTCGAGCCCGGCGGCCCGGCGGGCCTGGGCGGACTGCCCGGCCAGGTGGGAGTGGACGACGATGCCGGGTACGCCGCGAAGCGGGCTCTCGGCCGGCAGCGGCTCCTCGGCGACCACGTCGAGCGCGGCTCCGGCGATCCGTCCGTCCCGGACGGCGGCCGCCAGCGCGGCCTCGTCCACGATCGCCCCGCGGGCGGTGTTCACGAGCACCGCACCCGGCCGCATCTGCGCGAACGCGGCCGCGTCGAGCAGCCCCCGCGTCCGCGGAGTGAGCGCGGTGTGGACCGAGACGTGGTCGGCTCCCGCCAGCAGCTCGGGCAGCTCGACGAACCGGACGTCCGGGTCGGTCCGCTCGGCCTCGGGAACCGAGGTGGTGCACAGCACGCTCATCCCGAACGCCCGGGCGAGCGGAACGACCGCACGAGCGGCGGCGCCGTAGCCGATCAGGCCCAGGGTGGTGCCACGCAGCTCGCGGCCGTCCGCGCGTGGCCAGCCGCCGGACGCGACACCGGCCGCGCTCTCGACCAGCCGGCGTGAGGCAGCCAGGAGCAGTCCCAGCGTGTATTCCGCGACCGCGTTGGCGTTGATCCCGGGCAGGTTGCTGACCGTGACCCCGGCACGGGCCGCCGCTTCGACGTCGATCGCGTCGTACCCGACCCCGGTGCGTACGACCGCTCGCAGACGGTCCGCGGACGCGAGGACCTCGGCGGTGAGCGGGTCGTGACCGACCAGGGCGCCCTCCACCCCGGCGAGGTCCGCGACGAGATCTCCGGACGGGTAGCGGGTCTCGTGACCACGGGAGCGGAGGAGGTCGTCGACCTCGTCGCCCGGCCGCAGGTAGTCGGTGGTGATCAGGATCCGGGCCACCGCGGTCACACCGCCCTCTCGACGTCGCCGCGCCGCTGAAGGCGGTCGATCCGCACCACGATCGCCACCGCGACCGCCGCGAGGACCGCGATGTCGAGCAGCATCGTCTGCCAGCCCAGGATGTCGACCGCCCCGCCGATCAGGGCCGGGCCGACGAAGGCACCGCCCTGCCAGCCGACCGCATAGAGCGCTGCGTACGTCCCGAAGACCCGCGCCGACGGCGCCAGGTTCCACAGCACGACGACGGCGTTGACCAGGAAGGCCGAGGCACCGGCGGCGCCGATGCAGAACGCGATTACGGTGCCCGTCGGGGTCTGCACCAGGGTGCCGAGGAGCATGGCGGCCGCGAAGACCGCCATCCCGGCGATCATGGTGCGCAGCCGGCCGAAGCGCTCGGCGAGCAGCGCGGTCGGGTAGGCCGCGAGCAGGAAGGCGACCCCGCTCGGCAGGGTGAGTCCACCGGCGTCGCCACGCGACAACCCCAGCGTCTCCATGCCGTAGGGCGTGACCAGCGCGCGTGAGCCCGCCCAGGCGCTGCCGAAGACCAGGATCGCCACGATCAGCAGCAGCCGGCTGCGGTCGGGGTCGCGCACGATCTCCCGGATGGTGTCGCGGATGCGCGCCTGGCCGACGGTCGTCGACTCCTCCGCGGCGTCCTCCGCGGCGTCCTCGGCCACCGCCGCCCGGTAGCCCGGCGAGGAGCTGTCCCGGATCGAGAGGCACAGCACGGTGATCGAGACGAGGGTGATCAGCGCGATCACCGCGAAGGCGAGGGCCGGGTGGTCATCGACCAGCAGGATGCTGACCAGGGCCGCGACGATCACGGTGAGGCTGGAGGCGATCTTGACCGCGGCGTTGGCGCGGCTGCGGCGCTCGGGCGCGATGAAGTCGGGCACCAGCGCCTCGCCGATCGGCTTGAACGAGTTCGAGACCAGCGCGAACGCGACGATGACGACGATCAGCAGCGGCAGCGAGTCGGCCGTGTGCGGCAGGGTCACGAACAGCAGCGCCGCGAGCGGCATCCCGACGGCTAGGTAGGGCATCCGCCGGCCCCATCGGGTGCGGGTCCGGTCGGACCGGTTGGCCATCCACGGCTGGATGAAGATCCCGAGCAGGTTGTCCATGCCCATGATGAAGCCGACCAGGGCGGCGCTGGCCAGGTGCTCACGCAGCAGCGGCGGCACCTGGCTGTCGTAGAAGTTCCACATCGACTCCTGGGCGAAGACCGCCAGGGCGACGAGGAGCGTGATCCGGCGAGGTCCGAGCTGCCGTGGTGGTGCGGTGGGGATGGTGGTGCTCACGAGACGGACCTCCGTGATCTCTCAATGGTCTCTGCGGCCTGTGGCGGCGCTCACAGTAGTTTTGCTACAGCAAAACAGTCAAGAGGTGGCACCAATGGAAAAGTGGCTTAGGATCAGGACCATGTCGATCCCCTCCCCCGAGATGCCGGAGACCACGACCGTGGCCGAGCGCGTCTACCAGGCTCTACGCAGCCAGATCGGCTCCGGCGAGCTCGCCCCCGGCGCCAAGGTGACCGAGCGCGGCATGGCCGAGCGCCTGGGCGTCAGCCCGACCCCGGTCCGCGAGGCGATCCGGCGGCTCGAGCTCGACGGACTCGTGGAGCGGGTCGGGCCGCGTACGACCCTGGTGGCCCGCATCGAGGAGGACGCCAGCCACGACCTGGCCGAGGTCGAGGTCGCGCTGCGCGGCCTGGCCGCCCGGTTCGCGGCCCGGCACGTGAACGACGACGAGCTCGACGAGCTCGACCGGCTGCTCGACGAGGCCGACGACCTGGTGATCCTGATCCGGGCGCGCCACCGCGAGGGCAAGCCGGTCGAGAAGCACGCCGATCGCTTCCTCGACGTGCTCGGCCGCTTCAACGAGCAGGTCAACGCCGCGGCCCACAACCCCGTCCTCCTACGCCTCCTGGAGCAGTCCCGCTCGCTGACCCGCTCGCGGCAGCGGGAGATCTCCCGGGCGCACCTGCTGGCCGGCGACGACTTCGGCGCCGACCGCTACACCGAGCACCGCGACCTGGTCGTCGCCCTACGCAGACACGACGCCGTCGAGGCCGAGCGCATCGTCACCGAGCACGCCGCCCGCGGACTCCTCGACCTGCGGCGCGAGATCTAGGCCGTGGCAGGGGTATTCACCGGCTTCGCCACGATCAGCGTCCTCATCGCGCTCGGCGCCCTGCTCGCCCAGCTCAAGATCCTCGACCAGCAGGGCCAGCGCACCCTCTCGACGCTCGCGTTCTACGTCGCCAGCCCGGCCCTGCTGATCACGGTGATGGACGACAGCGACCTCGGCTTCGTGTTCTCCGGCAACCTGGTCGCCGTCGCCGGCGCCGTACTGGTCTCGGCGACCCTCATCGTCACCGTCGCTCGCCTGCGCCGCCGCGACCTGGGCACCACGGTGGTCGCGACGCTGTGCGGCTCCTACGCCAACGCCGGCAACCTCGGCCTCCCGATCGCGTCGTACGTCCTGGGCGACCCGGTCCTGGTCGCGCCGACACTCCTGCTGCAGATGCTCGTGCTCCAGCCGCTGGCGCTGGTGATCCTCGACGCCGACGCGAGCGCGACGAGGCTCTCGTTCTGGGCGATCCTGCGCCGACCGCTGACCAACCCGATCACCGTCGCCTCCCTGATCGGGGTGGCCCTCTCCGTCTCCGGTCTCGACCTGCCGACACCTGTCTCCGACCCACTGGAGCTGGTGGCCGGCATGGCGGTCCCCTCGATGCTGATCGCCTACGGGGTCGCGCTCCGGCTCGGCCCGCTTCCCGGACGGGGCGTGCCGCCGCTCGACCTCGCCGCGGTGGTCGCTACCAAGCAGGTGGTGCAGCCCGTGGCGGCGTACGTCATCGGGCGGTTCCTGCTCGGGCTCGACGCCGAGGCGCTGCTGGCGGTGACGGTGCTCTCGGCGCTGCCGACCGCGCAGAACGTCTTCGTCGTCGCACAGCGCTACAACCGGGCCGTGCTGCTGGCCCGGGACGTCATCTTCGTCAGCACGCTGGCCACGGTGCCGGCGATCCTGCTGGTCGTCGTCCTGCTCGGCTGAGCCTCGTAACGGCTGAGCCCATAACGACTGAGCGCCGCGACGAAAGTCCCTTGCGGGCACATCTCTTCGCGCGTACCCTCGCGATATATCGGGAAACTACGCCGACAGTCGATGCGGCTTCACACGGGACACAAGGGGAGACGACATGAGCAACCTCGACAACCTGCGGGTGGGCGAGGCCGATCGGGAGGAGGCGTCGGCGAGGCTCGCCGAGCACTACTCGACCGGCCGGCTCACCGACGACGACTACTACGAGCGCCTGGACGCGATCTGGTCCGCGAAGGTCCGTGCCGACCTGGAGATGCTCTTCACCGACCTGCCGAAGAGCGCCCCGCAGCCGCCGCAGGTCGCTCGCCGGCCCCGGCGAGGCCGACCGCGGGCGTTCCCGTTGGTCGCCTGCTTCCTGCTCGTGGCGATCGGACTGGTCGTGATGGGCGTGCCCTGGTGGGTCTTCGCCGTGATCGGGGTCGGGGCGCTCGTCTTCCGCAAGGGACACCACCACTCCCACCGCCATCACCAGCACTTCCGTCATTCCGTGCACTGAATTCCGGATTCCATGGCCTCCACCCGGGCTCGCCACTAGGTTGTGCCGCGGTCGCTCCGGCGGCCGCCAACCCCACAACCAGTCGGTAAAATTGCCGCCAAGATTGTTTACAATATCTCGTGGCGTGCATCACACTGGCGACCTGCCCGCGATCGAGCGGGCGCCCAGCCCCCGAGGAGTCCCGATGAATCGCTCCCTTGCCCGCACCGCGCGCCGCGGTCTGGCAACCGCACTCGTTCTCGCCCTGCCGCTCGCGCTCAGCGCCTGTGGCGGTGGCGAGTCCACCGACGAGGGCGCCGACGGCGCCACCGAGATCACCGTCGGCGTGATCCCGATCGTCGATGTCGCCCCCATCTATCTGGGGGTGGAGAAGGGCTTCTTCAAGGAGGAGGGCCTCGACGTCAACCTCGAGCTCGCCCAGGGCGGCGCCGCGATCATCCCCGCCGTGGCCAGCGGGCAGTACCAGTTCGGCTTCTCCAACACGACCTCCCTGCTCCTGGCCCAGACCCAGGACGTCCCGGTCAAGGTCGTCACCGCCGGCGTCAACGCCACCGAGGACCCGGCCGCCGACATGGCCGGCGTCCTGGTCAAGGCCGGCAGCGACATCAAGTCGCCCAAGGACCTGGAGGGCAAGAAGGTCGCGGTCAACACGCTCAAGAACATCAACACGACCACCACCAACGAGCTCGTCCGTCAGGACGGTGGCGACCCGACCAAGATCGAGTACGTCGAGCTGGCCTTCCCCGAAATCGGCCCGGCCGTCGAGAAGGGCGACGTCGACGCGGGTCAGGTCGTCGAGCCGTTCCTCACCATCGGCACCCAGGCCGGCATGACCGACCTCGGCTCCAACTTCGTCGCCGCCGATCCGGGCCTCGCGGTCGCGGAGTACTTCACCTCGACCAGCTATGCCGAGTCCGACGCCGACACCGTCGAGGCCTTCACCGCCGCGATGAACGAGTCGCTCGACTACGCCCAGCAGCACCCCGACGAGGTCAAGGAGATCCTCCCGACGTATACCGACATCGACGAGAAGGTGCTCGCCGAGCTGAACATGCCGCAGTGGACCTCCGCGATCGACGCCGAGTCGATCCAGAAGCTCGCGGACCTCTCGGAGACCGACGGCCTGTTCGCCAAGGACCCGGACGTGGACGCTCTGCTTCCATGAGCGTCGCATCACCCGAAGCAACGGCGAGGCCCATGGCCGGCGCCCGCCCCAAGCGGGTCGCCGGCCGCGGCCGGGACGCAGTCCTGGGTGTGCTCGGCCTGCTCGTCGTCGTCGGCCTGGCCGAGGCGCTCCCCCGTCTCGGCATCGTCAACGACAGCTATCTCCCGCCGGCGAGCGCGATGTTCGCCGAGCTCGTCGACCAGCTCGGCGAGGCCGCCTTCTGGACCGACCTCGGCGCCACCCTCCGGGGCTGGGCCACCGGTCTGGCCATCGCGATGGCCGCCGGCATCGTGCTCGGCGTGGTGATCGGCTCGGTCGGCTTCCTGCGCGACCTGACCGCCTCCACGATCGAGTTCCTGCGCCCGATCCCCTCGGTCGCCCTGATCCCCCTCGTCGTGCTCCTCTACGGCAGCCGGCCGACCTCGGCGCTGATCCTGGTCGTGTACGCCTCGTTCTGGCAGATCCTCGTCCAGGTGCTCTACGGGGTCGCCGACGTGGACCCGGTGGTGCGCGACACCGCCCGCTCCTACCGCTTCTCGCGGTTGACCACCATCCGCACGGTCGTGTGGCCCACCGCGCTCCCCTACGTCATGACAGGATTCCGGCTCGCCGCCTCGGTCGCGCTGATCCTCGAGATCACCGCGGAGCTGATCATCGGCGTCCCCGGCCTCGGCAAGTCCATCGGCGTCGCCCAGTCCTCCGGCGCGGTCGAGAAGACCTACGCGCTGGTCATCGTCGTCGGGATCATCGGCGTCGTCGTCAACCTGGTCGCCCGAGCCCTGGAACGGCGCACGCTGCGCTGGCACGTCTCGATCCGTAAGGAGGCCCGATGAGATTCGCACGGACCATCGCGTACGCGCTCGCCCTCCCGGTCGTCCTGGTCGCGGTGTGGTGGTTCGCCTCGGCGGGCTCCACCAGCGTCTTCTGGCCGCCGCTGTCCAAGATCGTCTCCGTCTTCGGGGAGACCTGGACCGCGGACCGATGGACCGGAGACGTCCTGCCCAGCCTGGCGCGGCTCGCGGCCGGCTATGCCGTGGCGCTGGCCACCGGCGTACTCCTCGGGGTCGTCATCGGCCTCTACCGCCCGGTCCGGGCGTTCTGCGAGCCGACGCTGGAGTTCTTCCGGGCGGTGCCGCCGCCGGTGCTGGTGCCGGTGATCGCGCTGTTCCTCGGCTACACCGGCGACGCGTCCAAGATCGTCACGATCGCGCTCGGCTGCCTGTGGCCGATCCTGCTCAACACCGTCGAAGGCGTACGCGGTCTGGACGAGGTCATGCTCGACACCGCCCGCTGCTACCGGTTCAGCGCCTGGACCCGGTTGCGGCAGGTGGTGCTGCGCGGTGCCTCGCCGCAGATCGCCGCGGGTGCGCGCCAGGCGCTGTCGATCGGCGTCATCCTGATGGTGATCAGCGAGCTCTTCGGCGCCAACCGCGGCCTCGGCGCCTCGATCGTGCAGTTCCAGCGCAGCTTCGCCGTCCCGCAGATGTGGACCGGGATCATCCTCCTCGGCGTGCTCGGCTTCCTGCTCTCGGTCCTGTTCCGTCTCGTCGAGCACTACTCGCTCGCCTGGTACCGCGGCCTGCGCCAGGCCGATCGCGGCGCCTGATCCCGAAGTCTTGAGGAGAATCCCGTGGCAACTGCCCTGGACGTACGTGGCCTGAAGAAGACCTACACCACCGGCGGCACCTCCCTGGAGGCCATCGAGCAGCTCGATTTCTCGATCGGCCAGGGCGAGCTGGTCTGCATCGTCGGCCCCTCCGGCGCCGGCAAGACCACCTTGCTGCGCTGCATCAGCGGGCTGCTCGAGGCCACCTCCGGCGCCGTCGAGCTCGACGGCGCCCGGGTCACCGAGCCGCCGGCCGGGATGGCGGTGGTCTTCCAGGAGTACGGCCGCTCGCTGTTCCCCTGGCTCACCGTCCGCCAGAACGTCGAGCTGCCGCTGAAGGAGAAGAAGGTGCCGCGGGCGCGCCGGACCGAGCTGGTCGACGAGGCGCTCGCGGCCGTCGGCCTGGCCGACTCGGCCTCCTCCCATCCCTGGCAGCTCTCCGGCGGTATGCAGCAGCGGGTCGCGATCGCCCGCGCGATCGCCTACGAGCCCTCGGTCCTGCTGATGGACGAGCCGTTCGCCGCCGTCGACGCCCAGACCCGGGCCGACCTGGAGGATCTCGTCCGCGAGCTGTGGAAGCGGCTCGGCGTGACCGTCCTGTTCGTCACCCACGACATCGACGAGGCCGTCTACCTCGGCCAGCGCGTGCTCGTGCTCTCCAACCGGCCGACGGTGATCCTGGAGGACGTGGCCATCGACCTCCCCGACGAACGCGACCAGCTGACCACTCGCTCGGCGCCGCGCTTCGCGGAGCTGCGCGCACACGTCTACGAGCTGATCCAGAAGGCCAAGAAGGGAGAGCGGCCGGCATGATCGTCGCGGTTCTCGGGCTCGGTGAGGCAGGCTCGGCGTTCGTCGCCGACCTGCTGACGGCGGGAGCCACCGTCCGGGCCTACGACCCGGCCGTCGGCGCTCCCCCGGGCACCGTCGCCTGCGCCTCCGAGGCCGAGGCGGTCGAGGGTGCCGACCTGGTGATCAGCGTGAACTCGGCCGCCGACTCGGTCGATGCCGCCCGCAACGCGCTGGCCGGCCTGTCGGCGAGCACCGTCTGGGCCGACGTCAACACCTCCTCCCCCGCCCGCAAGCGCGAGGTCTTCTCGGTGCTGGAGGCCCGCTGCCTGTTCGCCGACGTCTCGCTGATGTCGACCGTGCCGGGCCTGGGCATCCGGGTGCCGATGCTCGCCTCAGGGCCGGGTACCGCCGAGGCGGCGCGGCTGCTGGGCGCGGTCGGCGCGAGCGTCGAGGTCGTCGACGGCGAGGTCGGCGACGCGGCGACCCGCAAGCTGCTCCGCTCGGTGTTCTACAAGGGCCTCGCCGCCGCGGTCCTGGAGAGCCTGGCCGCCGCCCGCGCGGCCGGGCTCGAGGAGGAGACCCGCGCCGAGATCATGCGCGAGCTCGACCGCGCCTCGGCCGCGACCCTCGACCGGCTCGTCGAGGGCAGCCACCGTCATGCCGTACGCCGCTCCCACGAGATGGCGGCCGCCGCCGAGATGCTCGATGACCTGGGTGTTCCCCCGCGGGTCGCCCGAGCCAGCCAGGAATGGCTCGAGCACATCTCCGAGGTGGACGGCTCCTAGCGGGAGGAGGCCACCTCGCGCACGGCCTCGAGGACGCTGGCGAGGTGCTCGCGCACGGCGGTGTCCGCGGCTGCGGGGTCGCGCCGGGCGAGCGCCTCGATGATCGCGAGGTGCTGCGGCAGCGAGACCTGGGAGCGACCGGGTCGGTAGGCGAGCCGGTACTGGTGACGCACGCTCCGGCCCTGGAGCCGCGCGAGCGTCTCGGCCGCGACCTGCTGGCCGGAGATGGCCACGAAGCGCTCGTCGAGCCGGGTGTTGAGCTTGGAGTAGGTGCCCACGTCGCCGGAGGCGACCGCGGCCGACATCTCCTCGCCGAGCCGGCGCAGCTCGGCGATCTCCTCGTCGGTGATCTTCTCGGCCGCCTTGGCCGCGCACAGTGCCTCGACGGCGGCGCGGACCTCGACGATCTCGACGGCCTCCTCGACGCTGACCACCCGCACCCGGGCGCCACGGTTGGCGATCCGCTCGACCAGGCCCTCGTGGGTGAGGTCGATCAGGGCGCCGCGTACGGCACCGCGGCTGGCACCGAGCGACTCGGAGAGCTCGGCCTCGACCAGGCGCTGGCCGGCGACGAGCTCACCGTCGAGAATGTCGCGGCGGATCGCCTCCGCCACCTCGCGCTGGGTCACCGGGGTCGGCGTGACCGTCACATGTCCTCCTTGGTCGGGTCCGAGGAGCGTACCAAAATTGTTGACAATCTTGAGAGACGATCACGCCGACCCGGGATCAGTCGACCGCGGGAGCGATGATCCAGACCGCGGCGTCGGTGGGCAGGTCGCCCACGACCGGGTCACCGCTGTACATCACGATCTCGCCCTCGGGAAGCGGCGCCGGCTCCATGCCGCAGTTGAGGACGACGATCAGGTCGGTCCTGGTGTCAGAAGACCCGCCGACCCCGCCGCGCCGGAACGAGACGACACCCTCGGGCGCGTCCAGGATCTCCACGTCCTCGTCGGCACCGAGCGCGAAGCTGCGTCGCGCCGTCAACGCCGCCCGGTAGAACTCCAGCGTGGAGTCCCTGACACCGTTCTGGGCAGCCACGGTGAGGTCCACCCACTCGGCCGGCTGCGGCAGCCACGGCTGCGTCGGCAGCTTCTCGTCGGGTAGGTCGCTGAACCCGAAGGGCGGCTCGAACCCGCTCCACGGCAGCGGCACCCGGCACCCGTCGCGACCGCCCTCACCGGTCTCCGACCACGGATCCTCCTGGTACTCGGGCGGCAGATAGACCTGCGGCAGGCCCAGCTCCTCCCCCTGGTAGAGGTAGGAGGACCCCGGGAGCGCCAGCATCGTCAGTGTCGCCGCGCGCGCCCGGTGGAGCGCCTGCAGTCCGTCGCCGTAACGCGAGCGGTGGCGTACGACATCGTGGTTGGACAGGACCCAGGTGGGCGCCGCCCGCGAAGGACTGAGCGCCTTCAGCGTCGACCCGATGACCTCGGTGAACGCCTCGGCCGACCAGGGCGCCTGCAGCCAGGAGAAGTTGAACGCCTGGTTGAACTCGTCGGCGCGTACGTAGCGGCGCAGCTCCGCCGGCCCAGGGGTCCACGCCTCGGCGACCATCATCCGGTCACCGTCGAAGGAGTCGATCAGCTTGCGCCAGGCGCGGTAGATCTCGTGAACGCCAGGGTTGTCCCACATCGGCGCGTCGGTGATGCCGCGTTCGTACATCACCGCGGCGTCGGAGGTCAGCGCGAGGCCCTCGGGGACGACCTGGTCGCGCAGATCCTTGAAGAGGCCATGGGCGATGTCGACCCGGAAGCCGTCCACGCCCCGGTCGAGCCAGAAGGTGAGGATCTTGGTGAACTCCTCGACCACCTCGGGGTTGTGCCAGTTGAGGTCGGGCTGGTCGTCGTCGAAGAGGTGGAGGTACCACTGCCCGCCTTCGATGCGCGTCCAGGCCGGACCACCGAAGACCGAGCGCCAGTTGGTCGGGGGCTCCTCCCCCGCCTCGCCGCGGCCGTCGCGGAAGATGTAGCGGTCGCGCGCCACGGACCCGGGTCCCTCCGCGAGCGCCTCGACGAACCACGGGTGCGCCGAGGAGGTGTGGTTGGGCACCAGGTCGACGATCACCTTCAGGGCGAGCTCGTGAGCCCGCGCGATCAGCTGGTCGGCATCGGCCAGCGTGCCGAAGATCGGGTCGACGTCGCAGTAGTCGGCGACGTCGTAGCCGTGGTCGTTCTGCGGAGAGGTGTAGAACGGGCAGATCCAGATCGCGTCGACACCCAGCGCGGCGAGATAGTCGAGGTGGTCGGTGATCCCCGGCAGATCACCGATCCCGTCACCGTTCGAGTCCGCGAACGAGCGCGGGTAGATCTGATATGCGACGGCTTCGCGCCACCATGGCTGGTCCACGTAATGTCCCCATCAATCGTCGGTTTCTGCACGCCAGGCTCTCCCGCGACCAGGCCCAGATCAAGCCTCCGGCGCGCGCAAGAAACACCAATACCCGCAGAAGCGCCTGGGCATGTAGGCTTGGCTGCGTTGAAGGAGGCGTCCCCACGCGCTTCGCGGTTGCTCTCGGTGACCGTTCGTGCAGCACTTGGTCTTCCGCAGAAGCAGAAATCAGGACTCGTGGATTCAACGCCCAAAGGGCGGCACGGAGTCGCCCTGTGTACACAAGGATTAGATTCATGACTCAGGGAACCGTGAAGTGGTTCAACGGCGACAAGGGCTTCGGCTTCATCGCCCAGGACAACGGTGGCGACGACGTCTTCGTGCACTTCTCCGCGATCCAGACCAACGGCTACAAGACGTTGGACGAGAACCAGCGCGTCGAGTTCGACGTCACCCAGGGCCCGAAGGGCCCGCAGGCCGAGAACGTCCGCCCGGTCTGACTCTGGCTTCCACGGCAGCCCCGCTCCTGCTTCGGCAGGGCGGGGCTGTCCCCCTTTTTGAGACCAGGTCGGTCAGACGGTCTCGGGGAGCTTGGTGACGTCGACCCAGCCCCGGGCCTCGCTGATGGTCTCCAGGTCACCGAGGGTGAGCGCGATGGTCGTGTTGGCGCTGCCCGCGGCCGGGTAGACCATGTCGAAGCGCTTCATCGAGGCGTCGAGCCAGACCTCGGCCGAGGCGGGGTTGCCGAACGGGCAGACGCCACCGATCGCGTGGCCGGTCATCGGCTCCACGTCCTCGGCGGCGAGCATCCGCGCCTTGGTACCGAAGTGGGCCTTGAACTTCGCGTTCGCGATCTTGGCGTCGCCGGCGGCGACGATCAGGATCGCGGCGGTCCGGTCCTCGGTGTAGAGGCTGATCGTCTTGGCGATCTCCGCCGGCGAGACACCGAGGGCGGCCGCTGCGAGCTCGACGGTCGCCTTCGACTCGACCGACTCGATGATGTCTCCACCGCGTCCGAATCGGTCCAGGTGCGCGCGGGCCAGCTCGATCGACATGGACCTCACCCTAGCGGCGCGTCCCACCGCCGAAGGAGTCGGCGACGGCACGGTCGGTGAAGATGCGGTACTCCATCGGCGAGGGCGACCCGAACGGCGCTTCCGGCACCGCGCCACAGACGATGACCAGGTTGCCGGAGCGGCGGCCCTTCATGGTCGCCGGCTCGACACCGACGACCATGTCACCGAGGTCTCTGGCCGCCGCGACGAAGTCACGCGCCTGAGGGAACGGCGCCCGGTCCACGAGGTTGGCGACGAAGACACCGGAGGGCGCGAGCACGCGGCGTACGTCCTCCACGAAGGCCGCGGAGGTGAGCTCGGCCGGGGTCTGACCGCCGTCGAAGGCGTCGAGGATCACCAGGTCGGCGAAGCCGTCGCGTACGCCCACGATGCCGCTCTTCCCGTCGACGGGGCGCACCTTGATGCCGCTGCGCGGCGGGAGCGGCGCCTCGCTGCGTACGCGCTCGATGACCTCGACCGACGGCTCCAGCACGATCTGCGAGGAGCGCGGCCGGGTCGCATGAACGTAGCGCGCCAGCGTCATCGCGGCGCCGCCGACGTGCAGAACTCGCACTGGCCCTGGAGGCAGTCGGTCGATAACATCGCCGATACGCCTCATGTAGTCGAACACGAGGCGGGTCGGATCCCCCAGATCGACAGCCGACTGTTGCATCTCGTCGAGCTCGAGCACATATACATCGTCGGCCATAGCGGAGATACCCTACCCCCCACATGGAAATAGGGGACCTGTTCCTCTATTGTGACCTGCGCTACAACGGCACCATTGCCCGCTATGGATGCATCTCGGATACCCCTAGGGGCATCCATGCGTGTTTCCAGATCTACCTCGCCGATCCCCCACACCCCGTCCGGCGAGGAACGAGAGGAAGTCAAAGCAGCGTGACAAGCATCGAGGAAGTCACGATCGGGGCGTTCAGCCAGCCCCTGGTCGGGATGTCGTTCATCATCTCCGTACTCGGTTCATGGGTCGGTCTGACCTGTGCGACCCGCGCTCGCCGGCGTGGCTCAGGCACCGGTGCCTGGCTCTGGCTCTTCGGCGCGGCCGCCTCGATCGGCGGCGGCGCGATCTGGTCCATGCACTTCATCGGCATGCTCGCCTTCGACAGCCACGTGGCGTACGCCCTCGACGTCGGCACCACCCTCATCTCGCTCGCCGTCGCGATCATCGCGGCGATGGTCGGCATGCTCATCGCGACCGCCATGCGCGGCAACGCGGGCTACATCGTCGGTGGCCTGGTCACCGGTGCCGGCGTGGGCGCGATGCACTACACCGGCATGTACGCGATGGACATGAGCGCCCAGATGGTCTGGAAGCCGCCGATCGTCATCCTCTCGATCGTGATCGCGCTGGTCGCCTCGGCGCTCGCGCTCTTCTTCGCCTTCAACGTCACCACACTGCTGATGCGCGTGGGCGCCGCGGTCATCATGGGCATCGGCGTGTGCGTCATGCACTACACCGGCATGCTCGCTCTCGAGATCCACAGCTCTCCCGAGGACAAGCTCGGGCACGTCAGCGGCGCCGACCCGGTCTATCTCGCCATGCCGATCTTCGCGATCTCGGCCGGCATGCTCATCGTGATCGGGTTCGCCACCATGTTCGCCGGCATCAACGACGACCTCGAGGACCCCTGGACGCCGGTCAAGCGGACGACCTCGGACTCGGGCTCCCACGCGATGATGCCGCAGCGGCCGGAGATGGCACAGCGCTACAACACCGGGCCGCAGCCGATCACGGGCCAGCAGCCGGCCCTGTCACAGCTGCAGCAGCCGCAACAGCCGCTCCAGCCGCTCCCGACGCGGCAGCCCGCAGCCTCGGGCAGCCCGCAGGCGGGTCAGCCCAACGGTGAGCCGGTGAGCGAAGGCTTCGGCAACGCGTTCGCCCAGCGCCCGCAGCGTCCGACCCAGCTGCGGCCGCAGAACGGACGCTGGACGCCCCGGCCCTACGCCCAGCAGGCCTCCAACAGTGCCTCGGAGCCCCAGCCGGACTTCTTCAGGCCCCAGGGTGGGCAGCCCGCCGACGAGGCGGGCAACGAGCCGCCGGCCCAGCCGCAGCAGCCCCGGCCGCAGCGCACGCCGGGCTGGCTCCCGCCGCGCAACGACAACAACCTCTAGAGCTCACTCCCAGAAGACGCGCTCGACCACACCGTGGGCGAGGCGGGTCATCCGCAGGTAGTCGTTGACCAGCTCGTCGGTCGCGCCCGCCGGATAGCCGAGGATGGCCGCTACGGCGTGCTGTTCGACCGGCCCGGCGGGCAACGAGTCCGCCGGGCGGCCACGCGCGAGCGTGACCGCGTTGCGGACCCGACTGACCATCCGCCACGCCTCGATGAGCGTCTCGGCGTCGTGGGCCTCGATCAACGAGGCGTCGCGGGCGGCCTGCAGCGCCTCGACGGTGCGTGGCGTGCGCAGCCCCGGGACGGCGTACGCATGCCGCATCTGCAGGAGCTGGACGGTCCACTCGATGTCGGCGAGCCCGCCGCGGCCGAGCTTGAGATGGGTGTTCGGGTCGGCGCCGCGTGGCAGCCGCTCGTGGTCGACACGGCCCTTGATGCGGCGCACCTCGACGACGTCGTCCTCGCTCAGCCCGCCCTCGGGGTAGCGCAGCGGGTCGATCATCTCGGTGAACGCATCGCGCACCTGCTGGTCGCCGACGACGGCGTCGGCACGCAGCAGCGCCTGCGACTCCCAGATGCCCGACCACTTGGCGTAGTAGGAGGCGTACGCCGGCAGTGTCCGCACCAGCGCGCCCTGACGCCCTTCGGGGCGCAGGTCGGCGTCGATCTCCAGTGGCGGGTCGGCGCCCGGCAGAGCCAGCAACCGGCGCAGGTCGGCGATGACCTTGAGCGCGAACTGGGTCGCCTCTCCCGGATCGGCCCCCTCGACGGGCTGATGGACGAAGAGCACGTCGGCGTCGGAGGCGTAGGAGAGCTCGAACCCGCCGTAGCGGCCCATCGCGATGATCGCGATCCGCGTCGGGGGCCCGTCGACCCCACGGCGGGCGACCTCCTCGGCCACGACGGTGCGCAGCGAGGCCTCCAAGGTGGCGTCGGTCAGCCGCGACAGAGCGGCACCGATCGTGTCGATCCCGGCCTCGCCGAGGAGCTCGGCGGCCGAGATCCGGAACAGCTCGCGACGGCGGATCGCCCGGATGTGGCGTACGGCCTCCTCGGCGGAGGTGGTGGTGCGACGGCGGGCGGCGCGGGCGACCATCTCGTCGGTCAGCGCCTCGGCGGACAGCGGCGCCAGATCGTGGCCCAGGAGGCGTAGCGCCTCGGGCTCCCGCTCGAGCAGCGCGGTGGTGTAGCGCGAGGTGGACAGGATCGTGGCGAAGTGCTGCGCGACCAGGCCCTCGTCGCGCAGGGAGCGCAGATACCAGGGCGTGGCGCCGAGGGCGTCGGAGATCCGGCGGAACCCGAAGAGCCCGGCGTCGGGATCGGAGCCCTCGGAGAGCCACTGCAGCATCACCGGCAGCAGCGCCCGCTGCAGCGCCGCGCGCCGGGAGACGCCCGTGGTGAGCGCCTCCAGGTGGCGCAGCGCGGCCTTGGGGTCGGCGTAGCCCAGCGCGGTCAGCCGCTCCTCGGCGGCCTTCGCGGACAGGTGTGCCTGACCGGACGGGATCCGGGCGACCGCGTCGAGGAGCGGTCGGTAGAAGAGCTTCTCGTGGAGGCGGCGTACCTCGATCCGCTGGTGGCCCCACTCCTTCTCCAGCCGCACCACCGGGTCGCGCAGGTAGCCGAGCGAGCGCGCGAGCCAGCGCAGCGATTCCTCGTCGTCGGGGACGACGTGGGTGCGCCGCAGCCGGTGGAGCTGGAGCCGGTGCTCCATCCGCCGCAGGAACGCGTAGGCCTCGTGCATGGCCTCGCCGTCCTCGCGCCCGACGTAGCCGGATCGGGTTAGCGCCGCCAGCGCGGAGAGCGTGGTGGGCTGGCGGATCCCGGTGTCGGTGCGGCCGTGGACCAGCTGCAGCAGCTGCACCGCGAACTCCACGTCGCGCAGCCCGCCGGCGCCGAGCTTGAGCTCGCGGTCGGCCTCCCGGGACGGGATGTGGGCGATGACCCGGCGCCGCATCTTCTGGGTGTCGGAGACGAAGCCGTCGCGCTCGGCGGCCTTCCACACGAACGGGTTGACGGCGTCGACGTAGGCCTGGCCCAGAGCGAGGTCACCAGCCGCCGGCCTGGCCTTGAGCAGCGCCTGGAACTCCCAGGTGCTGGCCCAGCGCTCGTAGTAGCCGACGTGGCCGGCGATCGTACGCGAGAGCGCGCCCGCCTTGCCCTCGGGACGCAGCGCGGCGTCGACCGGCCAGATCGTGCCCTCGCCGGTGTGGGCCGAGCAGACCTGGATCAGATTGCTGGCGAGCTGGGTGGCGACCCGCAGCGAGACGTCGTCGCCGACCCCGTCGGCGGCCTCGTGGACGAAGATCACGTCCACGTCGGAGACGTAGTTGAGCTCGTGGCCACCGCACTTGCCCATCGCGACGACGGCCAGCCGGACCTTGTCGGCCTCGGCGCCCACCCGCGCGCGGGCGACCGCCAGCCCGGCGTCGAGGGTCGAGCAGGCCAGGTCGGAGAGCTCGGCCGCGACGTCGTCGACCGGGAGCTGGTGGGCCAGGTCGCGGGCGGCCAGCCGGAGCAGCCAGCGGCGGTACTCCACCCGGAGCGCGTCGACCGCCTCCGCGTCCGGGACCGTGGCCACCGGACTCTCGTCGCCCGGCTTCGCGCCGACGGCCTCGAGCAGCGAAGCCCTGAAGACGTACGCGGCGGGCCTGGTGGTGCCGAGGGTCGGGTCGGCCAGCTCACGCCAGTGAGCGGGATGGCGGGCCAGGTGGTCGCCGAGCGCGGGCGAGGCACCGAGCACCGAGATCAGCCGCATCGCGGTGCCCTCGTCGCCGGCGAGCTCCTCGACGAAGCCGGCGCCCTGGGACTCGGCGAGCATGACCAGGCCGGCCAGCGCCGCGTCGGGGTCGGCCGCCTGGCCCAGGATCGCCAGTAGCTCTTGGGCGCAGGGGCCGAGACCTGCCAGATCTGCCAGGGCCGTGTCCGGATCGTTGAAGCCGAGCCGGAGCAGCTCGCCCTTGCCTGGCAACGTCATGGCCCCGATTGTGTCACTGGCCGGTTTTCAGGCGCTCCAGGGCCTAGGGGTCGAGATGACGCCTCCGCGGGTGCCGCCCGGGGCGACGGCGGCGCTGCGTTCACGAACCAGGCGAGCGAACCCGAAGGCCAGCGGCTGCCAGGTCTTGATCAGCTCCTTCTCGGCGAAGGTGGCCGTCGCGACCACGTCCTCGACGCTGCGGCCGATCTGCTCGAGGTCCTCGACGGACTCCTCGGCCCAGACCGCGACCGCGGCGGCGTCGACCTCGGGGTGGAACTGCACGCCCCACACGGTCGGGGCGAACCGCGCCGCCTGGACCTGCCCGTCGATCGAGCTGGCCAGCTCGACGGTGCCCTCGGGCAGCCGGCCGACGACGTCGCGGTGCCAGTGCATGGCGCGGTCATCGCCCGCCAGCAGGCGCATCAGCGGGTCGAAGAGCACCTCGGGCTCCCAGGTGACCTGGCGTACGCCCACGGTCAGCCCGAACGGGCTGCGCTCCACGCTGCCACCCAGGGCCATCGCGGCCAGCTGATGTCCGAGGCAGATCCCGAGCGTCGGGATCCCGGCCTCGGCGGCCTGCGCGATCCGCTCGCGGGTGACCCGGAGCCAGGGGTGCTCGTCGTCGGAGTCGGCGTCCATCGAGCCGCCCATGACGAGCAGCCCCGAGTAGGAGGCGTTCAGCGACGAGAGCGGCGGGATCGGCTCGGCGTACGCCCGACAGACGTCGACGCACATGCCCGCCTCAGCCAACCAATGACCGAACAACGCCGGCGGAACTGTCTCCTCGTGCTGGATGACAAGCACTCGGGGAAGACTCACGACATCACTCCCACTCTCCCGTTCGATCCAGTGTGGCAGCACCGGATCGGAAGTGTGGAATCGGGCTTGAGTTGCCCTGACAACCAGTTATCGGAGGTCAGATGACCGGCAGCATCCGGGAGCGCTCGTAGGCGGTCACCTGCTCGCGGTAGGCGGCCCACTCGGCGCGCTTGTTGCGCAGGAAGAAGTCGAAGACGTGCTCGCCGAGGGTCTCGGCGAGGAGCTCGGAGTCCTCGGCCATCCCGATCGCCTCGTCGAGGTTCTCCGGCAGCGGATCGATGCCGAGGCTCTTGCGCTCGCGCTCGGTCAGCGCCCACACGTCGTCCTCGGCCTCGCGCGGCAGCTCGTAGCCCTCCTCGATGCCCTTCATGCCCGCGGCCAGGATCACGGCGAAGGCCAGGTAGGGGTTGCAGGCGGCGTCGAGGGACCTGACCTCGATGCGGGTCGACTGGCCCTTGAGCGGCTTGTACATCGGCACCCGGACCAGCGCCGAGCGGTTGTTGTGGCCCCAGGCGACGTGGGCCGGCGCCTCTCCCCCGCCGATCAGGCGCTTGTAGGAGTTGACCCACTGGTTGGTCACCGCGGTGATCTCGCCGGCGTGACGGAGCACGCCGCCGATGAAGCTGCGCCCGGTCTTGGAGAGCTGGTACTCGGCGCCCGGCTCGTAGAACGCGTTGGCGTCGCCCTCGAACAGGCTCAGGTGGGTGTGCATGCCCGAGCCCGGGTGCTCGGTGAACGGCTTGGGCATGAAGCTGGCCCAGATGCCCTGGCTCAGCGCCACCTCGCGGATGACGGTGCGGAAGGTCATGATGTTGTCGGCGGTGCTCAGCGCGTCGGCGTAGCGCAGGTCGATCTCGTTCTGGCCCGGACCGCCCTCGTGGTGGCTGTATTCCACCGAGATCCCCATCGCCTCCAGCATCGTGATCGCCTCACGCCGGAAGTCGGCGCCCATCGACTGGGCGGTGTGGTCGAAGTAGCCGCTGGAGTCGACCGGGGTCGGCTCGCTGCCGTCCCTCGGGTTGTCCTTGAAGAGGTAGAACTCGATCTCGGGGTGCGTGTAGAAGGTGAAGCCCTTCTCCGCGGCGTTGGACAGCGTGCGCTTGAGCACGTAGCGCGGGTCGGCGTAGGACGGCGAGCCGTCGGGCATCACGATGTCGCAGAACATCCGGCCGGTGGACGGGCCGTCGGTACGCCACGGCAGGATCTGGAACGTGCTCGGGTCCGGCAGGGCCAGCATGTCGGCCTCGGTCACCCGGGCGAACCCCTCGATCGCGCTGCCGTCGAAACCGATGCCCTCCGCAAAGGCGCTCTCGAGCTCGGCCGGAGCCACCGCGACCGACTTCAGATAGCCGAGCACGTCGGTGAACCACAGCCGCACGAAACGTACGTCCCGCTCTTCGAGTGCCCGGAGCACGAAGTCCTGTTGCTTGCCCATGCGTGAACACTAACGGTCCGACGTTACGGCCGAGACGTCCGCGCCACGCTGTGGCCGGGCTCAGCCTCGAGGACCCTTGAAGATCGAGATCACCAAGGCGACCCCGAACCCCGCCAGCGCCGCTCCGAGGACCGACCAGGCGGTGCTCGTGCCGCCTCCGCCGAGATAGCCCATGCCGGTGAGCGCCAGCGCTCCTCCGGCCAGGAGAAGCACCGCGGCCACCAGAAGTCCAAGAGCCTTACCCACAGTCATGACACCGCAATCTAGTCGCGGGCTAGGTGATGACCAGGGCAAGGGTCACCAGCGAGGTCATCCAGGAGACGAAGCTGCCGACCAGGAAGTATTCGGTCACGTCGTTGATGCTCGGCCCGTCGTTCCCACGGAACGACTGCAGCTCCGGCCAGCGGATCAAGCCCTTGGCCGCGACCACCAGGCCGGCGGCGGCGAGGTTGCCGGTGAGACCGAGCCCGAAGATCGTCAGCCGCTCGAGCGGGCCCAGGAGGCGGCCGCCCTTGAGATTGTTGCCGTCGACACCGTCGAGCGGGTTGGCCACCTTGGCGACGTCGAGGACGAGCTGCACCACGACGTTGCCGGTCGAGACCTGGACCAGCAGGCCGCCGAAGACGAGCAGCACGGCCTCGGGGCGCGCCGACTCGACCCAGACCCAGGGCGCCTGCTCCGCCCACGCGGCGACCGGTCCGCCGACCTCACCGGCCACCGGAGCCAGCAGGATCCCGACGAAGATCGTCCCGCCGAGCAGGGCCAGCGGGATCCCCGGCCGGGGGTTCGCGTCCGAGCCCTGGGGCGGGTGGGCCAGGAAGCCCCACAGCACCGTGATCCCGGCGATCACGATCACCGCCGCCAGGTCACCTCCGAAGAGAGCCGAGAGCAGGCCGAAGGCGATCACCGCGACCGCCCCGATCGCCTCGGGGACCCAGCGGATCCGCTTGAGCGGGTCGAGGATCGAATGGGCGAAGTCGACCGTCCCGATCCCGATCAGGAGCAGCGCTATCCAGCTCATGCCGCCGCCTCGCCTGCTCGCCGACGCCCGCTCATCGGACCTCCCCCAGAAGCTCGTCGGCGCGCACGATCACGGCGATGCCGTCACGGCGGACGCGCTGGGAGACCGCGGAGGGGGTGATGTCGAGCTCGGCGGCGATGGCCTTCTGAGACATGGCGGAGAGCATGCCAGAAAGCACCGACACCGAGGACCGATCCAGGCGAGAAAAGAGCTCGTCGCGCGCGACCAGAGCGGCGTTGACCGCGGCCGGCTCCGGCCCACCCGCGTCTTCAGCCGGCTGATACCAGGTCCGTACGCTGCGAGAGGCCGCCCTGTTCTCGGCGTTCTCCGCGGTCTCGATCGCCGCCCGAGCGGACCACCACCCCGGCCCGTCCTCGACCCGGGGGTCGTCGCGGAGCACCCGGGTCTCGCCCCAGCCGATGCCGTGGCGTACGCCGACCACGGGGTCGAGCGCGATCCGCAGCCGCAACGTGGCCCGGATCGCGGCGCCGACGGTCTTGAAGGCTCCCTGGTACTCATCGCCGACCGTGATCCGCAGCGGCGTGACCGGCTGCCACTCCCGGTTGATCTCCTCGATCGCGTCGGCGAACGCCTCGTGAACCTCGGCGCGGTCGGCCTTGGTGCGCGAGCCCACGAGGTCGCCGATCACGGTCGCCACTGACGTCATATGAAGATGATACCTTCATTCTCGCGTGATGAAGGTATTTGATTTACTTGATGCGAATGAAGCCATGAGCTTCAGGTGGCAACCACCGCGGCCGCGCCCGGCCCGGTGAGCTCGTCCGGCCCAACCTGACGCCCGGACAGCGCGAGCACGATCGTGATCGCGGTGCCGCGGACCTCAGGGCCGGTCCCGATCACCGTGTCGGCGTCGGTGGCCACAAGGCGTACGCGCTGGGCTCGCTCCTTGCCACCACCCCACTTCTGCGAGGTCTTGGCCAGGTAGCCCAGCGCCGTGACGACGTGCTCGACCGGGTAGTCGCGCCGCAGACCCAGCGGGCGCCGGATGTCCTCCCCGTGGGCGAACTCCTCGACCAGGCGGGTCGCGAGCGGAGCGGGCGGGGTCGCCGTCCGACCGGCGACCCTTCGGAACGCGGCCAGCGTCTCGGCCGGATCCTCGGCGCGCTCCCGGTCGACACCGGTCTGGTTGTCCCGGTCGAAGTCCCCGCCGGCGGCGACCAGGCGGCGTACGAACCCCAGCCGTGTCGTCGTCGCGACGTCGATCATGTGGGCGAGCACGTCGTGGACGGTCCAGCCCGCGCACAGCGACGGCGTCGCCCACTGTGCCGGGGAGAGGGTCTCGAGGTCCCGGATCAGCGCCTGTCGCTCGGCGTGAACGACGGACCAGACCAGGCTCTTGGACGACATGGTCACGACGCTACCGCGACTCCGGACCCACGCCCCGGCATGAAGGACCCGCTACCTCACCGGCTGCTGGAGCTCGGTGACCCAGGCATCCTGGTCCTCCGGCATCTCGAGGTAGATCTCGCGGCACGGGCCCGTGAACTCGAGACCGGCGTCGCTGACGTGGCGGGACAGCTCCTGCCAGGCCTCGCCGATCCCCGTCATCGCCCCGCGGTAGATCGCGGTGACCGCGCGGTCGTGTGCCGGCAGAGTGCCGATCTCGAGGCCGTCGACGGCCTTGCCGCCGAGCTCGGCCCCGGCGCCGAAGGCCATCCCGTCGCCGACGGCGTCGTACCAGCCGATGGCCGGCCCGGACGGCTCGATCCCGGCGGCCGCGAAGGCGCCGTAGACCCGTCCGAAGAGCGGGCCGACGCGGGTGCCGACCTCGTCGACGTCGTCGACCTGGTCGGTCAGCTGGGTGAGGCTGAGGGCCGCGAGCGGCTTCTCGGTGTAGGTGAGGGTGGACATGGGATCTCCTTCCAACAGTCGAAGACGTCGCTCCACCTCGCCGAGGCGCCGGCCGTCGGCCTCGATCTGAACGCGCAGCTCGTCGCGGCGCCGATGCAGCAGCGCAGCGAGCTCGGCCGGCGTACGGCCCTCGTCGAGCAGATCACCGACCTCCTCCAACGAGAAGCCCAGCGATCTGAATGCCACCAGCGCGTCGGCCCGGGCCAGCAGCGCCGGCTCGTAGAACCGGTAGCCGCTGTGCGGGTCGACACGTGAAGGCGAGAGCAGGCCGAGGGAGTCGTAGTGCCTCAGCATGCGCACCGACACCCCGGCGAAGCGGCCAAAGTCTCCGATACTCAACATGACGCCATCAGCCCATCGCCTGACACCGTGTGAGGGTCAACTACTCCACCGGAACCCGGGCCTCGATCTCCGCGAGCCAGGCGGCCGGGGAGGCGTCCGAGGGCATCCGCCAGTCGCCGCGCGGCGACATGGTGCCGCCGTTGTGGACCTTCGGCCCGTTGGGCAGCGCCGAGCGCTTGAACTGGTTGGCGAAGAAGCGCTTCACGAAGACCTCGAGCCAGGCGCGGATCTCCTTCATCTCGTACGCCGCCCGCTTGTCCTCGGGGAACCCCGGGGGCCACTCGCCGGCCTCGACGTCGTGCCAGGCGTTCCAGGCCAGGAAGGCGATCTTCGAGGGCGAGAAGCCGTTGCGGACGGTGTGGAAGAGGGTGAAGTCCTGCAGTGCGTACGGACCGATCTTCTGCTCCGTCGACTGCAGCTCCTCCCCCGGCACGAGCTCGGGCGAGATCTCCTGGTCGAGGATCTCCTGGAGGACCTCGTCGGCGGTGCCGTCGAACTGCTCGGTGGTGATCACCCAGCGGATCAGGTGCTGGATCAGGGTCTTCGGCACGCCCGCGTTCACGTTGTAGTGCGACATCTGGTCGCCGACGCCGTAGGTGGCCCAGCCGAGCGCGAGCTCGGAGAGGTCGCCGGTGCCGAGGACGATGCCGCCGCGCTGGTTGGCGATGCGGAAGAGGAAGTCGGTACGCAGCCCCGCCTGGACGTTCTCGAACGTCACGTCGTAGACCGGCTCGCCGTCACCGGCCGGGTGGCCGATCTCCTTGAGCATCTGGGTGGCGGTCGGGCGGATGTCGAGCGTCTCGTAGGTCGTCCCGAGCGCCTCCATCAGCTGGATCGCGTTGGACCTGGTGTCCTCGGAGGTCGCGAAGCCGGGCATCGTGAACGCCAGGATGTCGCTCGCCGGGCGGCCCAGGCGCTCCATCGCCTTGGCGGCGACGATCAGCGCGTGGGTCGAGTCGAGCCCGCCTGAGACGCCGATGACGATCTTCGTGTCCGGGCCGATCGACTGCAGCCGCTTCTCGAGCCCGGAGACCTGGATGTTGTAGGCCTCATAGCACTCCAGCGCGAGCTTGTCGGGGTCGTCGGGGACGAACGGGAACCGGTCCACCTTGCGCCGCAGCCCGTCGCCGGTCAGCGGCGGCGCCAGCTCGAACTCGATCTCGGAGTGGAAGGTCGCCTCGGCCCGCCGGTTGTCGTCGAAGGTGCCCTGCCGGATCCGCTCGGCGCGGATCCGCTCCAGGTCGACGTCGACCACGGTGCGCCGCGGCCCGTCCGGGAACCGCTCGGTCTCCCCCAGCAGCTCGCCGAGCTCGTACGCCATCGTCTGACCGTCCCAGGACAGGTCGGTGGTCGACTCGCCCTGGCCGGCGGCGGTGTAGACGTACGCCGCCAGGCACCGGGCGGACGCGGACTGGACCAGGAGTCGCCGCGCGTCGGAGCGGCCCACCGTGATCGGGCTGGCGGAGAGGTTGAGCAGCACGGTCGCGCCGGCCAGCGCGGCCTTCGCGCTCGGCGGCACCGGGACCCACATGTCCTCGCAGACCTCGACGTGGAAGACGAGATCCTTGACGTCGGTGCACCGGAAGAGCAGCTCGTTGCTGAGCGGAACCTCCTCGCCGCCGAGCATGATGGTGCCGTCGGCGCCGTCGCCCGTGCCGTACCACCGCTTCTCGTAGAACTCGCGGTAGGTCGGCAGGTAGGTCTTGGGCACCACGCCGAGCACCTCGCCGCCGTGGATCACGACCGCGGTGTTGAGCACCCGGTCGCCGTGGCGCAGCGGGGCGCCGACGACGATCACCGAGAGCAGCTCCTCGGAGGCCACCACGATCGCGCTGATCGCGGCGTGCACGGCGTCGAGGAGGGTCCGCTGCAGGACGAGGTCGTCGATCGAGTAGCCCGAGAGGCACAGCTCCGGGAAGACCGCTACCGCGACTCCCTCATCGGAGCACTCGCGGGCCTGCGCGATCACCTCGCGCGCGTTGGCCGCCGGGTCGGCGACGGAGATCGGGATGGTGCACGCCGCGACCCGCGCGAAGCCATGGGAGTAGGCGGAGTAGAAGTCCACACCCGGAGTCTAGGTGCTACCCAGCCTCCCGATCCCGCCACCGACCGCGGACGACCTCAGGACAGGTCGCGGATGCGGATGTTCCGGTAGGAGACCACGTCCGGGGTGCTGCCGTGCGCCTGAACCCCGACGTGACCGGTCAGCCCTCGGCTGCTGGAATCGGGGTCGTTGGGACGACCGGGGAACGGCAGCCCGGGCAGGTTCTCGAACTCGTTGATCACGACACCGTTGCGGATCACGGTGTACTGCTGCCCGACGACGCGGATCTCGAGGTCGTTCCAGGTGCCCTTCGGGGTCGGCCGCGCCTGGGCCAGGGTGAGGTCGGCGAAGCCGTAGATCGACCCGGTCTTGCGGGGGTCGTTGCTGCCGCCCTCCGGCGAGTCGTTGACCTGGATCTCGTGGCCGCAGTTGACCGCGATCCAGGACAGGTTGCCGGTCTCGCTGCCGTTGAACGTGGTGGGGCATCCTTCGACCGGACCCCACAGCTCGGGGAAGCGCACCTGGACGCCGCTGTTTCCGCGGGCCGCACCGGGCGCGTCGTCGCGGAACTGCAGTCGCAGCGAGAAGTCGCCGTACTCCCGTTCCGGGTACCACAGGGTTCCGAACCCGCCGCCCGCGCCGGCACGGCTGCGGATGGTGCCGTCCGGTACCAGGTCGAACCCACCGTCTCCGGCGTACGCCCAGTCGCCGAAGGAGTCGGCCGAGCCGTCGAAGAGCCAGTCGTAGCCCTCGACCTTCCCCACCTGCGAGCGAGCCGCGGCGGATCGCAGCCGGCTGGCCTCGGCCCGCGTCACCTCTCCGGTGGCGACCAGGTCGGCGGTGACGCCACGGACGTGCGTCACGAAGGCCCCATGGGTCGGCCATGTCCGCTCGTCGTCGATGACGTCGTTGATGGTGCAGCCGGAGCGCAGGGTGCTGTTGGCGACGCCGGTGTCGAGATCGAGGAGGACCACGCTCGTGCGGGCATCGGGTGCCGGACAGGTCGCGGCCGTCGAGGGTGTCTCGGTGGGAGTCGCGAGGGCGGCCCCGATCGGACCGCCCGTGCAGAGAGCGGTGATCCCGAGGACAGCCGACCCGACGGCGAGTCGGGTCCGAGTGCGGCGTGTGGAGGGGAAGCGAGACATCGAGACTCCGAACATCGGGACGCCGAATGGGATGTGATGCGCGTCACGCCGGATGCTAGTGTCGACGGTCGCCGACTTTCAACCGTTCCTGAACGACTTTCGCGGGTAATCTTCGAAAGTGGTCTTCCGGGTCAGCCCGCCGAGCGCTCCATCACGATCTCCTCCGGACCGTCGTCGATGGGGCTGGGAACCGTGGCGGACTCCACGAAGCCGAGCCGCTCGTAGACGGCATGGGCGCGGTCGTTGCCGACGAGGTGGGTGAGTCGCACGGGCAGGTCACCGGCGCGGGCGATCACCTCGCTCAGAAGCGCGCTGCCGGCGCCTGACCCTTGGGAGTCGGGCAGGACGTACAGCTTCCAGAGCATCAGGTGGTCCTCGAAGACCGAGTAGGAGGCCATCGCGACGACCCGGTCCTCGACCTCGGCGACGAGGACGGTGCCGGCCCTGATCCCGGGGAGCACCGCGTCCGGAGCCCACCACTTGGCGATGCCCTCCTCGACGTACGCCTCACCGGTGATCGGCGGGTACGTCGCCCGCCAGGTCGTCACGCCGACGTGGATCACCGCGTCGAGGTCCTCCGCCGTCGCCTGTCGCACCCGCATGGACGCGACGATAACCAGGAGCGCCGGGGCTGTCGCTCCGTTTAGCGTGGACGTGTGCTGATCCGACGTGAACGTCTCGAGGACGTGGCCGACATCCGTGCGGTCACTGCCGCCGCCTTCTCCGGTGTGGAGCATTCCGCGCCGCCGGTCGAGCCCGACGGGGCGCCCGGGGAGGCGACGCTGGTGGGGTGGCTGCGCGAGGATCCGGGCTGGGTCCCGGAGCTCTCGCTGGTCGCCGAGGCCGACGGCGAGATCGTGGGCCATGTCGTGGCCACCCGCGGCGAGCTCGCCGGTCGGTCCGCGCTCGGTCTCGGCCCGGTCAGCGTCTCCCCCGCCCGCCAGCGCGACGGCGTCGGCTCAGCGCTGATGCACGCCGTCCTCGGCGCCGCCGACGCACTGGGTGAGCCGGTCGTCGTCCTCCTCGGCTCGCCGGACTACTACGGCCGCTTCGGCTTCGTCCCCGCCTCCTCGCTCGGGATCGAGGCACCCGAACCCGCCTGGGGCGACTACTTCCAGGCACGGCCGCTGGCTGCGTACGAACCGGGTCTTCGGGGCCCGTTCCGCTATGCCGCCCCGTTCGACCGGCTGTGACCACCGCCACAGCGCGCCCGGTGTGAACTCGGCCTACGCTGGAGGTAGTCCGTGGACTCCATCAGGGAGCTGCGAGATGAAACCAGAAAGGCTCGATGATGAGCACGAACCCCTCTGCCGAGGAGACCGCCCCTTATGGGACCGGGGCCGCTGGGAACACGCCGGCCAAGCCCGTACGCAAGGTGCGCACGCATCATCTTCGCGAGATGAAGCAGCGTGGTGACAAGATCACGATGCTGACCTCCTACGACATGTACTCCGCCCAGATCTTCGACGAGGCCGGCGTCGACCTGCTGCTCGTCGGTGACTCGGCCTCCAACAACGTCCTCGGCAACGAGACGTCGCTTCCGGTGACCGTGGACGAGCTGCTGCCCCTGACCCGCGCGGTCTCGCGCAGCGTGAAGCGGGCGATGGTCGTCGGCGACCTGCCCTTCGGCTCCTACCAGGCCTCGCCGGAGCAGGGCTACCTGACCGCGGTGCGGTTCATGAAGGAAGCCGGCGCCCACTGCGTGAAGCTCGAGGGCGGCGCCGAGATGGCCCCGGTGATCAAGAAGCTGACCGAGGGCGGCATCCCCGTCATCGCCCACATCGGCTTCACCCCGCAGTCCGAGCACGTGCTCGGCGGCTACCGTGTCCAGGGCCGCGGCGACAACTCCGACCGGATCATCGACGACGCCAAGGCCGTCCAGGAGGCCGGCGCGTTCGCGGTGGTCATGGAGATGGTCCCCGGCGACGTCGCCGCGCAGATCACCAAGGAGCTGGACATCCCCACCATCGGGATCGGTGCCGGCCCCGACTGCGACGGCCAGGTGCTGGTCTGGCAGGACGCCTTCGGCATGCGTAGCGGCAAGATGGCCCGCTTCGTGAAGCAGTACGCCGACGTGAAGTCGGTCCTGTCCGAGGGCGCCGAGGCCTACATCTCAGACGTCAAGGGCTCGACCTTCCCCGGCCCCGAGCACACCTTCTGAGGATCTGCGCCCCATAAGTGGTCGATCCGGGCCGGCCGGCTCGAGGCCGGGCCCGGATCGACCGCTTGGCAGACTCCCCCGGCTACACGCGCCGTGCCCTGGCGGCCGCCAGCCCGACCAGGCGGGCGACCACCATGGCGACGTAGAAGACCCCCGCGATCTGCTCGATCATCACCACCGAGCGGGCGTGCGGGAGCACCGGCACGATGTCGGAGAGTCCGACCGAGGTCAGCGTCGTGAACGAGAGGTAGAGCAGGTCGAACCACTGCCGGTGGTCGCCGAACGAGCCGGGCCAGATCACCTGGATCGCCGCGTACAGGTAGGCGAAGGCCCAGGCGACGACGGTGAACGCGGCACCGGTCGCGAAGAGCTCGTCGCGGGTGACCACGTCGTCGTGGAAGAGATAGCGGATCATCGCGTACGAGACGAACAGATAGAACGGGACGTGGAAGAAGGCCGAGGTCAGCACGACCCAGCCCTCGTTCGGCGCGACGGACTCCCACACCGCGAAGATCGTCGCCGGTCCACCGAAGATGATCGCCGCCCAGGAGAAGGCCGGAGTCATGCGCACCGCAGCGACCGCTGCCAGCAGGAGCAGCAGCTGCAGCACGCCCAGTGCGGCGCGGCCGGCGGTCGAGCCGTCGAGGAAGGGGTAGGCCAGGATCGCCACCACCTGTCCGAGCAGCAGCACCGCGGAGGGGTGTTCGCGCATCGCCCTGATCACGTTCGTCACAACCGCACACCCTAGAGCCCACCGGGCCAGTAGCGTCGACACCATGCGCGCCGCCATCGCACTCGCCTCCGTGATCGCTCTCGGGCTCTCGACCGCCGCGTGCGCGGGAGACTCCTCTCCCGCCTCCACTCCCCCGCCGCTGAACCCGTCGGGTTCGCCGAGCGCCTCCGCCAGCGCGTCCTCATCGGCTCCCCCAGCCGTGCTGCCGACCTCCGACCGGGTCCCGGAGCTCGACGTCGAGGTGGTCAACGACGAGCTCGACCACCCCTGGGACGTCGCCGACATCGGCGAGGACCGGTACCTGCTCACCGAGCGCGACCGGGCGGTCCTGTCGCTGGTCGAGGGCGGCGAGCGGCGGGAGATCCCGCTCGAGGACAACGACATCTGGGTCTCCGGTGAGACCGGGCTGATGGGGCTCGAGATCGACCCCGGCTTCGCCGAGAACCGGCGCATCTACACCTGTCAGGGGTGGAACGACGGCCAGGACGTACGCGTCATCTCCTGGACCCTCGACGCCGCACTGACCAGGGCCACTCAGGAGCGGACGCTGATCGACGGCTTCCCGACCTCGTCAGGAAGGCACGGTGGCTGCCGGCTGCTGATCACCGCCGACGGGGCGCTCTGGGTCGGCACCGGGGACGCCGCCAACGAGGAGAACCCGCGCAGCCTCGACTCCCTGGGCGGCAAGACGCTCCGGCTCGACCCGGAGACCGGCGAGCCCTGGCCGGGCAACCCGTGGGCCGGCGACGAAGGACCGCGCCGATTCATCACCAGCTTCGGCCACCGCAACGTGCAGGGGCTGGCCCAGCGCGCCGACGGCACGATCTGGTCGATCGAGCACGGCTCCGACCGCGACGACGAGGTCAACGAGATCACCCTCGGTGGCGACTACGGCTGGAACCCCGGCCCCGGCTACGACGAGTCGGTGCCGATGACCGACCAGAACCTGCCCGGAAAGCAGATCGAGGCGGCCTGGGACTCCGGCAACCCGACCGTCGCGACCGGTGGCGGCACCTTCATCCCGGTCCAGGAACGATGGGGCGCCTACGGCGGGGCGCTCGCGGTCGCCGTGCTCAAGGACCAGGAGCTGCTGATCCTCTCCTTCGACGAGTCCGGGAAGCTCACCGACGACAGCTCACCCGAGGTCATGCGCGACTACGGGCGGCTGCGTACGGTCTCGCTGGCCGCGGACGGTGACCTGCTCGTCACCACCGACAACGGAGGCGGCGACGAGCTGCTCCGGGTCACCCCGCGCTGAGGATCAGCCCGACTGAAATCACTCAGTCTCGTTGCCCGCGTCGCCCTCCCAGGCCTTGTCTTCCTTGTCCCAGCGCTCGTTGTTCTCCTGAACGTGATCGAGCGCTCGGGAGGCCTCGGCGTGGGAAGCGTAGGGACCGAGACGGTCCTTGGCCTTGCAGCCCTCGTACGGCTCGACGGTCTTGTGCTTGAGGCAGTAGTAGTACTCACCCGCGTGCTCGTCGCTCATAGATCCAACCTACCGTTGCGCGAGATGTTCGCGTGGGCAACAGCGCTGTTACAAGGATTTCAGTAGGTTGCCTTCATGAGCCAGATGTTCGACGCCTACGAGACTCGGGATCCGGCCTTTGACGAGATGTTCGTCGGCAGCGAGCTCCGGCCTCCCTATCAACGGCTCGGCGACTCGCTGCGCCGGCTCAGCGCGGCGGAGCTGATCAGCCGGGTCGAGGCGATGCAGGCCAGCTACCTCGACCAGGGCGTCACCTTCGACATCGGCGGTGAGGAGCGGGCCTTCCCGCTCGACATCGTGCCGCGGGTCATCGAGCGGGACACCTGGGCGACGATCGACAAAGGGGTCCAGCAGCGGGTCAAGGCCCTGGAGCTGTTCCTCGCCGACGTCTACGACGAGGGCAAGGTGTTCGAGGACGGGGTGATCCCGCGCGAGGTGATCACCACCTCCAGCCACTACCACCGCGCCGCCGCCGGGGTGCACCCGCCCAACGGCGTACGCGTCCAGGTCTCCGGCATCGACCTGGTCCGTGACAACAACGGCGAGTTCCGGGTGCTGGAGGACAACGTGCGGGTCCCCTCGGGTGTCTCGTACGTCATGACCAACCGTCGCGCGATCTCGGCCGCGCTCCCGGAGACGATCGCCGAGCACCGGATCCGGCCGGTGGCCAACTATCCGCAGAAGCTCCTCGCGGCGCTGCGCGCGGCCGCTCCCGCCGGTGTCGCCGACCCGACCGTGGTCGTGCTGACCCCGGGCGTCTACAACGGCGCCTACTTCGAGCACGCGCTGCTGGCCCGGACGATGGGGGTCGAGCTCGTCGAAGGGCGCGACCTGGTGTGCCGCAACGGGCAGGTGCTGATGCGTACGACCAAGGGGCTGGCCCCGGTGCACGTCATCTACCGGCGCATCGACGACGAGTTCCTCGATCCGGTGCACTTCCGGCCCGACTCGATGCTCGGCTGCGTCGGCCTGATCGACGCCGCCCGGATGGGCAACGTGACGCTGGCCAACGCGGTCGGCAACGGGGTCGCCGACGACAAGCTGGTCTACACCTACATGCCCGACATCATCCGTTACTACCTGGGTGAGGACCCGGTGATCCGCAACGTCGACACCTGGCGGATGGGCGATGCGTCCTCCCGCGAGGAGGTCCTCGACCGGCTCGACGAGCTGGTGCTCAAGCCCGTCGACGGCTCCGGCGGCAAGGGGATCGTGATCGGACCGGCGGCCTCGACCCGCGAGCTGGAGGTGCTGCGCGGCAAGATCCTGGAGGACCCCCGCTCCTGGATCGCGCAGCCGGTGGTGCAGCTCTCCACGGTCCCGACCTTCATCGATGGAGATCTCGGGGCGCGGCATGTGGACCTGAGGCCGTTCGCGGTCAATGATGGCGACAAGGTCTGGGTTCTTCCCGGTGGCCTGACTCGGGTGGCGCTCGCAGAGGGCGAGCTGATCGTGAACAGCTCCCGTGGCGGCGGCTCGAAGGACACCTGGGTGCTCGCCGGACCGACGTCGTCCCGGCCGTCCGGTCGGGGTCAGGGTCAGTCTCAAACGCAGGGGGTTGCGTGATGCTGAGTCGCATCGCCGAGTCGATGTTCTGGATCGGGCGCTATGTGGAGCGTGCCGAGGACACCGCGCGCATCCTCGACGTACAGACCCAGCACATCCTCGAGGACGCCGCCACCGACGAGGAGACCGCCTGCCGCTCGCTGCTCGCGGTGATGGGCATCGAGATCCCCCCGACCGAGAAGGTCGGGCTGCCGCAGATCCTGGACATGCTCGCGTACGACACCACCCAGCCGACCTCGATGGCCTATGCGCTCGGCGCGGCCAGGGAGTCGGCCCGCGGGGCCCGGGAGACGCTCTCGGTGCCGTTGTGGGAAGCGCTCAACACCACCTACCGGGCGATCCCGGCGGGCCAGTTCAAGCACATGCGGGCGCCGTTCATCTTCAGCTGGGTGCGCGACCGGGTGGCTCAGATCAACGGCACCGCCGACGCCACGATGATGCGTGACGAGTCCTGGCAGTTCCTGATGCTCGGGCGCTACGTCGAGCGCGCCGACATGACCTCGCGGCTGGTCGCGACCACGTCGCTGACCTCCGCCGGCGGTGCCTCGCAGTGGAACTCCACGCTGCGTGCCTGCGGGGCGTACGACGCGTTCCTGCGGGTCAACAAGGGGGTCGAGACCGAGCAGGCGGCCGCCGAGTTCCTGCTGCTGGACCGGATCTTCCCGCGCTCGGTCGTGCACGCGCTGCAGCGGGCCGAGGGGGCGCTGGACACCCTGGAGGGGACGACCCGTCGCGCCGGCTTCACCGACGAGGCCCACCGGCTGATCGGCCGGATGCGGGCATCGCTGGAGTACCGCTCGCTCCACGATCTGCTGGCGGACCTACCCGCCGAGATGGAGCGGCTCCAGGTCACCTGTGCCGAGGCCACCGAGGCGGTCACCAAGCGCTACTTCGCCGGTGCCGAGGCGCTGGCCTGGCAGCCGATCTGAGGAGCCTGATCGAGATGAGCATGCAGTTCCGCATCGTGCACACCACGACGTTCGCCTACGACGGACCGGCGGTCGCCTCCTACAACCAGACGCGACTGACGCCCCTGACCACGCCCGACCAGATCGTGGTCCACCACCGGATCGACGTCTCTCCGAAACCGTGGACCTATGAGTACAAGGACTACTTCGGCAACGAGGTCACCGCGATCGAGGTGCTCGAGGCGCACCGTCGGCTCAAGGTCTCCGCGACCAGCACTGTCCACGTCGACCGGAAGCCCGGGGCGGCTCCGGTGCTCACCTGGGAGGAGGCCGCCCTGCCAGGGGTCGCGGACCGGTTCATCGAGTTCCTGGGGCTGCCTTTGCTGGTGGCACCGGGCGAGGAGCTCGCGGCCCGGGCCAAGGAGATCGCCGCCTCGGCGGGGATGCCGGGCGAGGCCGCCTTCGAGATCGCCCGTGCGGTCGCCGAGGCCGCGCCGGCCGATGCCGCCCACCAGCTGCTCGGCGCGCTGCGTACGGTCGGGATCCCGGCGCGCTATGTCTCCGGCTACGTCTATCCCGGCGGCGCCCACTCCTGGGTGGAGTGGTGGGACAACGGCTGGCACGGGATCGACCCCGCCACCGGCACCGAGCCCGGCGACGCCTACGTCGGTGTGGCCACGGGTCGTGACCACACCGACGTCAAACCGTTGGGCGGGATCTACTCGGGCCCCGAGGAGCCGACCGTCGAGGTCAGCGTCGAGATGACCCGTCTGGCCTGAGTCGGCTCAGAGCGCGGACTCCGCCGAGAGCCCGTTGATCACCTTCGCCAGCGCGATGTCCCGGCTGGTGACCCCACCGGCGTCGTGGCTGGAGAGCCGGATCTCGACGTACGGGTAGCGCAGGTCGATGTCGGGGTGGTGGTTGGCCTCCTCGGCCTTCGCCCCGATCGCGTTGACCAGCGCCAGACCGGTGACGAAGTCACCGGTCTGGACGCGGGCGACGATGCTGTCGGCCTCGCCGCTGGTGTCGAACGTCCAGCCTGCCAGGTCCTCCTGGGCGACCTGCTCGGCGTTGAGGGTCGTGGTGTCAGGTTCCATACCCCCACCCTGCCACCGCCGAGGCCGCCGCGTCATCCGGGTCACCCCTCGCGCTGCGCCAGCCGGTTGCGTACGCGGTAGACGGCTGCGTGATGGTCGTAGTCGTCGCTCATCACGGCCGCCAGACGCAGCGGGCCGAGCGCGTCCTCGAGACGGTCCTGGCGCTCCAGGACGCGGCCCAGCGAGTGCTGGCTCCAGGCGTCGCTGGGGTCGCGCTCGACCAGCCAGCGCAGCTCGGCCTCGGCCTTGGCGAGCTGCGCCCGCAGCATGTAGGCCCACGCCCGCATGCTCCGCAGCCCGATGTTGTCGGGGTCGTCGGCAAGCGCCGGCTCCAGGATCTCGAGCGCCTCCACGGGAAAACGCCGCGAGAGCAGGTCGTGGGCCGTCCGGAAGGCCGCCTCGTGCGAGGCCTGGCCCGGGAAGACGACAGCCGGGGCTACGTACTCGAACTCTTCGTTCTCTGTCATCACACCCTCCGAACGCGATACCCCCACATGGTATTCCATCGGCACCTGCGTTGGGAGCACCATGGTGACGGTGAGGAGGTGAACGCGCATGCACGCATCAGTTGGTGACCACCTCGTCGTGGCGGGCCAGCACGTCGGGGACCACGTTCGGGAGGCCGAGATCATCGAGGTCAGCCACCCCGACGGCAGCCCGCCCTACCTCGTACGCTGGAGCGACAGTGACCACGAGTCGCTCGTCTTCCCAGGTCCGGATGCCCACATCGAGCCTGCCTCGCACTAGACTTTTCCTGCGGACGGGCTGGCCGGGCGATCGCGTCGTCTCCTTGCTGATGCGGGGAGGCGTCGAGGAAAGTCCGGGCTCCACAGGACAGGGTGGTGGCTAACGGCCACCCGGGGTGACCCGCGGGACAGTGCCACAGAGAACAGACCGCCGCTACCCTCCAGGTAGCGGTAAGGGTGAAACGGTGGGGTAAGAGCCCACCAGTCCTCGTGGTGACACGAGGAGCTAGGTAAACCCCACCCGGAGCAAGACCAGACAGCATGCGCTCGAGGGCTGTCCGCCCGAGCATGCGGGTAGGTTGCTAGAGGCCATCGGCAACGATGGTCCGAGATGGATGGTCGCCGACTACAGAACCCGGCTTACAGGCCAGCCCGTCCGCTTTATAAGTTCTGACCTGGTGTTTTACTTTACGCGGGGCGCTACTGTCCGGTTACTGTCCGGTCCAGCGCCGAGTGCGGACTGGAGCACGAGTCTCGTGCGCTCGTCCTCGTCGCCGATGAGATGGCCGTACGTGTCCCAGGTCTCTGATGCTTTCTTATGACCCAGAAGCGCTTGGAGCGCCTTGATCGAGGTGCCCGAGCGGATGTGCATCGAAGCGAAGTAGTGCCGCAGGTCGTGCGGCGTCGCATCGGTGCCGATCTTCGTGGCGGCGGTGCGCCAGGCCATCCAGAGCGTGCTCTTGCCGATCGGATTTCCGGAGGAGTTGGTGAAGATCAGCCCGCTCGGGTGGACTCCGTAGGTCTCCTTCTGGTTCTCGATCGCCTCGAGCACGACGTCGGGCACCGCCATGGTCCTGACGCTGGACGGTGTCTTCGGCGGCTTCCAGGTGGGCTCGGTGGTTCGCAGCTGGCGGTCGACACGGATCGTGTTGAAGTCCCTGGAGACCCGATCGAGGGTGAGACCAAGGATCTCCCCACGCCGCATGCCGGTCGCGGCCGCGACGATGACCAGGTTCTTGTAGCGCGGATAGATGGTCTCGCTGAGGTTCTTGACCACGTCGGTGGTGATCGGCACCAGCGCCGACTTGGGGTCGAGCTTGGGCAGCTTGGTTCCCTCGCAGGGGCTCCGGGCGATGACCCGCTCCCTGACGGCCGAGTTCAGCACGATGGCGAGTACGCCATAACGCAGATGCACCGTGGTCGCTGCGGCCGTCGAGGCCCATTTCGCCACCAGCTCCTGGATGTCGGCTTGCCGGATCGAGTCGATCGCCCACCCGCCGACGGCCGGGTAGAGGTGGGAGTTGAGGACGATCTCGAAGGTCTCCTTCGTCGACTCGGCATGGATCTGCCGGGCCCGCCACGCCTCGGCGTACGACTTGAAGGTCTGCTTGCCTAGCTCCGGATCGACCCAGTCGCCGCGCACCATCGAGGCGGTCTGCTCGTCGATCCAGATCTGACCTTCGGCCTTACGGTCGAAGTGCTTGACGTGCTCCTCGCCGGCACGGTCGGTGTAGACGGCTCGCCAGCGGACCTTGGCCCGTTTCTCGCCGTCTTTGGTGGTCCATCTCGCGGTGTGCTTGCGGATCGTTGCCATCGTTCACCCGAGCTCCTCTCGGTTTCTTGTGTCTCTCATGGCTCCCAGGGTAGGCGCTGCCCCGAACATGCGTTCGAGGCAGCGCCCTCCTGATGGGCCACCGGGTGCACGGCCAGTCTGCAAGCCCTATTCGAGGCCGCCCTCGCGCTTGCGCTCTGCGAACCAGCGCTTGAGCTCGCCGACCGTGGTGACCAGTCGTCGGCCGAGCTTGGTGAACCTCGGCCCGGTGTCGAGCTGACGCCACCAGCGCAGCGTGTTGACCGACACCTTCAGGATCTCACTGACCTCCGACAAGGTCAGGATGTCGTCGTCGCTGCCCTCGGGCATCGACACCGTGGTCACCGTCATGGTGACCACCTCCAATCTGTTGAACTTCTCGTGGACGGGGCGAGAACGCCTTGATCCAACAAGCAACACCAGACCGGCAGGGCCGGACACCTTCGCCCAAGTTCACCGCTGCTCGCGCCTGTTCAGCGTTCTCGTCGGGTAGGTGCGCACGGCTTCCCAGATTTGAGTGACTTATTTGGGATCCGATATGTGACCGATAGAATGCGAGGATCGACCCGACGTTGATCCTCCGGACCGCGCGCCGCGCCGCCGGCCTGACTCAGGCGGAGCTGGCTCGGCTCGCGGGCACATCTCAGGCCACGCTCTCGACCTACGAGCGCGGCAGACAGGCGCCGTCTCTCAAGACCGTCGGACGGCTCCTCGCCGCCGCCGGCTTCGACCTCGCGCTCGCGCCGCTCGTCGACTTCGAGGAACACCAGCGACCGGGCATCGAGCCGTTCTGGGTGCCGTCCACGTTCTGGCGTGTGCACACTCCCGACTGCTTCGCGACGATCGGCGTCCCGGATCTCACCGGAGACACCGACCAGCACGAGTGGGACCTTCGCGACCGTGCGCAGCGCCGCCGAGCGTACGAGATCCTCATCCTCCACGCGCTGCCCCAGTCGATGATCCGCTGGCTCGACGGCGCCCTCCTCATCGACCTGTGGGACGACCTCGACCTCCCCGACGTCGTGCGGAACGCCTGGACCCCCGCCTACGCCCTCGCCACCAACACCAAGCGGGTCGACGTCCTTACCTCGATCACCGAACCGAAGCACGGCGCCCTCCCGGAGGAGGCCCATCTCGCCCGCGTACGCGGCTACCGGATGCTCCCTCGAGCGCGCATGACGGAGGAGAAGTACGTCACCGCCGCCCACGCTGCTGAAATGCTCGGCCTCAGCTCGTCGCTCCTGAACCGGCTGATCGCCGACGGAGTCGTGCCGGCTGAGACCCCGATCGCCGGTCACCAGCTGATCCGTCTACGAGACGTACGCGCGTTCCAAGATCAGCACCAGAACACGAACCGACCCGCCCATGAATGAGTGACCAGGGGGCCGTTCGGTGTTCGGTATTGATCGAACACCGAACATCACCCGATCGTCGACGTAAACAATCAGCCTTGCCCCGGCCGGAAGACCGGGTCCAAGAAGGCGGTCACGCGCCCAATCTGGTCATCGAGGAGATCGGCACAGATGTCCTCGAGCCGTTCCTTGCGCCGCCAGGCCGCCCACTTCGGCTGCGCGAGCGCGCCGTAGCCGGCGAGAACCGGTGCGACTGGGCCCAGTTCGACCTGCCGGTACGCCGCGACGGCCCGTGCGGCCTCGAGGAACTGCCGACCATCGATGTCGAAGTGCTCGAAGAGCTGGACGATATCGACGTAGTCGCGCCAGCGCGTGCTTGTGATGCCGCGTTCGAGGATCGTGACGCCCTTCTCCGCGATCGCCGTCTCCGGGCGGTAACCGAGCACCACGATGTCCTCGCCATGGACTCGCGGCAGGCGCGCCCGGTGCGGCGCCGGAACGATCGGATCACCGGTCGACACGTCCCAGGCGGTCACGCCGTTCCAGGTGGCCAACCGCGCCCTCATCCGCAGGCGGAGGCCCGGATACTCGGCGTCGTCTCGGATCTCGCGGATCGTCAAGGTGTCGAGGTCGAACTCGATCCCGTCGTGCGCCTCAACCGCGACGACGTCGCTCACGACTTGGCGTAGGAGCCCAACGCTGACATCGGCCCCGATCGCCTCGGCGTCGAGATCCTTCGTCGGCCGGCGTACGCCGTAGGCAGCGAGGAGGACACCGCCCTTGAGCACGAAGCCATCGGCATGCTCGCTACGGGACAGTCGGTCGAGGAACGACTCCAGCAAGTGGCGCGTGAACAGCTTGCTGGTGTCGACCGGCTTCCCGGTCTTGGCCTGCTCGGACCGGGCCTGGCCCTGGATCGCTCGATAGATCCGCGCGGCATTCTCGGCGTCAGTCACGTCAGCATCTCCAAAGCTGTCAGAATCGGCGTACGCGCCCGCGGAAGCTGGGCAGCCATCGCTGCAATCGCCGCCGGCTTGCCACCTCGGCGCAGCCACTCCTTGAGGGCATCCCGACCAAGCTCATAGCCGACACCGCCCCGAAGACGGAACGCGTCGGCAATGCACCGCTCCGGGCTGTAGATCCCGATCCGAAGCTCGGAGCCCGGAATATCGATCTCCTCCCGACCCAGGCCGAAGGTCTCCCGATCGAAGAGGTGCCAGGTGATCGCGGCCTGGGTCGCGGGCAAACGGGACCCACGCGGAATCGCCACATCCAGTGTCTCCGGGATCTCGTCGGTCAGATCATGGTGCGCCAGGGCTGAGGCCAGGCAGATCGTCGCGTCCGAACGCCGCATCGCCGCCTCGATCCACTCCGAACTGGCGGGATCCGCCTCGGCGTGGCGATAGATCCCTCGGGCGATGCGCTCGTACTCACCACGCAACGCAGCCCGTTGCAGGCCACTGGGCGAGAGGCCCGCAGCCTTCGCCTGACGCGCCCGTAACGTCTCCACCTTGACCCACCTCCTGACTGATTTCGTATACAGATAGTACTTACTGCCTACGTTTTTGACCACCTTACCCTCCCGATGGCCAGCCCCGCAGACTCGGGCGGGCTTGCTGTCGCGATGCCGGGTCGGGGCCCGCCCCGATCGTCTCGCTGACCGACCTAGAGACCGATCCCTCGTGGCTCTGGTGCGGAGCGGGGACGGTCAAGACCCGGCGGGTAAGGATCGGGGTTACGTCGACGGCGCGCCTGCTCGAGCGCCGCCCTCTGCAGCGCCTGGGAGCCGTATCGTTCCATGTCCTCAGCGGCACGTTGGGTGGCATGCGCGGGGCCAAGGTCGGCACGGTCGCGGCTGAACACATCGATCCACTGTCGCTTGGCGTCGTCGAGGTCTTCGGCAACGAGGTGGGCGATGTTGTGTTCGCGACCCCGAGTCATGCCGACGTACGCGGAAGCGGCTCCGGTGTGGTCGCCGATGACGACGTGGCCGTCTCGAACGGTCTCACCCTGGGCACCGTAGGCGGTGGTCGCGTAGGCGAGCTCGACGTGTTGAGCCACGTACGCGGCCGGCAGGGTGCGGACGCCGAGACGTCCCCTGGCGGCGAGGCGGCCGTCGGAGCCGACCGCGGTGACGGTCCAGGTGTCGCGGTTGGAGACGTCGAGGTCGCGGTCGTTGCGCCTGGTCGCGATGCGGTCGCCCATGCCGATCCGTTCGCCGCTCTCGGTGATCACGATTGCCGGGCCGGGATCGGAGCCACTGAGTCGGCGGTCGCGAATCGCGGCATTGAGGTCTCTGACCTGCTCACGGGTGTCGGCGATCAGCAACGGCGCCCGGTCGGCGGCCGCGAGTTCGGCGAGGGCATCGGTACGTTCGGCCTCGCTGGCGTGCACGGCGATCTCGCCACGCGCCACCAGCTTGTCGAAGACCCGACCTGCGTTCTCACCGCTGCGCATCCGCAGGCTCAGGTCGGCATAGTCGGGATCAGTGAACCGATGTACGACATCGAGGGTGTGGTGAGCGTCGGGCTGCACCCACCGGGCAGCCAGGTCGAGCACTCCCCCACGACCGACCGCGGGCAACTGGTGGCGGTCGCCGACCAGCGCAACCCTGGCGCCGGTCTCGTCGGCGATGGTGAGCAGTACACGGGCGGTGTCTTGATCGAGCATCCCGGCCTCGTCGACCAGCAGCAGGTCGCCGCCGTGCAGTCTGGCCTGCTCGTCGGGCGGGGTGATGCCGTCGGAAGCAGCGGTGGGGACGCGACCCCAATGGCCGTCCTCGTCCCAGCGGTACCCGTATTGGCGGATCAGCCAGGCGGCCGAGGATGCCGCGCCTCCGATCTCGGCCGACGCGACGCTGGCAGCCTTCCGAGTCGGGGTGACCACGACCATCCGTGATCCGCGGCGAGCGAGCTGAGCAGCGGCGACGGCGAGCGTTCTCGTCTTCCCCGCGCCGGCAGCGCCTTCGATGACCAACAGCGGACCGTCGCCGACCATCAACCGGAGGGCCTTGATCTGCGCGTTGTCGACGCCACGGAGACGTACGAGCACCCCGCCGATATGTGGCTCGATCTCCGCGCGCAGCGCGAGGCGCGCGTTCAGGTCAGCCTCGACCTCGAGAACCCGCGTCAACGTCAGTGCTCGGATGTGCTCGGGTACATCCGCTCGTGACAACAGCCGCTCGCATCTGGTCACGGCTCGGGCGGTGAGGTCCTCGGCCAGCTCGCGTCGGACCGCCGACTCAGCCACGATGCCGACCTCTGCGACGAGTTGCTCAGCGCGACCTCGGATATCGGCAGCGTTCCACGCGGAGGCCCTCGCGCTCAGCCGATCAACGACCAGACCGGCAGCCAAGTCACGATCGAGTCCCCCGATCGCGGTCGCCGACAGCCGCACCTGCCGCTTCGGGGGTCTGTGGCCCAGCGCGTACAGCTCCTCGAGCCAAGCCCGCGCGAGAGCTGCTCCGCCAAGGGGAGCAACCTTGTCGGGGCGAGCGTCCGCCCACGCCCGCGTATCCCATGCTCGCCGCAGCCGAGGACCAGGCTGCTCCCCGGGATGCTCCCCGCGCCACTCAGCCTCGTAACGCTCGATGTTGCGGGCGATCTGCGCGGTGCGAGCGGAGAACACACCGACGTACGTGCGAAGCTGCTCGACCTCGCCGGTCACCAGGTCCAGGGTGTAGCCGTGCGCCGCCAGGACGCGCCGGAACTCCGGGTCAGACATCATCGCAGCGTGACCGATCCCGTTGAGCGCACCGATGCTGTCCCGGATGCCAACGGTGTGCAGGCCACGCCACTTCGCGCGGGCGAAGACGCGGCTGTTGATCTGCACGTGCAGATGCCGATGCGGATCCCCAGCCCGCGAAGTGAAGTGCCGGATCACCGCTGCCTCCAGCGACTCGATCGGCACCTGCACCTGCCGACCCTTCGGCCCGATCCGCGTGGTCGCATGCTGCGCCGCCCAGCCGATGATCTCCTGCGCCGCCCTTCCCTGCGCGGCGTCGTACGCGACCCCGATATCCGGATGTAGCGCGGCCGCCAGCGACCACGTCTTCGGCCCGTTCACGACCACCTCCACGAACCGCACCGGCTTCCGCTTACCACCATCCTTGAGCAACCGACCCTTCGCAGCACCGGTGTCGACGTCGTACCCCGCGACCCACCGCTCGTAGGCATCACCGTCCATCGGACCACGATCAACCACCCCGACCGGGGTCGCCTCGAACCTCTCCGCGAGACCCGTTCCCTCGGCCAGGTAGTAGTCATCGGCACGGGAGGTGTCCTTCTCCAAGTAGTTCCTGGCAGCCGCCACCGTGCCGGTGTAGAACTTCACTCCCCCATGCACCAGATACCCCCTGGATACCCCCTGTTACAGGCACGTCTGACGGTTCCAGCGAGGTTCGTCGACAACCGTCAAGTACCCTGAAAATGCACTTCGGGCCGCCCGAAGGCGGCCCATCACTACATACTTTCGTAGCATACGTGCCGCCGCTTTGGAAGAGGTATCGGGGCAGGTCAGGCCTGGAATTGCGGCGCCCGTCGATCTTCGCCAAGAGCCGTTATTCCGACTGCTTGGTAACGGAGCCGTGTCGTGTGGAGTCTGAGATCCATTCTGAGCCCAGAGTGTTGGGGCGCAGTCCCTCCCCGATAGTGGGGCTACACCCTTCGTTCGGCTCCCACCTTCGGCGACGAGCCCGGGCCGAGCCGGCGTTCACCCGATCAGCTCCCGACGCGAAGGCTCGTGCGGGCGACGACCGATGATGAGCATGTCGACGAGCAGCACAGCACTGGCGATGCCATGGTCGACCACCAGATGAGAGAGGAGACGTCCACGAAGGGACTCCTTAGATCCTTGAAGGGTTACGGGACTGCGGTCAGGGGTTCGAAGTCGTACAAGGTCTCCGGGTTGTCCACGAGGATCTGCCGGATCGTTCTCCTGTCTCCGGCCCAGTCTGCGAAGAGGTTGACGAGGTCTGCGTCGTTCGGCATCGGCACCTCACCGCGGGACGCCGTGGTGTGCGGCCAGTCGGTCCCCCACACCATCCGCTCGGGTGCCGCCCGCACGAAGGCCTTCGCGATCGTGCTGCGGTCGGCGTATGCCGGCGGGCCGTCGGTTGACTCGAGATAGACGCCGGAGAGCTTCACCCAGGTACGTCCGGCGTCGATGAGGTTCCGGATGGCTCCAAAGGCCGGGTGGCTCGTCCCTGCGTCCCCCGGAATGCGTCCTAGGTGATCGATCACCAGATCCGTGGGAAGGTCGGTCAGCACAGGCAGGTTCTCGATGATGCCGTCGGCAGTCATGTGGACCTGTACGTGCCAGCCAAACGGTGCGATCCGCTCCGCGAGCGGCCGGATCAGTTCCGCTCCCGCGCCACCCGACCGGGTCAGGTTGAACCGGATCCCGCGGATGCCGCCGGCGTGGAGCGTCACGAGCTCGGCATCCGTGGTGTCCGCACCGATGACGGCTACGCCGCGGGCGTCGCGCCGTCCCAGCCGGGCGATCGCATCGAGCGTGCACCGGTTGTCGGTGGCGTAGTTCGACGGGGTCACCACCACCGCTCGCGTCGTACGTAGCCGTCGGCGCAGGAGTCGGTAATCGTCCACCGACGCCCGCGGCGGCGGGGTGCTCGTCGGGTTCGGATACGGGAACCGCTCGGGCTCGAGGATGTGGATGTGGCAGTCGACGGCTCCGTACGGGACGGGGAAGGCCGGACGGTTGGTTCCGGCCGAGAACGGGACCGGAGGCGGTGCGGCCGACGCCGGGTCTGAGGCGATCGTGAGTGCACCCGCCGCCGCACCGGCGCCGCCGACGAATGCTCGACGTGAAAGGTAGGTCATTGCTTTCTCCGTTCTTGGACCGGCCGGAACCAGGGGCTCAGCTCTCAGTGGTGAGAGCCTCGACCACCGAGCGTGCGAACTCGGCGGTCGTGGCGGTGCCGCCGAGGTCGCGCGTGCGAAGCTCCGGCTTGGCGAGTGCGTCGTTGACGGCTGCTTCGACGGCCGCGCTGGCCTCGCGGAACGTCGCGGTGTCGTCGCGCCGGCCGAGCCAGTCCAAGAGCATCGCGGCCGACAGAATCAAGGAGGTCGGGTTGGCGATTCCCTGACCGGCGATGTCGGGGGCGGAGCCGTGCTGCGCCTGGGCCACGCAGACCTGTTCGCCGGCGTTGATCGCACCGCCGAGCCCGAGGCTTCCGCAGAGCTCGGAGGCCTCGTCCGAGAGGATGTCGCCGAACATGTTCGTCGTCACCAGCACGTCGAAGGTGTGCGGGCGGCGCACCAGGAGCGCGGCGGTCGCGTCGACGATCAGCTCCTCGAGCTCGACGTCGGGGTACTCCTCGGCAACCTTGCGCACCTCGCGCAGGAACAGGCCGTCGGTGGTCTTCAAGACGTTCGCCTTGTGAACGGCCGTGACCTTCTTGCGCCGAGCGCTGGCGATGTCGAAGGCCGTGCGTGCCACGGCCTGGCAGGCCCGCGCGGTGATCTTGCGGACCGACAGCGCGGTGTCCTCGTCCGGCATGAACTCAGGCACCCCGAGGTGCATGTTGCGGTCGGCGTAGAAGCCCTCGGTGTTCTCCCGGATGATCACGATGTCCATCGGATTGCGCAGCACCGTGAGGTCCGGCACCGAGCGGCTCGGACGGATGTTGGAGTAGAGCTTGAACTTGGTCCGCAGCTCGGCCGAGGGGTTGATGCCGCCCTCGGCCCGCGGCGGGTAGTCGTAGTGCGACACGGGACCGAGCAGAACGCCGTCGACCTCGGGGATCCGAGTGAGGATCTCGGGACGGAGCGTGATGCCGTGCTCGGCAAGAGACGCCAGGCCGATGTCCTGCTGCTCGATCTCGAGCCCGAGCCCGAATGTACGATCGGCTGCCTCGAGGACTTCCAGCGTCGCCGCGGTGATCTCGGGCCCGATGCCGTCTCCGGGCAGGACAAGGATGTTGGTGCTCATCAGGTGTGACCTCTTCAGCTAGTTGGGCGTGTGTACGGGGAGGGGCGTGCTCGTCTGCGCTGCGAGCTCGGCGAGGCTGGTCCAGGTGTTCGGTGGCAGTGGGATGCCACTCGTTGCGCGGCTCTCGGCGGCGCGGTCCTCGAGCTCGCCGGGGAAAAAGATCTCCGCGCTGCCGTCGGCTTTCTCCGCGGCCTTGGTCTCCTCGATCAATGTCTCCATACGGCCGGTGAACTCCTCGATATCCGTCAGCGAGGCGATGTCGAGCGTCAGGACGAGGTGGCCGCAGCCGCTGCGGCCCTCGGGTTCGTACGGGCCGACGACACCGGTGCCGAAGGCACTTCCGGTCAGGACCCCGGCGAGGGCGTCCATCATGAAGGCGATGACGTAGCCCTTGGGGCCGGCCATGGGGAGGATCAGCCCTTCGATCCCAGCCGCAGGATCGGTGGTCGGCACGCCGTTCGCATCGGCGGCCCAGCCGTCCGGGATCTGTTCTCCCCGCTCGGCCGCGAGGTAGAGCTTTCCGCGGGCCACGGCGGTGTTGGCCAGGTCGATCACTGCCAGGCCGTATCTGCCGGCGGGCACCGCGATCGACCACGGGTTCGTGCCGATCGTCTTCTCACGGCCACCCCACGGCGCCATCGCCGGGCTGGCGTTGGTGAACAGCAACGAGACGCACCCCTCGGCGGCTGCCTTGCGGGTGTAGTAGGCCGCCATCCCGAAGTGGTTGCTGTTGCGTACGGCCACGCCGCTGATGCCGTGGGACTGAGCGCGCCGAACGCTCTCGCTCACGGCGTGGTCTGTCAGGACCTGGCCGATCCCGTCGCGACCGTCCAGCAGGAGCAGGCTCCCGGTGTCACTGAGCACCGCCGGGTCGGTGATCGCGCTCATCGCCCCGCTCCGCAGCCGGTCGACGTACCACGGCAGACGAAGCATGCCGTGGGACGAGTGGCCCCAGAGCTCAGCCTGCACCAGGCTGTCGGAGACCAGGTGCGCGTCGGCCTCCGGGACCCCGTGGGCCGCGAGGACCCGCTCCCCGAAGACAACGAGGTCCGCGGCCTGGATGCCACGAGCGGGCGCATCGGTCGTGCTCATGGCTTCACCGCCAGGACGTCGCAGTGCGCATCCAGCAGGATCCGCTGAGCGATGCTGCCGAGCAGGAGCTTGCCGACGGCCGAGCGGCGGCGCAGGCCGATGACGATCAGCTCGGCGCCGACCTCGTCGGCCGTTGCGACGACCTCATCGCCGCCGTCGCGGCCCCGCATCGGCCGCCGGATCTCGAACGAGACACCCTGGTCTCGTAGCTGGCGCTCAAGCTCGCCGATCTCCTCGCTGGTGGCGAAGGACGGGTCGGAGTAGCGGTCACCCGGCGTTGCGTTCACCACGACGAGGTGGGCGGAGCGGTTGTGCGCGATCTCGATCGCCCTGACCAGCGCGGCACGTGAGTGCGGCGCGGGCGTGTAGCCGAGGACGATGTTCGTGTGGCCGGCGTTCACTGGTGGGTCTCCTGTCGTTCGAACTCCTCGAGCACACCGACCTCTTCGGCCGTACGCCGCTCCCACCGCCGCAGCAGACGGGGCACGACCAGCACCAGCGCGAGCACCACGTAGGCGCAGATCGAGAAGGGAGTGGAGATCAGCGCCGTCGGGTCGCCGTCGGAGATGGCCATGGCCCGTCGGAGCTGGGTCTCGGCGATCGGGCCGAGGATCGCGCCGATGATCAGCGGGGCGACCGGGTAGCCGTACTGGCGCAGGAAGTAGCCCAGGATGCCGATGGCGAGGAGCAGGAAGATGTCGAAGGTCGAGGCGTTCAGGCTGTAAGCGCCGAGCAGCGAGAAGACCGTGATGCCGGCGTAGAGGTAGGGCGTCGGGATCTTCAGGACCTTCGCCCACATGCCCACCAGAGGCAGGTTGAGGAGCAGCAGCATGGTGTTGCCGATGAGCAGGGCCGCGACCAGTCCCCAGACCAGCTCGGGCTCCTTCTCGAGCAGCAGAGGCCCGGGCTGGATGCCGTACTGCTGGAAGGCGACGAGCATGACGGCCGCGGTCGCGGAGGTGGGCAGGCCCAGGGTCAGCAGCGGCATCAGGGAGCCGGCGGCGTTCGCGTTGTTGGCGGACTCGGGACCGGCCACGCCCTCGATGGCACCGTGACCGAACTCCTCGGGATGCTTGGTGAGCTTCCGCTCCGCGGCGTACGAGAGGAACGTCGGCACCTCGGAGCCGCCGACCGGCACGGCTCCGAGCGGCCAGCCGATGAGGGTGCCGCGCAGCCAGGCGGGCCACGAGCGACGCCAGTCCTCGCGCGTCATCCAGACTCGGCCCCGCAGGGCCAGCGGCTTGGGCCTTGTGGGGCTCATCTTGGCGGCGAGGTAGACCGCCTCGCTCATCGCGAAGAGGGCGACGATGACCAGGACGGTGTCGATGCCGTCCAGCAGGCGCGGGACGCCGAAGACGAACCGCTGGGCGCCGCTCTGCCCGTCGATCCCGATCAGTCCGATAGCCATGCCGAGCGCGACGCTCACCATCCCGCGGGCCACCGAGCTGCCGATCATGGCGCCGACGGTCATGAAGGCCACCACGATCAGCGCCAGGTAGTCGGCCTCCCCCAGACCGATGGCGATGTCGACGACGTACGGTGCCAGGAACGCCAGCGCGAGCGTCGCGATCGTTCCGGCGACGAAGGAGCCGATGGCCGCGGTGGCGAGGGCGGAGGCCGCCCTGCCGGCGTGCGCCATCTTGTTGCCTTCGATCGCGGTCATCATCGCCCCCGACTCACCGGGGGTGTTGAGGAGGATCGAGGTGGTCGAGCCGCCATACATCGCGCCGTAGTAGATGCCGGCGAACATGATGAAGGCTCCCTGGGGCTCGACCGTGTAGGTGATCGGGAGCAGCAGGGCGATGGTCAGCGCCGGGCCGATGCCGGGAAGGACGCCGACAAGCGTCCCGGCCAGGACGCCGACCAGGGCGAAGAGCAGGTTCTCGGGAGTCGCGGCGGTCGCGAATCCTTGAGCGAGTGCGTTGAGTCCGTCCATGGGAGCTCACAGGATCCCTTCGAAGATGCCCGGCGGCAGGTAGATGCCGAGCAGCCGGGTGAATGCCAGGTAGACGACGGCCGCGAGCACCAGAGAGCCGACGGCGAGACGTACGAAACGCCGCGACCCGAGGGTCACCGAGACGGCGAAGAAGGCCAGCGCGGTCGTCAGCAGATATCCGAGCGGCTCCAGGAGGAGTGCGTAGCCGACGATCGTCGCGATGAAGGCGCCTACCCGGCGGAGGTTGACCGGGAGGGTCGGGTCGACCAGCTCCGCCTCGTCGGGCTGAGCGTGGCCGCCGCGCAGGACGTTGATGATGACGGCCAGGGCCGCGACCGTGAGCAGTCCTCCGACGAGATAGGGCACCGGGCGGGGACCGACGTTGCTGGCCGCTTCCGGGACGTCGATGGTCGCCGTGTAGACGAGGATGAAGACCCCGAGAGCGAGGAGGAGACCGGCGAACCCGAGCTCCCCCTTGCTCTTGACGCCTTTCAGGACGGGTGCGCTCATGCCAGGCCCAGCTCCTGCAGCTGCGTCTCGGCCTCGGCTTCGTCCTTCTCGAGCTGTGCCTCGAAGTCGTCGGTGCCGAGATACTCGTCGGTCCAGCCGTTCGTCTTACGCACCTCGGCCCATGCCTCGCTGTCGTTCATGGTCTTGAACGCCTCGTCGAGAGCCTTGCGGTCGCTCGCGCTGATGCCCGGAGGGGCGAAGATGCCGCGCCAGTTGACGAAGACCGCATCGGGATAGCCGGCGTCGGCGATCGTCGGGATGTCCGGGTTCACCTCGAGGGGCGTGTCGGAGGAGGACGCGAGCACCTTGAGCTTGCCGGCCTCGACCTGCTCGGCGAACTCGGCGTAGCCGGAGATGCCGGCGGCGACCCGGTCGCCCAACATGGCGGTGGTGACCTCGGCTCCCCCGTCGTACGTCACGAAGTTGACGTCCGTGGGCTTCACGCCGACCTCCTGGGCGAGCACGCCGCCCCACTGGTGGTCGACACCTCCCTGGTTGCCGATCGCGATGGGGTTCTTGCCCGGGTCCGCCTCGAGCGCGGTCAGGAAGTCCTCCAACGTCTCGAACTCCGACTCCGCCGGGACGACGACGACCTCGTACTCGCCGATCAAGCGGGCGATAGGGGTCGCCTCGCTGAGCTTGTTGTCGGCCTTGTTGGTCAGGACCGCGCCGACGAGGGCCTTGCCCGCGACCATCAGGTCGCTGGCGTCGTTGCCCTGGACGTACTGCGAGAGGGCGACGGTGCCGCCGGCTCCTGGGGTGTTGGTCACCTGGACCCGCTTGGCGATGCCTTCTTCGGTCAGGACCTTCTCCATGGCACGAGCGGTCTGGTCGTAGCCGCCGCCGGGGTCGGAGGGAACCACGATGCTGGCTCCCCTGGCGAGCGGGCCAGCGGCCGGCTCGGCGGCGCCTCCGGTGCCACACGCAGTCAACGCGGTCGCGCCGATCAGCGCAGCCGCGAGCAGCGTCACGGACTTGTTCTTGGACAGCTTCCTCATGTCTCTACTCCCCTGCCCCTCGTGGGCTCTCGTGGTGGTGTGACGCTGGACACTACTCGTCTGCGCACATGTATACAAGTATGAAAGAAGACTGATCTCTGTTAAAGTTTTCGCTATGGCCCCGAAGACACACACCCGGATGTCCGGAGCCCACCTCGTCTACCTCGAGCTGAAGCGCCGGATCCTCGACCTGGAGCTCGCGCCCGGCGAACGGCTCTTCGAACCCGCCCTCTCGGCAGACCTGAAGGTCAGTCGCACGCCGGTCCGCGAGGCGGTGCGACGGCTGATCGCCGAGAACCTCCTCGAGCAACAACCCACCGGTGGCGTCGTGGTGCCCGACCGCGGCGAGCACGAGGTCGCCGAGCTCTACGACGTGCGCGCGAGCCTCGAGGCACTGATGGCGGCCACGGCCGCCCGTCGTGTCACCGATACGGACCAGGCCCAGCTCCGGAGCCTGATCGAGCGCAATGCCGCGCTGGTGGGCTTCGCGGACGACGCGATGTCGACCGGCAAGGCGATCCACACCGAGATCGCACGTATCGCCGACAACGGCTGGGCCCTGCGGCTGCACGAGCAGGTCTCCAACCAGCTCCAGCGCTATCGGATGTACACCAACCACACCCAACGACGCCGCGACGAGGCCCTCGCCGAACATCAGGAGCTGGTCGACGCCGTCGTCGCGGGCGACGCCGAGCGCGCCAGCCGACTCGCGTTCGCCCATGTGACCCATGCGCGCGATGAGGCCATCCGCGCGATCAGCGCCCGTGACTGAGTCAGCTTCCGCCCGCCACTGGGCCGTGCCGTTCTACGCCCACACCGTCCTGATCCAGGCGGTCACCTTCGTGCTGCGCCCGGCGGCGGTCTACCGCGCCCTCGAGCTCGACGTATCGTCCTACTGGCTGGGCGCCCTCGGTGCCACGTTCGCGATCGTCCCGCTGGTACTGGCCGTCCCGGCCGGTCTGCTCTCGGACAGATACGGCGAGCGGCCGGTGATGGTGGCCGGAGGGCTGGTCACCATCGCCTCGGCGACAGGCTTCCTCCTCCTGGGCCAGAGCGTGGCCGGCGTGGTCGCGACCACGGTGCTCCTCGGAGTCGGCCACCTGCTCTCGGTGGTCGCCCAGCAGGCCATGGTGGCCAACCGGACGCCGCGCGATCGCTACGACTCCGCGTTCGGCCACTACACCTTCGCCGCCTCAGCCGGTCAGGCGATCGGCCCGGGACTCATCATCGCCTTCGGCGGCTCCCGGGCGATCCCCGACACCGAGGCCATCTTCACGGCCACCCTCGCGCTGAGCGCCGCCCTCCTCCTGGCCGCCCTGGCGACGCCGTCCACGCACGACCGCCGCGACGCCCGCGGACCTGTCGAGGGCTCGATCCGCGACCTCGTACGCCGCAAGGGCCTGCTCCGCGCCCTGACGGTGAGCTGCGTCGTGCTCGCCGCGGTCGACATCAGCCTGGTCTACCTGCCGCTGCTCGGCGCCGAGCGCGACATCGCCTCGGGCACGATCGGCCTGCTCCTCGCGCTCCGTGCCGGCTCCTCGATGATCTCCCGCCTCATGCTCGGCAGGCTCACCGAGCGGCTCGGCCGGCCCCTGGTCCTCACCGGGAGCGTCACGCTCTCGGCGCTCGCCATGGCCGCAGCACCCATCCCGATGCCGGTGGTCCTGCTGGGCCTGGTCGTCGTCGTGATGGGACTCTCCCTGGGCGCCGGCCAGCCGTTGACGATGTCATGGCTGGCCGAGGCCACTCCCCCGGGCCTGCGCGGCCGGGCGATGTCGCTCCGCCTCACCGGCAACCGCCTCGGCCAGGTCGTCGTCCCATCGCTGGCCGGCCTCGTAGCGGTCGGCGCAGGCGCCTCCGGGGTGCTGTGGGTGACAGCCGCGGCGCTCGGAGTCGTCGCCGCGGCCTCACGGTCGATCCCGAGATCCGACCCGAACCCCTAGCCGGACTCCTCAACCGATGAGGCGGACTCCCCGCGCTCCGTCCAGGGCGGCGACCTTCTCGACGATCTCGTCCGCAGGGCGCTCCGCAAGGTCGGTCAGCCCGTAGCCCAGGTGGTCGCGCGTGGCGAGAACCTGACCGCTGACATTCAGACCCGCATCCAGCAGCAGCTGGGTCATGCCTGCGAGCACACCGGGGATGTTGTCGTGCAGCACGGCGAGCCGGAACGCACTGGCACGCGGCACCTGGACGTTGGGGAGGTTGACGCACAGTCCCGTGTTGCCGTCGGCGACGAAGCCGACCAGCTTGCCGGCAACGAACTCGCCGATCTCCTCCTGTGCCTCCTGGGTGGAGGCGCCGACGTGCGGCGTCAGGATGACGTTGTCGAGTCCGCGCAGCGCGGAGACGAACTCGTCGCCCTGCGCCTTCGGCTCGATCGGGAAGACGTCGAGCGCGGCACCGGCGAGGTGACCGGACAGCAGGTGCTCACGGAGGGCGACGTCGTCGACGACCATCCCGCGCGAGGCGTTGATGAAGACCGCTCCGTCGCGCATCTGCCGGAACTCGGCGTCACCGAACAACCCGGCGTTGCCGGGGCGTCCGTCGACGTGGATGCTGACCACGTCGGCGACGGCGAGCAGCTCCTCCAGCGACGCGAGGCGGCGTACGGTGCCGTGCGCCGGACGATCGGCCACATCGAAGAAGACCACCCGCATGCCCAGGCTCTCGGCCACATTGCCCAGCTGCGTACCGATGTTGCCGTAGCCGACGATGCCCAGGGTGCGGCCGCGGACCTCATGGCTGCCCTTGGCCGACTTGTCCCAGACGCCCTCGTGCATGCGCTGGGTCTTCTCGGTCAGCCGCCTGGCCAGCGCGATGATCTCGCCGATGACGAGCTCGACCACGCTGCGGGAGTTGGAGTAGGGCGCGTTGAACACCGGCACCCCAGCGGCCGCGGCGGCCTCCAGGTCGACCTGGTTGGTGCCGATGCAGAAGCAGCCGAGTGCCCGAAGGTCCGGCGCCACCTCGATCACGGCAGCGCTCACGCTCGTGTTGGAGCGGATCCCCAGCAAGGACACGCCCGGAAGCGCGGCGATCAACTCAGCCTCCGACATCGACGCCGGGTGCTGACGGACCTCGTAGCCGGCCCGCTCGAGCGTCTCGACCGCGCTGGGGTGGATGTTCTCGAGGAGAAGTGCGCGGCCCCGCGCGCCGTCGGCCCCACTCATGCGCCGACCCAGTAGGAGCGCATGTTGGTGAACTCGCGCATCCCGACCCCGGCCAGCTCACGGCCGTAGCCGCTCTTCTTGGTGCCACCGAAGGGCACCCGCGGGTCGGAGGCGACGATGGCGTTGATGAACGCGGCTCCGGAGGTGATCCGGCCGGCGACGCGTACGCCGCGGTCCACGTCGGTCGTCCACACACTCAGGCCCAGGCCGAACTCGGTCCGGTTGGCGAGCGCGATCGCCTCCTCGTCGTCCGCGGCGACGCTGATCGCTGCCACCGGGCCGAACGTCTCCTCGTCGAAGACCGGCATTCCCGGACGTGCGTCCGCCAGGACGGTCGGCTCGAAGTAGTAGCCAGGGCGCTCTGCGGCGCCGCCCCCGGCGAGAAGCTTCGCTCCCGCCGCGACCGACTCCTCGACCTGGCGGGTCAGGCTCGCACGTAGGTCGTCGCGCGCCATCGGCCCGACGTCGACACCCTCGGCTGAAGGGTCGCCCATCCGGAGCGCCTCCACACCGGCGACGAACGCTTCGGTGAACTCCGCGGCGACGGCCGCGCTGACGATGAACCGCTTGGCGCACACACAGCTCTGGCCGGCGTTGTGGAACCGCGCGCGTACGGCGGCGGTCGCAGCCGCGGGCACGTCGGCATCGTCGAGCACGACGAAGGCGTCCGAGCCGCCCAGCTCGAGGACCGACTTCTTGGCGGCGCGGCCCGCGGCCGCACCCACGGCCGCACCTGCGCGGTTGCTACCGGTGAGGGTGACCGCGGCGATGCGCTCGTCGGCGATCAGCGCCTCGGTCGTCGCGGGGACGTCCGCCTCGGCGATCACGAGGGTGGTCACGAGGCCTTCGGGGAAGCCTGCGCGGACGAAGAGCTCCTGGATCGCCAGCGCGCACCCGGTCACGTTCGGCGAGTGCTTGAGCAGCACCCCGTTTCCGGCGGTGACCGCCGGGATCGCGAAGCGCATGACCTGCCACAGCGGGAAGTTCCACGGCATCACCGCGAGGAGCAGCCCGAGCGGCTCGTAGGAGACCCACGCCCGCGACTCCCCCACCTCGATCTGTTCCCGGCCCAGGATCTCGGGGGCGTTCGCGGCGTAGTACTCCGCCGTCAGGGCCGACTTGTCGACCTCGCCGGAGGCCTCGGCGACAGGCTTGCCCATCTCCCGCACGATCTGCTCGGCGAGGGCGGTGCGGTCGGTGCGGAGCTGGTCCACGAGCCGCTCGACCGCGCGGACCCGATCCACGAGCGGTACGTCTCCCCAGACCGCCGCGGCCTCCGCGCCCTTCGCCACCAGGGCCTCGATCTCCTCGGGAGTGTGCGGCTGATAGGTCGCCAGGATCTCGTCGGTCGCCGGGTTGCGGACCTCGATGGTGTGCTGGTCGGTGCTCACTGGTCGCGCGCTCCCTTGTCGTTCTCCGAGAGGTGCTCGAAGGTCTCGCCGGTCTCGGTCATGGTGCGGGTGACGTACCTGCCGCCGTAGACCCAGTAGATGCGCATGACGCCCTCGCCGCGGTTGAAGAAGCGGTGCGGCACTCCGGCGGGCACCCAGGAGGCGTCGCCGACCTCCATGTCGAAGGTCTCCTCACCGATCTGCGCCGTCGCCTGCCCCTCGAGGATCAGCACCGACTCCTCGACGTTGTGGCTGTGCAGGGGCAGGCCGCGGCCGACCTGGAAGACGGTCTGGCCGGTGGTGACCAGGTTCCGGTCGCTGTTCCACTTCCCGACGTACGGGATCGTGGCGACGCCGCCGCCGCGGTCGAACGGCTCGACCTCGTTCGGGCGGATGATCATGTTCGGGGCTTCGGGTTGCTTGCACATGGTGGTTCCTTCGGGGCGGATCAGGCGTGATGGAAGAGCTGGTCGGCGAGGCAGTTCACCTGCGAACCGGGAACGACGTAGGCCGCGGCAGCTTCCCGCCAGACCTTGAAGTGAGGCGCCGCCCGGTGCGCCTCGACGGCCGCCTCGTCGGCGTACAACTCGTAGAAGAAGAAGTGATGATCGTCCTTCTGATCGCAGACGACATCGAAGTAGAGACAGCCCGGCTCGTCGTTGAAGGACGCATGGGCGTTCGCCTCGATGGCGGCGAGGAAGTCCGACCGGGATCCGGGCTCGACCTGGACGGAGACGACGAGAGCGATCATGCGGGCTCCTTGCATACGGGGCGTTGACGTGTCTGTGTACATGTATACATGCACGCAGGGGCTGTTGCCAAGGCGAAGGCGCCGGGTTCCGGACCCCTCTCGGGCAGCCGGTCGGGTAGCCTCGACCGCGAATCGCCATGACAGAGAAATCCATGGCTCGCCCATCGGGCGGGCAATACGCCTACGAAGAGCTCAAGCGACGCATCTTGGAGCTCGAGCTGGAGCCCGGGACACGGCTCTACGAGCCCCAGCTCGCCACCGAGCTCGACATCTCACGGACCCCGCTGCGCGAGGCCCTGCGACGGCTGATCGCGGAGAACCTGCTCGACCAGCACGCCACCGGCGGTGTCTTCGTGCCCAAGCTCGATGCTCGCGACATCGCCGAGCTCTACGAGGTGCGGGCCGCACTCGAGTCGATGATGGCGGCTGCCGCGGCCAACCGGGCGACATCCGACGACATCACCGAACTCGAAGGCATCGTGGCGCGCAACGCCGCGTTGGTGACCTTCGCCGACGACGCGATGAACCTCGGCAAGGCACTGCACGCGAAGGTCGGCGCCATCGCCGACAACACCTGGGCTCTCCGACTCCACGATCAGGTGGCGAACCAGATGGCGCGCTACCGCCTCTTCACCAACCACACCCAGGAACGACGGGACCAGGCCCTCGCCGACCACCAGGTGATCGTCGATGCGGTCCGCGACCGCGACGCCGAGCGCGCCGCCTCCATCGCTCACTCACACGTCCTGGATGCCCGTGACGAAGCACTGCGGGCGATCGGGAGCAAACTGGACTGATTCCCCGTCTCCGCCGAGTACGCCACAGTGGCACTGTGCTCAGGGGCACGTCACTCTGTGACGGGCGACTCACCTTTCGTGATCGCAGGTATCGACACGACTGACTGGTCGTGTTCCGACCTTCTGGCAAGGATGTCCTCATGAGTGCGCTGCTCGCGCCAACATCACAGGAGGGGAACATGAGACGCCTGGACGGGAAGGTTGCGGCCATCACCGGCATCGGGGCCGGCATGGGTCGGGAGGCTGCGCGCAGGTTCGCTGCGGAAGGCGCGAAGGTCGTCGGCTGCGACATCGACGTCGAGGGGCTGGAGGAGACGCTCTCGATCGTCAGGTCGGAGGGTGGCGAGATCTCTGGCAGCGCCCCGGTCGACGCCGGAGACCCTGCCGCCGTCGCCGCATGGATCGACGGTGCCGCTTCCACGTACGGCGGCCTCGACATCCTGTACAACAACGCCTCGATCCAGCGGTTCGGCGCGATCGACGAGATCTCGGTGGAGGACTGGGAGTTCGCGATCGACATGGAGCTGAACATCGTCTTCTATGCCGTTCGCGCTGCGTGGAAGCATCTCAAGGAGCGCGGCGGCGTCATCGTGAACATCGGGTCGATCGCCGGGACTCGCGGCGTCGAGTTCATGCCGCAGAACGCTCACGGCGCCGCCAAGGCCGGGGTGATCAACCTGACCCAGCAGCTCGCCGTCGAAGGCGGCCCGCACGGCATCCGTGCCGTCTGCATCTCCCCCGGCTTCGTCGAGACCCCGGCGACCAAGTTCCTGGTCGACTCCCCTCCGCCGCCTCTCAAGGCCACGTGGGACCGGATCCCGCTCCAGCGTGTGGGCCGACCGGACGATGTGGTCAACGCCGCGGTCTTCCTCGCCTCCGACGAGGCGACCTGGATCACCGGCATCAACCTCGTGGTCGACGGCGGCGGTTCGGTCCTCGGTTGACGCCGACTTCCCGGCACACGCGAGAGGACATTCCTTGAGCATCGACATCGACCACGTCGGGCTGAGCGTCGGTGACCTCGACGCCGTCGCGGCGTGGTACTCCACCGTGTTCGACCTGGCCACGGCCTTCCCGTTCGAACTCGACGCCATCGGCCTCCGTGGGATGTTTCTCATCGACGGCCGTGGGGGTGCCATCGAGCTTCTTCAGCGCAGAGGCTCGCAAAGGTCGCCGACACCTGCGGACCCCAACGAGGCACTACTGCGGCGAGGGTACGGACACGTCTGCCTCCGTGTGGACGACGTCGACGAGGTCCATGCGCGGGCCCTGGCTGCGGGGGGAACCGAGAAGATGGCCCCTCAGCCGTCGCCGGAACCCGGGGTCCGGATGAGTTTCGTGGCAGACCTCGAAGGAAACCTCGTCGAGCTGTTGGACCGGGCCCATCCGGTAGGGCGCCCCGACATGTCCCCAGACGACCCCGTGTCACGCTGAGCGACAGGGGCCGGCTCCTCAGGACGGGGCGAGCAGCTCGGCGAGGGTGTCCTCGACCCAGTCGGCGACGTACGCGTTGATGTGCGGCATGTGGTCGAGACCGACGTGCTCGGCCGCGCCTTCCTCGACGGTGAAGATCCGCAGCTCACGCTTCCGGCTGTTGACCGCCAGGTCGTGAGACCGGCGTGCGTAGTCCACGGAGATCTGCCGGTCGTTCTCACCATGTGCGATCAGGAAGGGCACGGTGATCTTGTCGACCACGTTCTCCAGGTTGATGCCCTCGGCGTACTCGATGAACGCGTCGATCTCCTCGAAGCCCCACACCCACAGCACGTGCTCCCAGTAGTGCGGCACCGGGTTCTCACCCTCGCGCTGCAGGCGCTTCTTCTGCACCTCGCCCCAGTTGTGGTTGGCACCCCAGACGGCGATGAACTTGACCCGCTTCTCGAACGCCGCTGCCCGCGGGACGTAATAGCCGCCGAGCGACCACCCGACCAGACCGATCCGATCGGTGTCGACGTCGGGGCGGGACTCGAGCCAGTCGATCTGGGCCTTCGCCCACTCCTCGGACTCGATCCGCGAGGTGAGGCCCTGGAAGCGGAGCGCCTCGCCGGACCCGGGGTTGTCGACCATCAGCACCGAGACGCCACGCTCGCGCATCTCCTGGGCCCAGCCCGAGACGTACATGTGCTCCTTGGTGGAGTCCAGACCGTTCCACATGATCACGCACGGGACCGCCTCGCCGTCCTTGCTGGCGTTGGAGAAGTACGCCGGCAGCGTGGTGTCCTCGAACGACACCTCGACACGGGTGGTCGCCGGGTCCGCGAGCTGGAAGACCTTCTCGAAGGCGTCCAGCGCCTGTTGGTAGAACTCCCGGCGCCCAGGGTCGGTGTTGCTGAGCATCCGTTCGGCCTGGCAGACGTAGAGGCCCGAGCGATACCACTGCTGGCCGGCAGTGCGCAGGTGACCGGCGGCCTCGGATGCGCGCGCCTGGTCAGCGACCTGGTCTGCGACCGCCTTCCACGACTGCATGAAGATCCTGCTGCCGGAGTCGACATCGGGAGCCTCCCGCGCCGGACGGCAGGCTCGGTCCACCTCGTCGATCGCACCGCCGTTGTTCAGCGTCGCACACACACCGAGGTTCCAGACGTACTTGGGTCCAGTGAAGTACTCGAACATGCTCGCCACTGTGCCGCCTGTCGCAGCGCCGCGGAACCCGTCGATTGCGATGACTGGTATCGATGCCGGCCCCTCACGGGAGGCGTCGAGGGACCATGACCGATGACGTCAGGGTGCCGATACCTGCGACCTCCATCGTCACCACGTCGCCAGGCTCCAGCGGCGGCGGAGTCTGAGTGCCCGAGCGGCCCCAGAGCTCTGCAAGGCAGCCACCTCCCCCAGTGGTGCCGGACGCAAGCAGGTCACCCGGCACGACGAGCGAGTCCCGGGAGGCGTACGCGATCATCTCGGCGAAGGTCCAGTTCATGTTCGACAACCGGTCCTGGCCCACGAGCTCACCGTTGACCGCGACCCAGCAGTCGAGGTCGAGATGACCGTCGGCTCGGCGATAGGGGGCGAGCTCGTCGGCCGTGACGATCCACGGGCCGATCGAGCTCGCGAAGTCCTTGCCCTTGGCAGGGCCCAGACCCACCTGCATCTCGCGAGACTGCAGATCTCTCGCCGACCAGTCGTTGAAGATGGTGTAGCCGAAGATGCCGGCGTCCGCCTCGCCCTCACTGAGCGACGTACCCCCGGCCCCGACGACGACCCCGACCTCGAGCTCGAAGTCGAGCGCGCGGCACGTGAGCGGACGCGGGACCTGCTGCCCCGGCCCATAGAGAGCATGAGGGTTGGTGAAGTAGAAGGTCGGCGCGTCGTACCAAGCCTCCGGCACACCGGTCGCGTTGTCGACGCTGCGCCGGACTCCCTCCACATGGCTCTCGAACGTCACGAAGTCACGGATCGCCGCCGGCCTGAAGGGCAGGAGCAGGTCCTCCATGGCGAATGGGACGGGGCGTCCGGATCGGGCACGATCCACGATCTCGAGTGCGCGCGGAAGGCCTACCGCGACGAGCTCCGAGACAGAGACGGGCAGCGGATACGCCACATCTCCCTCGACCGCCACCGCACCGTCGCGGACCGTCGCGAGTTTCATCCTGTCTCCTCTTCGTGCACCTGAGGATCACGATCGCGATCCTCCTGCGGCCCACTCTCTCGTGATCACGCCGACAGCGACATCGCACGACGGCGATGTCAGGCATCACCGATTCCGAGGGTTCAACCGTGCCCGCGTGGCGATCGTCACCGCGAGCGTCGATGGCTGACATCCCGCTTCGTGGCTTCCGAGCGGTCGGGGCGGAGATTAGGTTCGCACCCGTGACCACCGACTCGAACGACGACATCCGCTCCGGCTGGAAGGGCCGCTTCGTCGCCGCCGGCGATCCCGGCTTCGACGACGCCGTCCACAGCCGCGTCTTCAATCGACGACGTCCCACCGATCGGCTGCCGGTCGCCGTCCTGCAGGCCGCTGACGTCGACGACGTCGTACGAGGCGTCCGGCTGGCGCACGAACGAGGTTGGTCGGTCACCACCCGAGCCGGCGGTCACAGCTGGATCGTCTGGAGCGTCCAGAACGACGCCCTGCTCGTCGATCTCGCCGCCTTCGCCGCCATCGATTACGACGACGTGACGGGGATCGTCAGCGCAGGCCCTGCGGTGCGCGGGGGCAGCGACCTCGACCCCGTGCTGGCGGCACACGGCCGGTTCTTCAACGGCGGTCACTGCCCCACGGTCGGGATCGGCGGCTTCCTCCTCCAGGGCGGTATGGGCTGGAACTGCCGCGGCTGGGGCTGGGCGACCGAGTCGGTCGTCGCGGTGGACGTCGTCACGGCATCAGGCGAGGTGCTGCGCTGCGATGCCGAGCAGAACTCCGACCTGTACTGGGCGGCACGTGGCGCCGGGCCCGCCTTCCCTGGCGTGGTGGTGACCTTCCACCTGCAGACCCGCCCGCGCTACACGGCGCTCACCAGCTCGATGCAGATCTACCCTGCCGCGGTCGCCCCCGAAGTCCTGGCCTGGATGCACGAGACCCGCTGGGACCTGGACGACTCCGTCGAGCTGGTGATGGTCAACCTCGACGCCGCCACCCTGCCCTTCCTCGACTACGAAGGACCGGTCCTCGTCGTGGACGGCCTGAGCTTTGCGCCCACCGCGGAGGAAGGCAGAGCCGCGCTCGCCCCGCTGGAGACCTCGCCGTACCTCGGCCAGGCGATGTTCCATGTCACCGCCGCTCCCGCGGACATGGAGGAGCTGCGCGAACGGCAGACCAACGCCAACCCCGAGAACCACTTCTACGTCTCCGAGGGCGCCTACCTCGTCGGCGGGACCGCCGAACTCATCTCGGCGATCACTCCAGCGTTCACGACACTGCCGACGACCAAGTCCTTCGCGATCTGGTTCGACATGGGCCGGGCACCTCAGCGCGCTCTGCCCGACATGGCGCTGTCCCTCCAGTCCGACATCTACTTCGCGGCCTATCTCGTCGGCGAGGACGATGCCGACGTACGGGCTGCGACCAGCTGGATCACCGATCGGATCGCCGAGCTCGAGCCCGTCAAGTCCGGCACCTACCTCGGCGACAGCGATCTCATCTCCCGGCCGGCGAAGTTCATGAGCGACGAGGCGTACGCCCGCCTCAACAAGATCCGCGAGTGCCGGGATCCGGCAGGCATCTTCCCGACCTATCTGCACGCACCGGACGTGCCGATCAACCAGAACCCTTGGGAGGTTTGACCTTCCTCCCGACGCAAGCACGGTCGGCTCGCCCACACCGGCGGGCCGACCGAGCTCGTGGCCTCAGGCCGGGTCGGTGAGCGCGAGGAGCGCCGCGTTGAGGACCTCGCCGTCGCGGCCCTGGGACGAGCCAGGGTTCTGTTCCCAGCGCGCGAGCTGCATCGAGGCGTCGACGACACCCTTGACACGCGGCAGCCGTCGCTCGTAGAACGCCTTGAGCTGCTCCTCCAGGTCACCTTCCTGAGTGATGTGCTCGGCCAGCACGAGGGAGTCCTCCACGCACTGCGCCGCGCCCTGGGCGATGAGTGGCGGGACGGCGTGCACGACCTCTCCCAGGGCGAGGACGCGTCCCTGGTGCCACGGGCCGTCGACGAAGATCCATTCGATCTCCTGGAAGTTGAGGAAGGTGTCCTCGACGATGGTGTCGCGCAGCAAGTCGAACGATCCGTGGAACGGCTCCAGCAGTCGTCGGACCTCCTGCCAGTCCTCGAGTCCGTTCTCGGGGCGGATCGGCGGGCAGAGCACGAAGAAGTAGCACTGGTCGTCGCTGATCGGTGTGTACCCCGCCTTGTACGCACCACCGTCGTGGGATGTCGGGAAGAAGATCTCCCCATCCATCTCGGGAGTGCGCGCCGCGAGGCCGCGCCAGATGCCGAGCCCCGAGGATGCCTGCTCCTCGCTGATCCCCAGCTTGGCACGGGTCTTCGAGCGGATTCCCTCGGCGACGATGACCAGATCCCACTCTTCCTGCGTGCCGTCGGAGAGCGTCGCAGCAGCCGTCTCCCCGCGGTTCTCGAAGTCGAGCAGCTCGGTGCCGAGCTGGAATGTCACGCCGTGCTCCTCCGCCTTGGCGACCAGGAGCTCGTGCAGGTGCGGACGCAACGTACCGATGGTCGGAGGAAGGTCCTCACCCCCGGTTCGGGGTGTGTTGATGTGCATCAGCAGGTCGCCGTTGGACAGCCGGAGCGTGACGCCGTTGTCCTCGGGGCACGCCCGCCTGATCAGATCGTCGTAGATGCCGAGATCCTTGAAGACCTTCAGCGCGTTTCCCTGGATCGTCAGGCCGTGACCGACCGGCGCCCATTCCTTGACCCGGTCGATCACATGGACCTGGACCCCTGTGCGCCCCAGCGCTATCGCAGCTGTGAGGCCGGTGAAACCTGCGCCTACGACGAGAACTCTCTGCATGCTCATGCGGCTGACGTTAGGCGCCGGATGTGACCGACACCACGCGCTTTCTGCTATGGGAGGTATCCGGCCCGAGAGGGGGAGAACGACGCCGCGAGGGGGGGGGGGGGGGGGGGGGGGGCCCCCCCCCCGCCGGGCCCCCCCCCCCCCCCCCCCGCCCGGGGGGGGGGGGGGGGCCGGGGCGGGGGGGGGGGGGGCGCGGGCCGCTCCACCAGGAGAGGAAGCTGAT
>NZ_JBIWNX010000012.1:0-236623 GCF_044767415.1 Nocardioides sp. NPDC101246
TTCGCCGGCCGCTTCGCGGTCCTTGACACCGGGGACCGTCGAGAAAAGATTTGGCTGGCTATCGGGGCGGCGGCCCGGGTGTGGCGCGGAGGGGTTCTTGCTGGGATCAGTGGGGCTTGTGGGGGTGGAGGGGTGGCCCTTCGGGCCACTTACCATCCACAGAAGCGACCGCGTTCGCTCACCGCGAAAATAGCCTCTGACCTGCACCTATAGGTGGCTAGGTATCTCTTCGAGGGCGTAGAATCAGATCCATCACAACACACCTCGGAAGGGAGGGAACACGATGAGTCTGGACCGCGACGTCGACCACTGGGGCAGCAACTCCGGTGATGCGATCGACACCGCTCTTGCCGCCATCGAGTCCTCCCTACACGACCTGCTCGCCAGCGACCCTGCCTATTGGCGGACCGCGACGAAGAAGGACCTGCTGACCAGGTTGGAGACCATCCAGACCCAACAGGCCGCCCTGCGGTTGCGGGTCCTCGCCTCGTCTGGTGACATCGCCCAGGAGACCGGCGACAAGGACGCCTCGGCCTGGATGCGCGCCGAGCTCTTGGTCGACAAAGCCGTGGCCAGGTCGCAGATCAAACTCGCCACCAAGGTCACCCAGTACGAGCTCGTTGCTGATGGCCTTGCTGCCGGCGTGGTCTCCCCGGACAAGGCCCGGGTGATCACGAAGGCCCTCGACAAGATCGAGGCCGACCCGGTCGCCAGCACCGAGGACCTGGCCTTGGCTGAGAAACTCCTGGTCGACTACGCGACCCGGCTGACCGCCAACGAACTGGCGATCGTTGGCAGGAAGATCCTGGCCGAGATCGACCCGGCCCGGTTCGAAGACGCCGAAGCCCAGGCCCTGCTCGCCGAGGAAGAACGCGCCCAGCAGAGGACAGCGCTCCGGGTGTGGGACAACCACGACGGCACCGTCGGGTTCGACGGGGTCCTGCCGACCTCGATCGGGATGCGGTTCAAACGGCTCGTCGAGGCCTACGCCCAGCCCCGCAAACAGCAACTGGTCGAGAAGGGTGCGGCGTTGCCGCCGTGGGAACGGTTGATGGGGCAGGGTTTCGGCCGGCTGTTGGAGACCCTCGACCCCGCCGCGCTGCCCCGGCACGGTGGCGACGCCACCACCATCAACGTGGTCATCAGCCTCGAAGAGCTCCGCAAGGACCTCGGCACCGCGACCCTGGGCTACGACGAGACCAACGGGACCACGATCACCGCGGCTGAGGCCCGACGCATGGCGTGCAACGCCACCATCATCCCCTGGGTGCTCGGCGGTGACGGTGAGGTCCTCGACGCCGGCCGAGCCAGCAGGTTCTTCCAGCCCATCCAACGCAAGGCACTGCGGTTGCGGGCCAAGTGCTGCCAAGCCGAGGGCTGTGACATGCCCCCGGAGTGGTGCGACGCCCACCACCTCGATCCGTGGGCGGCCGGCGGCAAGACCAACCTGAAGGACGGCGCACTGCTCTGTCCCCATCACCACCGCCTGGCCCACGCCCCGGCGTACGTCCATGAGCGGTTGCCGGACGGCACGATCCGGTTCACCCGCCGCCCCTAGACCGGACAGGCTCCGAAACAGCTGCGCCGAACTGAGTATCTGCGCTCACGCCGGGGACGGCCGGTTCTTCGAGACTGGTGCCGTGAAGACTTCGTGGGTTGAGCCGGCGGTCGTTGCGCTGATGCTGGTGGTAGCCGTCGGAGGGGTCTGGGCATGGGCTCAGGGGTCGCCGGCGGACGCGCGGACGCATACCCGTGCCGTGGCGATCTTCAACGCGATGGAGACCTATCCCGGCAAGACCGCCTACGACCAGGCGCGCGAGGGGGAGCGGCAGGGGGAGGTGGAGATCCTGGTGGCGACCGACCGACCCGAGGAGGGGCGGCGGATCGTGCTGGCGGTCACGGCGCATCACGAGTGCCGTACGAACTGGGAATGTGCGACCCGGATCTGGCCCGACCACTCGAGCATCTACACCGCCACTCGCTGCTTCGAGTGGTCCGAGCCGCGCGAGTGGGACACTGCCGACGAGGTCGACTGTCCGAGGAAGCCGGAGGTCGATACGACTCCTGCTGAGACGGTCGAGGTCCCCGAGGACGCCGAGGCCCGGCTCGAGGCGGCTCTGGGCGCGGACGACGCGAGCGCGAGCGTACGGGCCCTCAGTGATCTCCCGGGGCTCGAGGTGCAGGAGAAGGGGACGCGGATCTTTGTCGCCTCCGGTGGGGTCACCGGCTACTGGATGGGGAGGACGGTCAGCGACTGCGTGCTCGGCTGGAAGGTCGACGGCGAGGTCGGGGTCGTACGTCTCTCCTCGAGCCCCCATGAGGAGCCTGTGACCTGTAGTTGGGAAGACGCTCGCGCCCGCCCGACGGGGTGATCCCGACCCGGCCGTTGCGGGGCGAATGCTAGAACCGGGCACAGACGGTTCCGCGATGGCAGGAGGTCTCATGTCCGACCCGAGCAGCGACGTACGAGCATTCGAAGCCCACGCACCCGAGGCCGATCTCGACGATCTGCGGGCGCGGCTGGCCGCGGCGCGGTTGCCGGAGGCCGAGACGGTCGATCGAGCGGCGACCGGTCGGGGGCGGTGGGAACAGGGCGTTCCGCTCGACGACCTGGTCGAGATCGTGGACTACTGGCGCACCTCGTACGACTGGCGGGTGTTCGAGGGACGGCTCGACCGGATCGGTCAGTTCCGCACGACCATCGACGGTCTGGGGATCCACTTCCTGCACCGCAGATCCGCACGGGCGGACGCCACGCCGCTGCTCCTGACCCACGGGTGGCCCGACAGCGTCGTCCGGTTCGCCGACGTCGTGGAGGAGCTGGCGAATCCCGTGGACGCCGCGGTGCCGGCGTTCCACGTCGTGGTGCCGTCGCTGCCGGGCTTCGGCTACAGCGAGAGACCGGCGGTGACGGGATGGGGGACCGAGAAGACCGCGGCCGCCTGGGTGGAGCTGATGGGACGGCTCGGCTACGACGAGTTCGTGGCACACGGCGGGGACTGGGGAGGCAACATCACCACGGTGCTCGCCGGCAGGTTCCCGGACCATGTGCGCGGCATCCACACGACGTTCGCGGAAGGAACGCCCGGACTGACGATGGACGGGCTCACGCCGCTGGAGCGGGCCTGGGCCGAGGGGACCCGCGACTTCTGGCGGCACCGTGCGGCGTACGCGAAGCAGCAGGCCACCCGGCCGCAGACGATCGGCTACTCGCTGGTCGACTCGCCGGTCGGGCTGCTCGCCTGGCTCCTCGACAAGTTCGCCGAGTGGTCGGACACCGAGGGCAGCCCGTTCGAGACGATCTCCCGGGACCACATCCTCGACAACGTCACGCTCTACTGGCTGACCCGGACCGGTGCGTCCGCGGCCCGCATCTACTACGAGAGCCACAACGCGCTCGACCCCGAGCTCCGGGTCGAGGTGCCCTCGGCGATCACGATCTACCCCGCCGACGTCGAGAGGTGCCCGCGCCCGTGGGCCGAGCAGCGTTACCGGCAGATCGTCCGCTGGGGCACACCCTCGCGAGGCGGGCACTTCCCCTCGATGGAGGTCCCCCGACATCTTCGTCGAGGACCTACGAGCAGGCCTCGCCGCCGTGTTGGCCGCCCAGGGACACTGAAGGCATGCGACGGATCGGCGTACTGGGTGGGATGAGCTGGGAGTCGACGGCGGAGTACTACCGCCTGCTCAACGAGATCGCCGCGAAGCGGCTCGGTGGGCTGCACTCGGCGGACCTGCTCGTACGGTCGGTGGACTTCGCCGACATCGAGGAGATGCAGGTCGCCGGCGAGTGGGAGCGGGCGGGGGAGCGCCTCGCCGAGGAGGCGGCGACGCTCAGTGACGCCGGGGCGGAGGTGATCGTGCTGGCCACCAACACGATGCACAAGGTGGCCGGGGCGTTGGAGGAGACGTACGGGGAGCGGTTCCTGCATCTCGGTGACACGACGGCGGCCGCGGTCAACGCCTCAGGCGTCAGGCGGGTGGGGCTCCTCGGGACCGGCTTCACGATGTCGCAGCCGTTCTACGCCGACCGGCTGCGTGGCCACGGCCTGGAGGTCACCGTCCCCACCGAGGCGGACCAGGAGACCGTCCACCGGATCATCTACGAGGAGCTGTGCCTGGGGACGTTCCTGGACAGCTCCCGGCAGGCGTACATCGAGGTCATCGATCGTCTCGTCGCCGCCGGCTGCGAGGGCGTCGTCCTGGGCTGCACCGAGATCGAGCTGCTGCTGCCGATCGAGACGTACGCAGGTGTGCCGCTGTTCCCGACGACCAGGCTGCACTGCGAGGCCGCGATCGCGGCGGCACTCAGCGACTGACGGTGGTCCACTCCTCGGCGAGGATCGCGTAGGAGAGGCCGTCGAGCCAGCCGCGGGTGCGGTGCAGGGAGTCCTTGACGGTGTGCGACTCGCGGCGCATCCCGAGGCGCTCCATGAGTCGCCAGGAGGCCTCGTTGTCGGCGAAGCACTCCGCGACGACGCGACGCAGACCCAGCGGGCCGAAACAGGCGTCGAGCACGGCGCGTACGGCCTCGGTGGCGTAGCCGTTGCCCTGGTGGGCCGGGTCGATCGTCCAGCCGAGCTCGGCCTGGGTGCCGTTGGCCCGCTCGCGCACCTCGGTCTGCGACCACGGTTCGGTGATCCGCAGCATGAGGTCGCCGACGATGACGCCGTCACGCTCGATCACCAGGGCGGGGCCGATGACGTCGGGGTGCTCGAAGACCTTGCGGTAGGCCTCGAGGTCCGCGAATGCGGTCGTCACCCATTCAGCCACCTCGGGAAGCCCGCGGAAGGCCCAGGTCGGCTCGATGTCGGCGGGCACCATCCGGCGGATCACCAGGCGCTCGGTGTGCAGCGGCCACTCGGCCTTCACCAGCGGATCAGGTCGGGTGTCGATCATGCGCCCACCTTCGCACCAACCCGCTCCGGGACGCCACCGAGTTCTTCGGGGAGGCCGCCGGGGAGGTCGGAGTGGCGTACGACCAGGGAGGTGACCGCGCGGGTCAGGCATACGTAGAGGCGGCGGAGGCCGGTGTCACGGTCCGGCTCACCGGCGACGATCCCGACCGGGTCGGAGACGACCACGTGGTCGAACTCGAGCCCCTTCGCCAGCGAGGCGGGTACGAGGTCGAGGTGGGCGTCGAACTCGGTCTCCTCGTCGGCAGACACCCCGATCTCGGCGAAGCCGAGCCCGGCCTCGGTCAGCTCGGCACGGGCGTCCGCCAGCGCGGCGTCGGGCACGATCAGCCCCACCGACCCGGGCCGCTCCAGGGCAGCCCCGAGCGCCTCCACGACCGAGGAGCTGGTGAAGGTCAGGTCGCCGCGCGTGCGGCGCACCGCGACCGGCGGCTCCAGGTCGGGGGCGATGTGGGGGAGGAGGCGGGCTGCGTACGCGATCACGTCGGCGGGGACGCGGAAGCCGCGGGTCAGCTGCTCGACGTGGCCGTCGGGCTTGCCGAGATGCTTCAGCGCGGAGGCCCAGGACGAGGAGGCCCACGGCGTGGTCGCCTGGGCGAGGTCGCCCAGGATCGTCAGCGACCCCGTGGTCGAGCGGCGGCCGAGCGCGCGCAGCATCATCGCGGAGAGGTCCTGGGCCTCGTCGGCGACGATGTGGGCCACCGACGGTGTGCGGTCGAGCAGGTCGGCGATCTCGTCGAGGAGCACCAGGTCGGCCAGCGACCAGCGCGCCGTGCCGGCCGAGCGCGGCGGCTTCTCCCAGAGCAGTGCCTCCTGCTCCGTCTCCGTGAGCACCCCCGAGGCCACCTCGGCGAGCCAGGCGGCGTCGGTGAAGAGCCGGAACAGTACCTTCGCGGGCTTGAGGTCGGGCCAGAGCGCGGCGGCGTAGTCCTTGACCGGCTTCGCCCGGGCCACCGCGTCGTGCACCCGGTCGTCAGGCGAGTCGCCCGAGCGCTCCATCTGCACCAGCACCCGGTGGGCCAGGGCGCGCGGGAGCAGGGCCCGGGCCGCCGCGTACCTGAGATCGTTGGCGCGCAGCCCCTCCAGCGCCTCCCGCGCCTCTGAGGACGGCACCCGCCAGCGTCGCGAGCCGCGCGGGACGACCAGAGCCTCCTCCGGCGATCCGACGTGGGACCAGACCGCTCGGCGGAGCACGTCGGCCATGCGTACGTCGCCCTTCAGCGTCGCCACCGCGGCCGGCTCCTCCGCGCGGACGGCGCCGTGGAGGGCGACCAGTTCCGCGATCGTCGCCTGCTTGGCCTCGATCTCACCCAGCGCGGGAAGCACGTCGCGGATGTAGCGCAGGAACGAGGCGTTGGGGCCGATGATCAGGACACCGCGCCGGGTCAGCTGGTCGCGGTGCGCGTAGAGGAGGTACGCGGCCCGGTGCAGCCCCACGGCCGTCTTCCCCGTCCCCGGCGCACCCTGCACGACGATCGTCTGGGACAGGTCGGCGCGGACCAGGACGTCCTGCTCGGGCTGGATGGTGGCCACGATGTCGCGCATCGGCCCCACGCGCGGCCGCTCGATCTCGGCCTCCAGGATCGCCGAGTGCTCCTGGCCGGCCCCTACCTCGGTCAGCGACTCGTCCTCGAACGCCGTCAGCTCCCCGTGGGAGAACCCGTAGCGCCGCCTGTGCGCGAGCCCCATCGGCTCGGTCCGCGACGCCCGGTAGAACGGGACGCTGACCGGAGCCCGCCAGTCGACCACCATCGGGTCGCCCGCGCTGTCGGAGATGTGGCGCCGCCCGATGTGGAAGGACTCCCCTCCCACGGCTTCGCTCCGGTCGATCCGGCCGAAGAAGAGCGGTACGTCCGGATCGTCGGCCAGCTGCTCCAGGCGTTGCGCGAGGGTGGCGTCGAGGATCTCGGCACTGACCCAGTTGCCGGCCGTGGAGGAGTCCAGCGACTCCACCTTCCGCCGCATCCGGGCCAGATCGTTCCGGGAGGCAGCCAGATGGGCGCGCTCCGCGTCGAGGTCGTCTACGGGCATGGCTGGTTCATCGCTTCTCCGTCAGCGGCAGGCTTCGATGGGGGCACGGGGTCAAAGGCTCCAACATAGGCGACCACTGAGTGGGCGCCCAACTGGTTATCGCTGACGGCGTTGGGCATCGGCATGCACAATTGGTGCGTGAGCCTGTTCGATCGCCTCCGACGCCGCGGGACGCGCATGAGCCGTCCGACGGGCGAGAGCTACACCGGATCCACAAGGGTGCGCGCCGCCGACTCCGCCGACCAGCAGCATCTCGAGCAGTTCGTCAAGACCCGACGCGGGGTCGAGGGGTTCGTCGAGCCACGCACCGTCGTCAGCGAGGTGACCCTGCTGCTGGTCGCGCACGACGGCGAGTGGACCCGGCGGCGAGTGCCGTCGGCGCAGTGGGCGCACAAGTTCGCCAACCAGCACCAGGTCCCCTCCTACGACGCCGCGGTCGTGGGCGTACCGCAGCGGATGCGCGACTACAACCGGCGCCAGAGACAGCAGGGTTGATCCAGTGGCAGCGGGGTTGATCTAGTCTTTGCCGACGTGGGTGAGGACCTGATGATCTCGGCGCGCGGGCTGCGCAAGTCCTTCGGTGACTTCGAGGCGGTACGCGGCATCGACGTGTCCGTGCGCCCCGGTGTGGCCTTCGGTTTCCTGGGCCCCAACGGCGCCGGCAAGTCCTCGACGATGCGGATGATCTGCTGTGTCTCGCCGCCCAGCGGGGGAGAGCTGCGGGTCTTCGGGATGGATCCGGCCAAGGAAGGGCCGAAGATCAAGGCGCGGCTCGGGGTGTGCCCGCAGGAGGACACCCTCGACGTCGAGCTCAACGTCTACGACAACCTCTTCGTCTACGGGCGCTACTTCGGGCTGCCGAGGGCCGAGGTGAAGGGTCGGATCGAGGAGCTGCTCGACTTCGTCCAGCTCACCGACAAGGCCAAGGCCAAGGTCGACGACCTCTCCGGCGGCATGAAGCGACGGCTGACGATCGCCCGGAGCCTGATCAACCGACCCGAGATCCTGGTGCTCGACGAGCCGACCACCGGCCTGGACCCCCAGGCCCGCCATGTCATCTGGGACCGGCTCTTCCGGCTCAAGCAGGCGGGCGTGACCCTGCTGCTGACCACCCACTACATGGACGAGGCCGAGCAGCTGTGCGACGAGCTCGTGGTCATGGACCAGGGCCGGATCGTGGCCCACGGGACGCCGCTGGGACTCATCCAGCAGCACTCCACGCGCGAGGTCGCCGAGCTGCGCTTCGGCGTCGGTGAGCACGAGGCGCTGGCGGCCAAGGTCGAGGACCTCGCCGAGCGGGTCGAGGTGCTGCCCGACCGGCTGCTGCTCTACAGCGACGACGGCGAGGCGGTCATCGAGGCCGTCCACAGCCGCGACCTGTCGCCGGTGGCCACCCTCGTGCGGCGCTCCTCGCTCGAGGACGTCTTCCTGCACCTGACCGGCCGGACCCTGGTGGACTGATGACCGACTACGCCGACGCGGCACCGGCGACCCCGCCGACGGCTCCCGCCGGGCTGGTCTACGGCGCCCTGCGGATGGGCGACTACTGGCTCACCGTCCTGGCACGCACCTGGAAGGGCGGGGTGATCACGACCTTCGTCACGCCCTTCTTCTACGTGCTGGCACTCGGCGTGCTGCTCGGAGGATTCGTGGAGGCCGATCCGGCCACCCTCGAGGGTGCCGACTCCTATCTGGCGTTCGTCGCACCGGGCATGGTCGCTGCCCACGCGATGACGATCGCCTTCTCCGAAATGACCTATCCGGTCTACGGGATGGTCAAGTGGCAGCGGATCTACTTCTCGATGATCGCCTCGCCGCTCACCGCGTCCCACATCGTGCTGGCCCAGCTGGGCTTCCTGATGCTGCGTACGTTGTTCGCCTGCGGGGTCTTCCTGCTGGTCCTGGCGCCTTTCGGGGTCTTCGAGACGTGGTGGGGCGTGCTGACGGCGTGGTTGGTGCAGGGGCTGGTCGTGCTGGCCTTCGGGACGCCGGTGCTGCTGTTCTCGCTCTCGATCAAGGGCGAGGAGTCCTTCGCGCTGATCTTCCGGCTGGGGATGATCCCGCTGACGCTCTTCTCCGGCACGTTCTTCCCCGTCGCCAACCTCGGGCCGGTGCTGGAGAAGGTCGCGATGGCCTCGCCGCTGTGGCAGGGGGTCAACCTGACCCGGATGCTCGCGCTGGGCGAGATCGACTGGGCGCTGGCCGCGGTCCATGTCGGCTATCTCGGGCTGCTCGCGGGCGTGTGCTGGTGGCTCGCCGTGCGCAGGCTCGGCGAGAGGCTGGTCTCCTGAGATGGCGCTGTTCACCGCCGCGGTTGGCGCCACCGTCGCCCGGCCGCTGCGAGGCGGCGAGGCCGCTCGGCTGCTGCTGTGGCGCAACATCCTGGTCTACCGGCGCGCCTGGCTGGTCTTCATCACAGGCTTCCTGGAACCGGTCTTCTACCTGTTCTCGATCGGCATCGGCGTGGGCGCGATGGTGGTCGGCTTCGAGTACGCCGGGAAGCCGGTCGACTATCGCGAGTTCGTCGCGCCCGGGATGATCGCGGCCTCGGCGATGAACGGGTCGCTGCTCGATGCGACGTTCAACTTCTTCTTCAAGCTGAAGTACAACAAGCTCTACGACCAGATGCTGGCCACCCCGCTGCGTACGGTCGACATCGCGGTCGGCGAGATCCTCTGGAACCAGCTGCGCAGCGGGATCTACGTGACCGCGTTCCTGCTGATCATGGTCGCGATGGACCTGGTCCACTCCTGGTGGGCGCTCCTGGTGGTCCCGGCGGCGCTGCTCATCGGGTCGGCCTTCGGGGCTGTCGGCATGGCTCTGACGACCTACATGACCTCCTGGCAGGACTTCGAGAAGGTCACCCTCGCGATGATGCCGATGTTCCTGTTCAGCGCGACCTTCTTCCCGGTCACCGCCTATCCGGAGTGGCTGCGCTGGATCGTGGAGGTCACGCCGCTCTACCGCGGTGTCGTGCTGTGTCGAGAGCTGACGCTCGGGGTGCCGTCGTGGGGCTCGCTGGTCTCGGTGGTCTATCTGCTGGCGTTCGGCGCGATCGGCCTCGTCGTCGTGCGGCGCCGGCTCGACTCCCTACTGCTCACCTGAGCGGCAGCAAGTCGCGTCTCACAGGCAGGATCTCCCTCGTGACGTTTCTGATGGGCCGTCAAGATTGACGTCATGACATATGAAGCGATCGAGCCCGACACCAAGGACTGGACCTGGGTCCTCGACCGGCCCTGCCCGGAGTGTGGCTTCATCGCCGGTGCCGTGACCGCGGACCAGCTCCCCGAGATCGTGCGGGACAACGCGACCTACTGGGAGATCTACCTGGCCGCCGACAACGCCCGCGAACGCCCCCGTCCCGGGGTGTGGTCGGCGCTGGAGTACGGAGCACACGTACGCGACGTGCACCGCATCTTCGCCGAGCGGCTGCAGCAGATGCTGACCGAGGACGAGCCGCGCTTCGCCAACTGGGACCAGGACGTGACCGCCCGCGAGGAGGACTACGCCGGCCAGGACCCGGCTGTCGTCGCGGAGCAGCTGATGGACGCGGCCGACGAGATCGCGACGATCTACGAGAAGGTCCCGCCGGACGCCTGGGGTCGCCGCGGCACCCGGTCCAACGGCGACGTGTTCAGCGTCGAGTCGCTGGGCCGCTACCACCTCCACGACGTCGTCCACCACCTGTGGGACGTACGCTCGGCCGCCAAGCGGGCGACCGTCGCCGCCTACGACGCCGGCGTCGCGACGTACGTCCAGGGCAGCTCGTTCTCCGAGGAGACCCGCTCGGTCCTGGACAGGTTCCTGGCCGTGCTCGAGCCCGGCGACCACGTGCTCGAGATCGGCACCGGGCCGGGCCATGACGCGAAGGCCCTCGAAGCCGGGGGAGTGCGGGTGCGGCGCACCGACATCAGCGAAGGGTTCGTGGCGCACCTGCGCAAGCAGGGGTACGCCGCTGCCTGCCTGGACCCGCTGGTCGACGACCTGCGCGACCCGGTCCACCCCGACGTCCCCTATGCCGCGGTCTGGGCCTCGGCGACGCTGCTGCACGTCGCCCGCGACGACCTCCGGACGGTGCTCGCCCGGCTCGCCGAGGTGACCCGCCCCGGCGGTGCGCTGCACGTGTCGATGAAGGAGGGCGACGGCGAGGAGTGGACCGACCGCGGGCACATCGAGGCTCCCCGCCTCTTCGTCTACTGGCGCGAGCCCGCGCTCCGGGAGGCGCTGACCGAGGCCGGGTGGGAGGTGCTGGAGGTCGGGCACGCCGACGGACGCCTCGGCGACGTCTGGCTCGACGTCCTCGCCCGTCGGCCCGACCGAGGCTGAGTAGCATTCGGGGCGATGAGACACACGGAGTTCTGGTCCCGGATGGATGAGGCGCTCGGCGCGGGCTACGCGCGAGCGTGGGCGCGCCAGTTCGTCATGGGCGAACTGAGCGGGCGCACCGCCCAGGAGGCCCTCGACGACGGCGTCCCGCCCAAGGAGGTCTGGGCCGCGGTCTGGAAGGCCCTGGAGCTGCCGGCGCGTGAGCGGTGACGCTGGCCGCTCCGGCTTCGGTGGCCGCGGTCCAGAAGCGCACCATCCTCACTCTGGTCGCCACCCAGGCGGTCGGCGCGATGGGCATCACGATCGGTATCGCGACCGCCTCGTTGCTCGCGCGCGACCTGTCCGGCTCGGAGTCGATGGCCGGTCTCTCCCAGACGACCCAGGTGCTCGGCGCCGCCTTGGCTGCCTACGTCCTGGGGCGGGTGATGGACGCGCGTGGGCGTCGGTTCGGGCTGGTGGCGGGCTACCTGCTCGGGGCGGCCGGTGGGCTGCTGGCGGTGCTGGCCGGCGTGGTCGGCTCGATGATCCTGCTGCTGGTCGGGGCGCTGCTGCTGGGTGCGACCACCGCGGCGAACAACGGTGCGCGCTACGCAGCCACTGACCTGGCGCCCGCCAGGAGCCGTGCGCGGGCGCTGTCGGTCGTGGTCTGGGCCACGACGTTCGGTGCGGTGATCGGCCCCAACCTGACCGGCGTCGCCGAGATCTTCTCCGACGCCGTCGGGATCCCGGTGCTCACCGGTCCGTTCGCGATCGGGTCGATGGGGATGCTGGCCGCAGCGCTGGTGGTCGGGGTCTTCCTGCGACCCGACCCGCTGCTGGTCGCCCGGGAGGGTGCTCCGGCCACGGACTCCTCGCCGGTGGTCGAGCCTGTCGAGACCACGAGCTGGCGCCGCGCGATCGCCGTCATCCGGGAGCGTCCCGCGCTGGCGGCGGCGGTCGTCGGGCAGGCCGCGGCGCACGCCACGATGGTGGCGGTGATGGTGATGACCCCGCTCCACATGGAGCACGGCGGCGCCGGCCTGGAGATCATCGGACTGGTGATCAGCGGGCACGTCCTGGGCATGTTCGCCTTCGCGCCGGTCGCCGGCTGGCTCGCCGACCGTGTCGGCCGGGCCGACGTGATGGCGCTGGGCGGCGGGGTGCTCCTGGTGTCCCTGGTCCTGTGCGCCGCGGCGCCGGAGGGCAGCTCGGGGCGGATCTTCGCCGGGCTCTTCCTGCTCGGTCTCGGCTGGTCGCTGGCCACGATCGCGGCCGCCACCTCGGTCGCCGATCACACCCCGCTCGAGGTGCGTGCCGACGTCCAGGGCACCGCCGACCTGATCATGGGCGTCGCCGCTGCCGCCGCCGGGGCGGTGTCGGGCGTCGTCGTCGACCTGGCCGGATATCCGGCGCTCGCGCTCGGCACGATCCTGCTGGTGGCGGTGCTGTTCGGGGCTGCGTACGTGGCCCGTCGGGCGGCCTGAGAAGGCAGGGCCCGCGGCTGCGGGCCCTGCCCCTGTCGGGATCCTCAGCCGAGGAGCTTCTCCATGGTGTCGATCTCGGTCGACTGGGACTCGATGATCGTCCCGGCCAGGTCGACGGCCGGCTTGAACCGGCCCTCGCCCTGCTCGATCTCGGACATCTCGACAGCACCCTCGTGGTGCTCGACCATCATCTCCAGCCACATGTCCTGGAACTCGGCGTCGGAGGCCTTCTCCAGGGCGTCCATGTCGTCGGCCGACATCATCCCGGGCATGTCCGCGTCCATGCCCTCCATCGAGTCGGACATGCTGCTGTCACCGTCGTCGCCGTGACCCTCGTGGCCGCCGTTGACGTGGTCGCGGATCGTCGCGGGCACGTCCTCGCCCCACTGCAGGAGCCAGCCGGACATCGTCTCGATCTCGGGGCTCTGCGCCGCGCGGATCGCGTCGGCCAGCTCCTGGACCTCGGGGTCGAGCGTGCGGTCCATCGTCAGGTCGACCATCGCCATCGCCTGGGCGTGGTGCTGGATCATCTCGGTCGCGAAGGTGACGTCGGCCTTGTTGTACTCGGTCTCCGAGAGCTTCTGGGGCTTCTCTGCCTCCTCGTCGCTGCCGCCGCAGGCGGACAGGGTGAGCAGTACGGCCAGGCCGGCCGCGGCCCAGGTCGAGCGGATGAGGGGTCGTTGCATACGCATCTGTTGGTTCTCCTTGTCATGTGCTGTCTCGGGCATCGCTGACCTACCCGCGGTGGCGGGTGGGTCCAGGGCCGCTCAGCACCTGATGACGGAGTAGGCCCACTCCGGTGGTGGGCCTGTCGCTGGAGGTGTGGTGAAGGGCGTCGACCCGATGGTCCGTGACCAGGACCGCGCCCGTGAGAACCACCAGGCAGGAGTACGCCGCCACAGCCCGCCAAGGAGCAGCGCGCCTGCGGCGAGCAGGAACGCCGCGCACAGCACCATCGCCGTATGTTCGTCCCCGCCCTGGTGACCGGTGTGGTCGGCGGCACCGGTGGCCGCGTGGTCGAGAGCGTGGGTGTGCTCGACGTGTGCGGCGGGCAGGCTCAAGGTGCCGTGCTCGCCGTCGGTGCCGGTGCCGTGCAGGCTCAGCGCGTGCATGGCCAGCAGGCCGGCGACCGTGACCAAGACCGCCGCCAGCAGACCGGCGCGCGCGACAACCCGGGTCGTCCGCCGCCGTCCTCGCGCTGTCCACACACCGCACACCTTAGGGAGTCGTCAGCGGTTGGACAAAGCGGGCTCCCGAGGCAGATATCACTTGCGATTACATACCCCCATGGGGTATGAATTGAGGCGTAGGAACACCGAACGATCGAGCAAGGGAGCGACATGATGTCGCATGACGAGCACCTGCACGCCGGGCACGACCACGCCGGACATCAGCACGCGATGCACGGGGGCCACGGCGACCACTCCGCGCACGGCGGCGGATCCGGGGTGAACGCGATGGCGGCCAGCGCCACGCTGCACTGCCTCACCGGGTGTGCGATCGGCGAGATCGCCGGTCTGATGATCGGCACCGCGATCGGGCTCGGCACCGGGTGGACGATCGCCCTGGCTGTCGCGCTCGCGTTCGTCTTCGGCTACGCCCTCTCGACGCTGCCGCTGCTCAAGTCGGGCATGGCCGTCGGTGCGGCGCTCAGTGTCGTGCTGGCCGCCGACACCCTCTCGATCGCCACGATGGAGCTGGTCGACAACCTGGTCATGGCGCTTATCCCCGGCGCGATGGAGGCCGGGCTCGTCAACGTCGTGTTCTGGGTGGGGATGATGATCGCACTCGCGGTGGCCTTCGTGGCGGCCTTCCCGGTCAACCGATACCTGCTCCAGCGGGGCAAGGGACACGCGCTGACGCACGAGTTCCACGGCGCGGCGCCGGTCCAGGAAGGCGTACGCCGCTTCATTCCGTCCTTCTCCACCGGCGCGCTCGCCGCGGTGATCATCGCGTTCATGCTCGGTGGTCTGTCGGTCGCCATCGCCGACGAGATCGGTGACGGCCCTGCTCCGGCCGAGCAGGTCGAGATGCAGGGCCACTGAGGATCCGACGACCTCGACACGCCCGAACAGGTGTTCACATCGAACGCTTGTTCGGGCTAGTGTGTGGTAGTAGGTGGAGCGTGGTTCGTGCAATCGCCCAGGCAAAAACCGGGTCGTGAAACACCGTGCCAGAGGGTCCCGTTCAAAACTGTCGGTGGTCCCGTCTAGCGTCTGCCTTGATGACGACGAAGACACGTGGACAAGCGGCAGGCAAGGGGAAGAAGTCTTCCCCTCAGGAAGGAAAGAACATGGCGGCAGGTGATCGCGAGAAGGCATTGGACGCCGCTCTCGCCAACATCGAGAGGCAGTTCGGCAAGGGCTCGGTCATGCGGCTGGGCGATGAGACCCGGGCTCCGCTGGAAGTGATCCCGACCGGCTCGATCGCGCTCGACGTGGCGCTGGGTCTGGGCGGTCTGCCCCGCGGGCGGGTCGTGGAGATCTACGGTCCGGAGTCTTCGGGTAAGACGACGGTGGCCCTCCACTCGGTCGCCAGCGCGCAGCGCGCCGGCGGCATCGTGGCCTTCATCGACGCCGAGCACGCGCTCGACCCGGAATACGCGAAGAACCTCGGCGTCGACACCGACGCCCTGCTGGTCTCCCAGCCGGACTCGGGTGAGCAGGCCCTGGAGATCGCCGACATGCTGATCCGCTCGGGTGCGCTCGACCTGATCGTCATCGACTCCGTCGCGGCGCTGGTGCCGCGGGCCGAGATCGAGGGCGAGATGGGCGACAGCCACGTCGGCCTCCAGGCTCGACTGATGAGCCAGGCGCTGCGGAAGATGACCGGTGCGCTCAACAACTCCGGCACCACCGCGATCTTCATCAACCAGCTGCGCGAGAAGATCGGCGTGATGTTCGGCTCGCCCGAGACCACGACCGGTGGTCGTGCGCTGAAGTTCTACTCCTCGGTGCGGCTCGACGTGCGCCGGATCGAGACGCTCAAGGACGGCACCGACATGGTCGGCAACCGCACCCGCGTCAAGGTCGTGAAGAACAAGGTGGCCCCGCCGTTCAAGCAGGCCGAGTTCGACATCATGTACGGGAAGGGCATCTCCCGCGAGGGCGGCCTGATCGACGTCGGTGTCGAGGCGGGCCTGGTCCGCAAGGCCGGTGCTTGGTACACCTACGAGGGCGATCAGCTCGGCCAGGGCAAGGAGAACTCCCGCAACTTCCTCAAGGACAACCCCGACCTGGCCAACGAGCTGGAGAAGCGGATCCTGGAGAAGCTCGGCGTCGTGCCGACGGTCGACGCCCCGGCTGACGGCGAGGCGCCCGCGGCCGAGCCCGCCGGCGTCGAGGACTTCTAGGTCCACAGGCACCGGCTGACCCGTGGCTTCGTCAAGGCCTGACCGTTCGTCCACCCAGGATCCCTGGGTGGACGAACGGCCCGCGCCCGACTGGCTGGGCGACGTCTCGCTCGGCGTAGAAGCCTGGGCCGGCAAGACCCCGTTGGTCGAACCGTCGCCCCCGTCGGTCGAGCCGTCGTCGCGACGAAGGAGCGACGGCGAGTCGAGACCAACACGGTCGCGTACGCGCAAGCCCCGCCCTGCGGATCCCGCAGACCCCAAGAACGACCCGGAGCCCGACCACGAGGCCATCGCCCGCAAGATCCTCCTCGACGCCCTGACCGGCCAGGCGCGCAGCCGCAAGGAGCTCGCCGACAAGCTCGAGAAGAAGGAGGTTCCGGCGGCCCTGGCGACACGGCTGCTGGACCGCTTCGAAGAGGTCGGCCTGATCGACGACGAGGCCTTCGCCAAGGCCTGGATCGCCAGCCGACAGCCCGGAAAGGGTCTGGCCCGACGGGCACTGGCCCAAGAGCTGCGCCGCAAGGGCATCGACGACGACGTGGCCCGCGACGCGCTCGACGAGATCGACCCCGACGACGAGCGCGAGGCCGGCCGGCGGATGGTCCGGCGCAAGCTGCGCTCCCTGGAGCGCTTCGACGACCAGACCAAGACCCGGCGTCTGGTCGGGATGCTCGCCCGCAAGGGATACGGCGCCGGTGTGGCCTACAGCATCGTTCGCGAGGAGCTGGCTCTGGCCGATGACGATGGCACCGGCGGTCTCGTGTCAGAATCCGATCTGTGAGTGAGCAGCAAGAGCGCGAGATCCTGACCTACGACCTCTTCGGCACCGCAGTGCGCGACATCGCCCAGAAGGTCGTCGACAGCGGCTACGAGCCCGACATCGTGCTCTCCATCGCCCGTGGCGGTCTGGCCCTGGGGATGGGCCTGGGCTACGCCCTCGACGTGAAGAACCTGTCCGCGGTCAACGTGGAGTTCTACACCGGCATCAACGAGCGCCTCGACGTCCCGATCATGCTCCCGCCGACCCCTGCGGCTGTCGACCTGACCGGGATGAAGGTGCTCATCGCAGACGATGTCGCCGACACCGGCAAGACCTTGGAGATCGTCCACGACTTCTGCGAGGGCCATGTGGCGGAGGCCCGCACGGCGGTGATCTTCGAGAAGCCGTGGACGGTGATCAACGCCGACTACGTCTACAAGAAGACCGACCGCTGGATCGACTTCCCGTGGTCCTCCCAGCCGCCGCTCGTCGACCGCCGCGGCGGCCAGGCCCACTGACCCGGCGGCGTTAACCTGGGTGCATGTTCACGCCGGTCGCGGTCCATACGGGGACACTCCGTCTCGGTGGCGTGACTCGTCCGGGGGAGAGCTGGGCATCGGCGGCGACGAGGATCGCCGGGCGGCCTGCGTACGCCGTGGACCTCTCCGGTGAGGTGAAGGAGTTCTCCTCCGACCCGATGCCGGTGGTGGTGCTGCGGCCGATGACCCGCGGCGACCTGCCTCATCTGATCCGGTGGCTCAACGCCGAGCACGTGCACCGGTGGTACGCCGTTGACGGGGAGCCGACGCCCGAGTGGGTGGCCGATAACTACGGCCCGGACATCGACGGCAAGACCGCGGTGACGTTCTGGGTGATCGAGGTCAACGGGCGCTCCATCGGCTTCTGCCAGGACTACCGGATCAGCGACGAGCCCGACTACGCGCTGCTCACCCCCGATCCCGACGCGATCGGCTTCGACTACGCGATCGGCGAGCCGGCCTTCGTCGGTCGCGGGATCGGGCCGCGGATGGCCTGGGTCTGGCTCACCTCGCTGGCGCGCCGCTATCCCGATGCGACGGCCTGCTTCGCCGCCCCCGACCACCGCAACGCCGCCTCCCTGCGGATGCTCGCCAAGGTCGGCTTCGAGCAGGGCACCTGGTTCGACGAACCCCAGCCCGACGGCTCGACGACCACGATGGTCGGCTGCTCGCTGGATCTTCGGCGCGTACTCGGCTGACCCGCCGAGTCGGCCCGTCCTGACATCGATCTGTGCCGAGTCGGCTCGTCATAACGAGCCGACTCGGCACTATCGTCTATGCATGAGCCTTCTTGATGAGCTGCGGCTGCCGGCCGGTGCGGTGGACCTGCGGAAGTACGACACCAACTCCGCGCCCGGCGTCGGCGCCGACAAGGAGACCGGCAAGCAGGTGCTCGCCGAGCTCGGCCCGACGCTGATCGAGCTGCAGACCAAGCTGTTCGCCTCGAAGGAGGGCGAGGACCCCAGGCGGGTGCTGCTCATCCTGCAGGGGATGGACACCTCCGGGAAGGGTGGCGTGCTCAAGCACACCGTCGGGCTGGTCGACCCGGTCGGCGTGAAGATCACCAGCTTCAAGGCACCGACCGACGAGGAGCGGGCCCAGGACTTCCTGTGGCGGATCGAGAGGGCGGTGCCGGAGCCCGGCTACCTCGGTGTCTTCGACCGCTCCCAGTACGAGGATGTGCTGATCGGCCGCGTCCGCGAGCTCGCCTCCGCCGAGGAGATCGAGCGACGCTACGACGCCATCAACGACTTCGAGAAGCGCCTCGCCGACGACGGCACCGTCATCCTCAAGTGCATGCTCCACATCTCGCCCAAGGAGCAGAAGAAGCGTCTCCGGGCCCGGCTCGAGGACCCGACGAAGCACTGGAAGTACAGCCCCGGCGACATCGACGAGCGTCAGCTGTGGGACCGCTACCAGGAGGCGTACGAGATTGCGCTGGAGCGCACCAACACCGAGTACGCTCCGTGGTACCTCGTGCCGAGCGACAAGAAGTGGTACCGCAACCTGGCCATCGGCGAGCTGCTCCTGGAGACCCTGGACCGGCTCGACCTCGACTGGCCCGCGCCCCGCTTCGACATCGCCGAGGAGAAGAGACGACTGGAAGAGGACACCATCTCGTGAGTCTGGAGACGGTGCGGGTGACGCGGTATGTCACCCCGCTTCGGGAAGGCGGCAGCCTGCCCGGGATCGTGGAGGCCGATGACCTCGGCACCTATGTCTGCAAGTTCCGCGGCGCCGGGCAGGGGCTGCGGGTGCTGGTCGCGGAGGTGATCGTCACCGGTCTGTGCCGGGCGCTCGACATCCCGACGCCCGAGCAGGTGGTGCTCGACCTCGATCCGGAGATCGCCCGCTACGAGGCGGACGAGGAGGTCCAGGACCTCCTCAACGTGAGCGCCGGGCTCAACCTCGGCATCGACTTCCTGGCCGGTGCCTTCGGCTACGACGCCGCCTACCAGCCCGAGCCGTCGCTCGCAGGGCGGATCCTGTGGATGGACGCGCTGATCGCCAACGTCGACCGCTCCTGGCGCAACCCCAACATGCTGCTGTGGAACGGCGCGCTCTACGTCATCGACCACGGCGCCTCGCTCTACTTCCACCACGTCTGGCCCGGCGGAGGCGGCGACCCGGCGCGCTATGCGGCGCAGCCCTTCGACACCTCCGAGCACATCCTGCGGTCCTACGCGGCCGAGGCGATCGCTCAGAACGACGACCTCGCCTCGCGGCTCGACGACGCGGTGCTGGAGAAGGTGCTCGCCGACGTACCCGACGAGTGGCTCGAGCCCGTCCCCGGCTACGACACCCCGGAGTCGCTGCGCGAGCGCTACGTCGCGTTCCTACGGGCGCGCCTGGACGGCGAGCGCCCGTGGCTGCCCGCGGCCGAGCCTGCCCAGGGGGCGTGATGGACGCCTACCAGTACGTCGTGCTCCGCTGCGTACCGCGCCCTGAGCGTGAGGAGTTCCTCAATGTCGGCGTGGTCCTGCACTGCCCCGAGCAGAAGTTCCTCGCCGCCCGGTGGGCGCTCGACGAGCAGCGCCTCGCCGTCTTCGCCCCGGGACTCGAGCTCTCTCTCGTGCGGGCCGCCCTGGAGTCGGTGGACCTGATCTGCGCCGGCGCCGCCCACGCCGGCTTCGGCGCGGGCGTCCGCGCCACGGCGTACGGGATGCGGGCGCTCTCCGACAACGAGTCCGCCCGCTTCGGACTCCTCAAGGCCCCGAAGTCCACGGTCCTCCAGCCCGGCCCCGTCCACGGCGGGGTCACCACCGACGCCGCCGCCGAGCTCGACCGCGTCTTCGCCCACCAGATCACCTGAAGTCCCGCCGAGTCGGCCCGTCCTGACCAAAACCAGCGCCGAGTCGGCGCGTCATGACGCGCCGACTCGGCGGGGATCTGTGTCAGGATGCGCCGACTCGGCGCTGGGCGGATCAGACCGGGACGAGCTCCACGGCACCGACGGCGTAACGGGCCAGGATGGTGCGGGCGACCTCGGGGTGGGCGCCCATCGGGTCGGAGACCGCGACGGCGCCGGCCTCGAGGGCGAGCTCCTTGGCGCGGTCGGGCAGCTGTCCGGGAGCGAGGAAGAGCATGCCGACGGCGATGTGGCGGCGGCCCTCGGCTCGGAAGGCACGGACGGCCTCGCCGGTGGCCGGAGGAGCGGCCGAGGCGTACGCGGCCACGACCGGCAGCTTGTGGTGGGAGCCCCAGATCCGGGCCAGGCGGGCGACCGACTGGTTGGCCAGCGAGTCCGAGGAGCCGGCGGCGGCCAGGACGAGAGCGTCGAGCTCGCGTACCCGGGCCGACTTCAGGGACTCCCGCAGGCGCTCGTCGAGCACCTGCAGGAAGACGCTCTCGAGGCCGAGGATCGCGCTGGTGTGGATGCGCAGGCCGGAGTGGCGCGCGGTGGCCTCGGCGATGACCGAGGGTACGTCGACGCGGGCGTGGAACGCCTCGGTCAGCAGGAGCGGCACGACGACGATCTCGTCGTGGCCGGCCTTGACCAGCTTGTCGATGACGGCCTGGAAACGCGGCCGGGAGTGGTCGAGGAAGGCGGCTTCGATGCGGAGGTCGGGGCGCAGGGCGCGTACCTCGGCAACGAGGGCGTTGATGGTCGCGGCGGACTGCGGATCGCGGCTGCCGTGAGCCAGGGCTACCAGAGCGGGAGCTGCCATTGTCTTCATCCTTCGGTGTTGCAGGGAAAGTCTGTGGTGGTTCTGCGCCCTTCAGACGGGCGGGGGTTCAGGCGTGGATGCCGCACTCGGTCTTGCCGGTGCCGGCCCATCGCCCGCTGCGCGGGTCCTCGCCGGGGGCGACCCGGCGGGTGCACGGCGCGCAGCCGATCGAGGGATACCCGTCATAGACGAGCGGGTTCACGAGCACTCCGTTGTCCTCGATATATCGCTCGACCTGCTCGTCGGACCATCGCGCCATCGGCGATACCTTGACCTTCTGGCGCTTGGCGTCCCAGCCGATCACCGGGGCGATGACCCGGTTCTTCGTCTCCGCGCGGCGCAGGCCGGTGGCCCAGGCGTCGTAGGAGGCGAGCGAGTCGGCCAGGGGCTTGACCTTGCGCAGTGCACAGCACAGGTCGGGGTCGGTCCGGTAGAGGTCCTTGCCGTATTCGGCGTCCTGCTCGGCCACGCTCTGCACCGGCGTGATCGTGAGGAGGTTGACCGGCATCGTCGCCTCGACGGCGTCGCGGGTGCCGATCGTCTCGATGAAGTGGTAGCCGGTGTCGAGGAAGACCACGTCGATACCGGGTACGACCTTGGAGGCGAGATGCGCCAGGACCGCGTCACCCATCGAGGACGTGATCGCGAACCGCTCGCCGAACGTGGCGGCGGCCCACTCGATGATCGTCTCGGCCGGGGCGAGCTCGAGCTCGGCCCCCCAGTGGGAGACGATCTCGCGCAGCTCCTCGGGGCTACGACCATCGGTGTCCACCCCGCGGTTGGCCCGGGCGGCTGCTGTGCTGACGCTCATGCCTGCGCCTCCTTCGTGACGGTCCGAGAGATTTCTGGCCGGGAGATCTGGCCCAACGACTTCACCTGGAATGCCCGCAGGCAGGCGCGGCACTCCCAGGACCCGTGCGTGGCCTCGTGGGGCCACAGGTCGGTCTCCCCGCAGAACGGGCAGTGGAACGGCGTGCCGGCGCGGGAGCTCATGCGGGCACCTCGCTCAAGGCCTTCTCGCCGCGCAGCAGGACCTCGTCGGCCCGTGCGGTCCAGGCCGAGAAGGTCTCGCCGTCGGTGCGGTCGGCCAGGTAGTTGACGACCAGCGCGGAGATGTAGTCGTCGAGCCCGACGGACGTGACCTTGTGGGCCCGCAGCTTGCGCCCGAAGTTGGCGGTCAGCCCGGTCGCGCCGCCCAGGTGCACCTGGAAGCCCTCGACCTGGTTGCCCTCGTCGTCGAGCACGAGCTGGCCCTTGAGTCCGATGTCGGCGACCTGGGTCCGGGCGCAGGCGTTGGGGCAGCCGTTGACGTTGACGGTGATCGAGGCGTCCAGCTCCGGGAACCGCGACTCGAGCGAGGCGATCAGGTCGCGCGCCCGATCCTTGGTGTCCACGATGGCGAGCTTGCAGAACTCGATCCCGGTGCAGGCCATCGTGTTCTGGCGCCAGTTGGAGGGCCGTGCGGAGAACCCGATCAGGTCCAGCGCGGTGATCAGGTCCTCGACGACCGCGGGCTCGACACCGATGAGCACGATCTTCTGGTACGGAGTGAGCCGAGCGCCCTCGACGGCGAACTTCTCCATCACGCCGGCGAGCTCGACCAGGTGGGTGCCGGAGATGCGCCCGGCGATCGGTGCCAGGCCGACGTACTTCTTGCCGTCCTTCTGGTCGTGGACGCCGACGTGGTCGCGGTGGCCCAGGGGTGACTCAGGGGAGGGGTTGGAGACGAGCTGACGGTCGAGGTACTCGTTCTCGAGGACCTCGCGGAACTTCTCCTTGCCCCAGTCGGCGACCAGGAACTTCAGCCGGGCCCGCGAGCGCAGCCGGCGGTAACCGTAGTCGCGGAAGATGCCCGCGACACCCGCCCACACGTCCGCGACCTCGTCGAGCGGCACCCACACGCCGAGCTTCTCGGCCAGGCGCGGGTTGGTGGACAGACCGCCGCCGACCCAGACGTCGAAGCCGGGCCCGTGCTCGGGGTGGACGGTGCCGACGAAGGCGATGTCGTTGATCTCGGGCGCCACGTCGTGCGACGGGTGGCCGGTCAGCGCGGTCTTGAACTTGCGCGGGAAGTTCGAGAAGGCCGGGTCGCCCAGGTAGCGGGACTCGATCTCGCGCAGCGCCGAGGTGCCGTCGATGATCTCGTCGGCGGCGACGCCCGCGACCGGCGAGCCGAGGAACGGCCGCGGCGAGTCACCGCACGCCTCGGTCGAGTGCAGCCCGACCTCCTCGAGGCGCGACCAGATCTCCGGTACGTCGACGATGTCGATCCAGTGGTACTGGATGTTCTCGCGGTCGGTGATGTCGGCGGTGTCCCGGGCGAAGTCGACACTGATCTGACCCAGCGTGCGCACCGCGGCGGGGGAGAGGAGCTTGCCGTCGGAGCGGACCCGCATCATGAAGTAGCGGTCGTCGAGCTCCTCCTCGTCGAGGATGGCGGTCTTGCCGCCGTCGATCCCGGGCTTGCGCTGGGTGTAGAGACCGAACCAGCGGAAGCGGCCGCGCATGTCGGCCGGGTCGATCGAGTCGAACCCGCGCTTGGAGTAGGTGTAGAGGATCCGGTCGCGAACGTTGAGCGGGTCGTCGTTCTTCTTCGACTCCTCGTTCTTGTTCAGCGGCTCGGTGTAGCCGAGGGCCCACTGCCCCTCGCCCTTCTTGGGCCGGGGGATCTCGGTTCGGGTGGCGCGCTTGGCCTGAAACCGGTTGTCGCTCATGTCAGAGAAACCTTTGCGTCGGTCGTGGACGCACGGCGGAGCAGGGACGTGCTCGCGGCGGGCGCCCGGGATGTCTGTCGGGCGGCGGGCCAGCGGCTCGACGCGGGGGATGCGGAGCGCTGGGCGTCAGTGGCGCCAACAGATCGAGCTGCGGATGCGGCAATAGTCCACGTGGCGTCGAACCACGAGGTGCGCATGTGTTGCAGCAGTGACCATGTCAAGGAGTCTCAGGTAGCGGACGGCCCACACGCAATCTGGAATCCCGATATATGAGACATTGGTCCGTTATGTGGGACGTTCCCGCTTGTTCACGCGGGCGGTGTGGCCGAGGTCACCATCTGGTCACGGTCTCTTAACCAGGCTGAGCAGTCAGTCATTCCCAGGGGCGGTGATAGAGGACGTACGCAACGCACCGGGCGACCACGATGCTGCTCTCGTCCGCGCGGCTGACTAGGCTGTGACCCATGAGCGATCTGTCTGCCCCGGTGAATTCAGGCACTGTGAGTTCTGCCTACAACCAAGCCCTCGAGGTCATCGCCTCCGTGGAGCCCCGCATCGCCGAGGCGACCAAGCAGGAGCTCGCCGACCAGCGCGCCAGCCTCAAGCTGATCGCGAGCGAGAACTACGCGAGCCCCGCCACGCTGATGACGATGGGCACCTGGTTCTCCGACAAGTACGCCGAGGGCACTGTCGGCCACCGCTTCTACGCCGGCTGCCAGAACGTCGACACCGTCGAGCAGATCGCCGCCGAGCACGCCAAGGAGCTCTTCGGCGCCGAGTACGCCTACGTCCAGCCCCACTCCGGCATCGACGCCAACCTGACGGCCTACTGGGCCATCCTCGCCCACCGGGTCGAGGGCCCGTGGCTGGAGAAGATGGCCGTCAAGAACATGAACGAGCTCTCCGAGGCCGACTGGGAGACGCTGCGTGCCGAGCTCGGCAACCAGCGCCTGCTGGGCATGTCGCTGGACGCCGGCGGCCACCTCACCCACGGCTTCCGCCCGAACATCTCCGGCAAGATGTTCCACCAGAACCAGTACGGCACCGACCCGGAGACCGGGCTGCTCGACTACGACTCGCTGCGGGCCAAGGCGAAGGAGTTCCAGCCGCTGATCATCGTGGCCGGCTACTCCGCCTACCCGCGCCGGGTGAACTTCGCCAAGATGCGCGAGATCGCCGACGAGGTCGGCGCCACCCTGATGGTCGACATGGCCCACTTCGCCGGCCTCGTCGCCGGCAAGGTCTTCCAGGGCGAGGAGAACCCGGTTCCCTACGCCGACGTCGTCACCTCGACCTCGCACAAGTCGCTCCGCGGCCCGCGCGGCGGCTTCATCCTCGCCACCGAGGAGTACGCCCCGAGCGTCGACCGCGGCTGCCCGATGGTCCTCGGTGGCCCGCTGTCCCACGTGATGGCCGCGAAGGCCGTCGCCTTCGCCGAGGCCAAGCAGGAGAGCTTCCAGACCTACGCCCAGCAGGTCGCCGACAACGCCAAGTCGCTCGCCGAGGGCTTCCTCAAGCGCGGCGCCAAGCTGGTCACCGGCGGCACCGACAACCACCTCGTGCTGCTGGACGTGACGAGCTTCGGCCTCACCGGCCGCCAGGCCGAGTCGGCGCTGCTCGACTCCGGCGTGGTCACCAACCGCAACTCGGTCCCGGCCGACCCCAACGGTGCCTGGTACACCTCGGGCATCCGCCTCGGCACCCCGGCGCTGACCACCCGCGGCTTCGGCGCCGACGAGTTCGACCGCGTCGCCGAGCTCATCGTCGACGTGCTCTCGAAGACGTCCCCCGGCACCACGAAGGCCGGTGGCCCGTCCAAGGCGTCCTACGCCATCGAGGACTCCGTCGCCGACAACACCAAGGCCGCCGCGGCGGAGCTGCTCGCGAAGTTCCCGCTGTACCCCGGTCTCGACCTCGCCTGAGCTCGTGCCTGCTCCGAAGCGACCCAGCTCGATCCCCGGCGTCGGGGCCCCTGACAAGGTGGTCCCGACGGCGCAGGTGCGTGTCGTCGTCGAGGACGAGTGGCCGGCGCTCAAGAAGGTGCGCCTCGCGGCTCTCCAGGACACACCTCGTGCGTTCTGGGCCTCCTACGACGAGGTGGTGACCTGGCCCGACGAGCGTTGGCGGCTGTGGGCGGCCTCCGGTGCCGCCTACATCGCCTGGCTCGGCGAGAATCCCTCAGGGCTCGCCGCCGGGATCATCCATGACGACGAGCACCACCTGATCAACATGTGGCTCGCCCCCGAGGCGCGTGGTCACGGCCTCGCCGAGGGTCTCATCCTGGCGGTTGCCGGCTGGGCGCGTCGTGACGGCGCCTCGGTGCTGACCCTGTGGGTCGTCGACGGCAACGAGTCCGGGCGCCGCCTCTACGAACGCCTCGGCTTCGAGCTCACCGGTGAGACGCAGCCCTTCCCCGAGGGCGACCCGCGCACCGAGTCGAAGATGGCGCTCCGCCTCACCTGAGCCTCATGGCCGATCCACGCGAGGGCGTGACCCCTGACGGTCTGATCGTCACGGGAGCACGTCGGGACCGAGTGCCGTCCGCATTCGAGCCGATCCTTGCCTACGTCCTCGGGCGGGTCCCGCCGGAGGTGGCGGTCCACGTCTACGGCTCGGTTGCCAACGGCACGGCCACCGTGCCCCTCTCCGATGTCGACCTGCTGACGATCGGGCTCCCGGCGGCCGATGCCTCCCAGGTCGGCGCGGAGGCGTCGGCGGCTTTCGCCGAGGTCTGTCGCGGCGTGGAGATCGCGGCGGCGTCCGCGGACGACTATCTCGGCGAGGGCGACGAGGCGTACGGCAACCGGGTGTTCCTGCGCCACTACTGCGCGCATCTGGCCGGCCCCGATCCGGGCGCCGGCCCGCCCGGGTTCCCGGCGGACGCTCGCGCCGCCCGCGGCTTCAACGGCGACATCGAGCGCTCCCTGCGCAGGTGGCGCGCAGCTCTCGGCCGCGACGACCCGAGCGACCTGTCCCGCCGGATCGCGCGCAAGTCCCTCCTCGCCCTGGCCGGCCTGGTCAGCGTCCACGACGGCACCTGGACCACCGACCGTGTCGCGGCCGCCGCCCGCTGGAGCGACATCGAACCGGCGCTGGCGCCCGACCTGGCCAGGCTCCGGACCCTGTGCGACAACGGCGGCGGGTCCGCCGACGAGACCGAGGCACTCCTCGCCTCCGGTGGCGTGATCGAGTCCATCGCCACCCGCTTCGCGGCGGAGATCGGGCTGTGGCGGCCCTAGACTCAGCCCGTGACGAGTGACGAGGTCGAGGTCAGCGCCCTGGCGATCAATGTCGCCGTTCCCGAAGCCCTTCAGTGGACGGACACCCGCCGTGATGTGGTCTTCCGGCTCAGCACCCTCAACGTACGCCTCCTGCCCGACGGTCGCCTCGCGGCCAAGGCCTACGGCCGCCCGGTCGAGGGCGGCCGCAGCGCCTACACCTCGTTCCCGGTCCCGGACCGCCCCGAGCTGACCTCGCTGATCAGCGAAGCCGCGCAGGTGGCTGCGGAGCGGTGGCGGGCGGCGTACGCTCCACAAGCATGACCCCGGACGAGGTCGACGCCTTCGTGTCCACCCTGGACGGCTGCAGCCGCAAGCCGCGAGGCTGGTACGTACAGCACACTCGCCTCGTCGCCCGGCTGACCGACCCGACAACTCTCCTGGTCCGCGTTCCGATCAAGCAGCGTGACGCGCTGATCGATCGCTGGCCGGACGCCTTCGGCATCCCCCCGAGGCTGGAGGCGCACCACAAGATCGAGGCATACCTCGACCGTGCCCCGGCCGACGCGGTGAAAGAGGCGATTCGGCTCGCGTGGGAACTGCAGCGCCGCGAATGAGACTCGATCAGCCGAGCAGTTTATCCACGTCAAGGGGCACCTCGACGTCGCCGTAGGTCAACGTGGCGGTCCCGCCCGTGAACCGCCCGGTCTCGACGAAGTAGCCGTCGCGGAGCTCGTGGGTGAGCACGAGCCGGTCGCGCGGGTCGACGATCCAGTAGCACGGCGCGCCCCACTGGGCGTAGCGGTTGAGCTTGGCGACCAGGTCGTCGCGACGGTTGCTCGAGAGCACCTCGACGACCAGGTGCGGGGTACTCCGGAGCGCACGATTCTCGGTGGTCTTGTCGTGGACCATGAGGTCGGGGATGAGCTCTTCCCGAACGCCATCCGGGGACCAACCCCATCCTTGGGTGATGTCCCAGTGCTCGTCGAGATCCTGCGCGAGCAGGACGTGGAGATCGTGGATGATGCGTTGGTGGATGCGTCCGGGCGGTGCCATGGTGACGAGTGATCCTCCGTAATACTCGCCGGGGAGGTCGTCGCGGTCGAGGTATTCCTCCCACGACATCGGCACACGGGTGAGGTCGTCAGAGTGGCTGGCGATGCTCATCACATGCTCCCTTCAGTGGCGGCTGGATAGGTGGATTCGTCGTCCGCCTCCAGTCTCTCCCATCGGCCAGAACGGGTCCAGGACTATGCCGGCTTGCGCCAGAGCGAGACATGGCTCGTCGACTCGCTCGTGAAGGGCGAGCGGTCCCAGCCGGCGTACCTCGCCTCCAGGGTCATTCCCGCCAACCGCGCCATCAGGTCCAGCTCGGAGGGCCACACGAACCGGAAGTTGTGCGGCCCGTACCGGAAGCGGCCGTCGGCCTCACGGGTGTAGTGGTGCGAGATCGCCTGCTGGGTGACCAGGTCGTAGGTGTCGAACCCGAGGTGCGCTGCGGAGACGTCGAACGGGATCGCGGGGCTGCCCGGCGGAAGCCGCCGCAGGCCCGGCACGCCGACCTCGACCAGGAAGCGTCCTCCCGGCGCCAGATGACGAGCGGCGTTGGCGAAGCAGGCGACCTGCTCCTCCTGCGTACGCAGGTTCCCGATCGTGTTGAAGACCAGGTAGACCAACGAGTACGTCCCCACCCCGGGCGCCTCGGCGGCGGCCATGTCACCGACCACGACCGGGATCGTCGCCTCGTCCACCTTGCGCCGCAGCACGTCGACCATCGGCTGGGACAGCTCGATGCCGGTGACCGGCACCCCCAGCTCCCGCAGCGGTACGCCGATCCGGCCCGTTCCGATGGCGAGCTCGAGCGCGGGGCCGCCGCCGGCGAGCTCGGCGAGGAAGCGGGCCACCGGCCCGGTCACCTCGGCCGAGTTGACCCAGTCGTCGGGGTCGTCGTAGCGCTCGGCGTCGTCGCGGGTCCACAGGTCGCTGCTGGTCATGGGCATCGACTCTGCCCGGCGAGACACCCCGGGTGCGAACGATTTACGGCTGGCGGCCGGTTCAGAGCCAGGAGTAGCCGACCTCGGGCCGGCCGCCGCTGGGACCGTAGCGAACCCCGCGCGCGGCCAGACCCTTGTCGGCGAGGTGCTCGAGGTAGCGCCGCGCGGTCACCCGCGACGCGCCGACCACCGCGGCGACCTCGCTCGCCGAGAGGTCACCAGAGGCCTCGCGCAGCGCGGCCGTCACCGCCCGCAGCGTCTCCGCGCTCATGCCCTTGGGCAGCGGTGTGCTCCCGGTGGGACGCAGCGACCCCAGGAGCTGGTCGACCTCGTCCTGGACGACCTCCTCGGGGGCAGCTTCGAGCCGGGCACGATAGTCGGCGTACTGCTCGAGCTTGTCCCGGAACGTCGCGAACGTGAACGGCTTGAGCAGATAGAGCACGACCCCCTGCACGACGGCCTGCCGCACCACCTTGGTGTCCCGCGCCGCCGTCACCGCGATCACGTCGCACAGGTGCCCGGCGGCACGCAGCCTGCTGAGCAGCCCGAGCCCGTGCCCGTCGGGCAGGTTCATGTCGAGCAGGATCAGGTCCACCGGAGTGCCCGCGTCGCGGGCCGCGTCGAGCGCGCGGACCGCCTCCCGCGCCGACCGCGCGATCCCGGCCAGGGCGAAGCCCGAGACCCTCCCGACGTACGCCGCATGGGCCTCGGCCGCGAGCGCCTCATCCTCGACCACCAGCACCCTGACGTTCATGCGGCCACCTCCGTAGCGAGGGTGACGGTGAACTCGGCCCCACCGAGGTGCGAGCGGCCGATGAGGACCTCGCCACCATGACGCCGGGCGATCTGGCCGACCAGCGCGAGACCCAGGCCCCGGCCCGTGCCGGGCTCGGCCTTCGTGGTCCAGCCGCGGTCGAGGACGCGCGCCGAGTCGGCCTCGACCAGCCCCGGACCGCTGTCGCCGACGCGTACCGTGAGGGTGTCGTCGTCACCGGTGAGGTGGACCTCGACCTGGCGGGACTCGAAGCCGGAGACGGCGTCGAAGGCGTTGTCGACGAGGTTGCCCAGCACCGTCACCAGGTCACGGGGCGGGATGCCCGTGCCGGGCGGCACCTCGCCGACGATGCGGAACTCGACGCCCTGCTCGGCCGCCTCGGCCGACTTGCCGAGCAGGAGCGCGGCCACGACGGGATCCTCGACCGCACCGACGACCCGGTCGGTGAGAAGCTGGGCGACCTGGAGCTCCTCGGTGGCGAACTCGACCGCATCCTGCTCCCTGCCCATCTCGATCAGGGACACCACCGTGTGGAGCCGGTTGGCCGCCTCGTGGTTCTGCGACCGGAGCGACTCGGTGAGGCGGCGTACGACCTCGAGCTCGCCGGTCACCGAGCGCAGCTCGGTGTGGTCGCGCAGCGTCACCACGGCGCCGACCTCGCGGCCGTCCCACAGCGCCGGTGCCGAGGAGACGACGAGGATCCGCTCGCCGGCGAGGTAGAGGTCGTCGGACTCGGCGGTGCGGCCGCGGGCGGCGGCGACCAGTCCCGGCGCCAGCCCGAGGTCCTCGATCCGGGTGCCGATGACGTCGTCCGGCAGCGCCAGCAGGCGCCGCGCCTCGTCGTTGACCAACTGCACGCGCCCCTCTCCGTCGAGCAGGAGCAGACCCTCGCGGACCGAGTGGAGGACGGCGGAGTAGTACTCGTACATCCGGGCCAGTTCCCGCTCGCCCATGCCGTGGGTCAGCCGGTGCAGGCGTCGGCTCAGCAGCCAGGCACCGGTCAGCCCGACGGCCAGCACGAGCGCGCCGCACAGCAGCACGATCGTGACGTCGCGCCGCAGACCGCGGTTGATGTCGCTGACCGTGATGCCGACCGACACGAGCGCGACGACCTCGTCGCCGGCCTCGACCGGAACCACCGCGCGCACCGACGGTCCGAGCGTGCCGGTGTACTGCTGGGTGAAGACCTCGCCGTCGGGTGCGCCACCGAGGTCGCCGACGAACTTCCCGCCGATCTGACGCGGATCGGTGTGGGTGTAGCGGGTGCGGTCCAGGTCCATCACCACGACGAAGTCGGTGTCGGTGTCGCGGCGTACCTGCTCGGTCCAGGGCTGGAGGGTCGCCGTCGGGTCATCGCCGAGCAGCGCCGTACGGACGGTGGGGGAGTCGGCGACGGTCTGGGCGACGGCCACCGCACGCTGGGTGGCGCGGCTGTAGGAGTCGCGCTGGGCGTCGTAGGAGGCCATCAGGATGCCGGTGACGACGAGCAGCAGCACCGTGCCGAACTGGAGGAGCAGAACCTGCTGGGCCACCGGCCGATCGCGGAGAACGCGGGGGCGGAACGGGTGGACACGGGACACGACCTCATTCTGGACCACCTCCGTGGCGTGGTTGTGATCGTGGCCACGAACACAACGAACACAACAGTGACGGTCGTCACGTTCTCCCGGAGAGTTGCCCGAGTTGCCCCGGAGGGCAGGACACACCGGACCAGGAGGAACGATGAGCACGACCCCCACAGAGACAAGACCCAAGAAGGACCGGACACATTATCTCTACATCGCGGTGATCGTCGCGGTGGTCCTCGGCATCCTGGTCGGGCTGATCGCCCCGTCGTTCGCGGTGGAGCTGAAGCCGATCGGCACGGCGTTCGTGAACCTGATCAAGATGATGATCCAGCCGATCATCTTCTGCACCCTGGTCATCGGCGTCGGCTCGGTCGCCAGCGCGGCCAAGGTCGGCAAGGTCGGCGGCCTGGCGCTGATCTACTTCATCGTGATGTCCACGGTCGCCCTGACGATCGGCATGATCGTCGGCAACATCATCGACCCCGGCACCGGCCTCCAGATCAGCTCGGACGCGTCCGGCGCGGGCCAGGAGGCGGCGTCGGAGGGCCACGCGAGCACGACCGACTTCCTCCTCAGCATCATCCCGACCTCGCTCTTCTCGGCCCTGACCTCCGGCATCGTGCTGCAGACCCTGCTGGTCGCGCTGCTGGTCGGCTTCGCGCTGCAGCGGATGGGGGAGTCGGGCAAGCCGATCCTCAACGCGATCACCGCGATCCAGAACCTGATCTTCCGGGTGCTCGCGATGATCATGTGGGCAGCCCCGGTCGGCGCCTTCGGTGCCATCGCCGGTGTGGTGGGCGAGACCGGTATCGACGCCCTGAAGAGCCTCGCCGTCATCATGATCGCCTTCTACATCACCTGCGCGATCTTCGTCTTCGGCATCCTGGGCGCGCTCCTCAAACTGGCCACCGGCGTGAACATCTTCAAGCTCCTCAAGTACCTCGCCCGCGAGTTCCTGCTCATCCTCTCCACCAGCTCGTCCGAGTCGGCCCTCCCGCGCCTGATCGCGAAGATGGAGCACGCCGGTGTCGAGAAGGCGACGGTCGGTGTCGTGGTCCCCACGGGCTACTCGTTCAACCTGGACGGCACCGCGATCTACCTGACGATGGCCTCGATCTTCATCGCCGACGCGATGGGTGACCCGCTGAGCATCGGCGAGCAGATCGGCCTGCTGCTGTTCATGATGATCGCCTCCAAGGGTGCCGCGGGTGTCACCGGTGCGGGCCTGGCGACCCTGGCCGGCGGCCTGCAGTCCCACCGCCCGGAGATGGTCGACGGGGTCGGGCTCATCGTGGGCATCGACCGGTTCATGTCCGAGGCCCGTGCGCTGACCAACTTCGCCGGCAACTCGGTCGCCACCGTGCTGGTCGGCCACTGGACCAAGACCATCGACCACCGCCAGCTCGACCGTGTCCTGGACGGTCAGGACGCCTTCGACGAGACGACCATGGTCGACGACCACGCGGCTACGCCCGCGGCGGAGACCGACAAGGCGCGCGTCTAGACCCCACGACAGCAGGCCGTACGCCGCGCGGGCACGCGCGACGTACGGCCTGTTGTCGTCGGGGAACGACCTGTCATCGGTTGCGGTAGAGGATGCGCGCCAGCTCGAACGGCGCGACGCGCCACGACCCGATCGGCTCGTCGTCGAGCCCGATCCGGCCGAGCGCGGCGATGATCCAGGAGAACGCGAAGCAGCCGACGCCGGCGACGGCCCAGATCCCGACCGTACGCCACGCCAGGCCGCCGCCGAAGGCCCGGAAGATGCCGATGACTGCAGCGATCACGGCGATCGCCGCGATCAGCCAGAAGAGGATCGAGCAGATGACAGCGGCCAACCGGCCGGCCACGGCCAGCGGGTCGCGAGGAGGCTGGTGAGGGGGCCCTTGACCAGGGCCTTGATGGGGAGGGTGCGGATAGTTCATTTGGGCGCTGATTCTGGCCTAACTCCGCCGCCGGAGTCACACCGGGCTGGCGGGTCTTCCTGGTACCGGAGTGCGTGAGCGGTATCCTCCTGCGCGTTCTCGGGTAAGTGTTCGACAATTTGCCCGGGACATCGATGGACCGTAGCGACTAATGTTACGGAGATCACATAACGAGGCGATGCCTCGTGGACCCGACGCGGCCTGCGTGGCACGACTCCGTGGATCAAACGACGATGGAGGGTGCAATCAGATGCACGTGCGAAAGTGGCAAATCGGAGCAGTGGTCGCAGGTCTGCTCGCCGTGACCGGCTGCGGCGTCCCCGGTGGCGGAGGCAGCAACGATGCCGGCGACACCGAAGAGGGCGACGGCAGCATCCAGATCCTCGGCGCGATCCCCGAGGGCGAGGCAGTGGGGCTCAACGCGGCCCTCGACACGTTCACCGAGAAGACCGGGATCGAGGTGACCTACACCCCCTCCGCAGACTTCACCACCGAGATCCGCACCAAGGTCAACGGAAACGACGCGCCCGACATCGCGTTCTTCCCGCAGCCCGGTCTGGTCGGCGACCTGACCGAGTCGGGTGACACGCTCCCGCTGGACGACCTCATCGACGTCGGCTCGCTCGACGACACCATGATCCCCGGCCTGATGGACTCGGTCGAGATCGACGACAAGACCTACGGCGTCCCGATCCGCGTCTCGATGAAGTCGCTGGTCTGGACCCCGAAGAACTTCGAGCAGGCCGGCTACAAGACGCCCACGACCTGGGACGAGCTGCGGGCTCTCGAGGACCAGATGATCGCCAAGGGCCAGACCCCGTGGTGCCTCGGCGCCGAGGCCGGTGCCGACACCGGCTGGGTCTACACCGACTGGGTCGAGGAGATCGTCCTGCGCCAGGAAGGCCCGGAGTTCTACGACGACTGGGTCTCCCACGAGGTCCCCTTCAACGACCCGAAGATCGTCCAGGCGATCGAGACCATGGGCGACATCATCAACAAGCCGAAGAACGTACGCGGCGGGGCCGACGGCACCCTGAGCGAGCCCTTCGGCGACTCCCCGCTCCCGCTCTTCGACGCGAAGCCGGGCTGCGAGATGCACCGCCAGGCCAACTTCATCACCACCTTCTTCCCGAAGGACGTCCAGCAGGACCTGGCCGGCAACGTCGGCGTCTTCGCGCTCCCGGGCAACATGGAGGGCGGCTTCGAGGGCAACCCGGTGCTCGGCGGCGGTGACATGGCGACCGCCTTCACCAACGACACCGACGTGGTGGAGCTGATGGAGTTCTTCGCGTCTCCCGACTTCGGTGCCGAGTGGGCCCAGGCCGGTGGCTGGCTCTCGCCGAGCACGGAGTTCGACAACTCCCAGTACGCCGACCCGATGTTCGGTGAGATCGCGACCCTGCTGCAGGACGCTGACACCTTCCGCTTCGACGGTTCTGACCTGATGCCCGCGCAGGTCGGCGCCGGCACCTTCTGGAGCGAGATGAACGCCTATGTCGGAGGTGAGAAGAGCGCTCAGGAGGCGGCCGACGCGATCGAGGAGAGCTGGCGAGGATGAGCGATGATCCTTACCTGAAGATCCTCAACGGCCTGGTTGCCATCGTCCTCGGGGTCGGTGGCACCGCTGCCCTCTTCTGGCTGCTCAACTTCCTCTCGGGCCTGCTGCCGGGCAAGTGGGAGAGGCGCGTCAAGCCGTACGTCTTCATCGGCCCGGCCATCGTGGTGGTCGCCGTCTTCCTGGTCTACCCGGCCCTGATGACGGTGATGTACAGCTTCGCCGATGACAACAGCATCAACTGGGTCGGGTTCGACAACTACACGGCGCTCTTCCGGGACGACGAGTTCATCGGCACGTTGGTCAACAACCTGCTCTGGATCCTCATCGTCCCGGCCGCCAGCGTCATCGTCGGCCTGCTCGTGGCGGTGCTGGCCGACCAGCTCAAGGCGTTCCCGGAGCGGGTCGCGAAGTCGGTCATCTTCATGCCGATGGCGATCAGCTTCGTCGGGGCGAGCACGATCTGGGGTTTCGTCTACGCGACCAGGTTCGCGCAGGGCGACAAGCAGATCGGGCTCCTCTCCGCGATCTCGACCAGTCTCGGGTTCGAGCCGGTCGCCTGGCTGCGGATCTCCGACTACAACCTCAACGACCTGCTCCTGATCGTCATCATGATCTGGTTGCAGGCGGGGTTCGCGATGGTGCTGCTCTCCTCGGCGATCAAGGGCGTCCCCGAGGACACCGTGGAGGCGGCGCGGATCGACGGGGCCAGCGAGATCCAGATCTTCTTCAAGGTCGTCGTACCGCAGATCTGGCCGACGGTGATCGTGGTCTTCGTGACCATCCTCATCCTGGTGATGAAGGTCTTCGACATCGTCTACGTGATGACCGGTGGCCGCTCCGGCACCTCGGTGCTGGCCAACACCTTCGTCCTCGAGCTTTTCGAGTTCGGTGACGCCGGTCGCGCGGCCGCGGTGGTCGTGGTCCTGATGATCGCGGTGATCCCGGTGATGGTCTACCAGATGCGCCAGTTCAAGAAGCAGGAGGCCCGCTGATGAGGAGCTTTACCCTCGGCAGCGTCGCTGTCCGTGTGGGCATCTTCCTGCTCTGCGTCCTCTGGTTCATCCCGACGCTGGGTCTGCTGATCTCGTCGTTCCGCGACGAGGCCGACGTGAAGTCGTCGGGCTGGTGGACGGTCATCACCGACCCGTTCTCCCAGTGGACCTTCGACAGCTACACGCAGGTCCTCGAGAGCGGGATGGCGAACGCCTTCGTGAACTCGATCGTCGTCTCCGTCCCCGCGACGGTGCTGCCGATCATGATCGCCGCGTTCGCTGCGTACGCGTTCACGTTCATGCGGTTCCCGGGACGCAACGTGCTGTTCATGCTGATCGTCGGGTTGCTGGTGGTCCCGCTGCAGGTGGCGTTCGTGCCGCTGCTCAACCTGTTCGGGAGCTACGACCTCAACGGCACCTTCCTCGCGGTGTGGCTGGCCCACACCGCGTTCGGGATGCCGTTGGCGGTCTTCATCCTGCGCAGCTACATGGCGACCCTGCCGCAGGAGATCATCGAGTCGGCCGAGATCGACGGGGCCTCCCACTTCCAGACCTTCTGGAGGCTGATCGTGCCGATGTCGGTGCCCGCGCTGGCAGCGTTCGCGATCTTCCAGTTCCTCTGGGTCTGGAACGACCTCCTGGTCGCGCTCATCTTCCTCGGGGCGGGTGACAACGAGGTCGTCACGATCACGTTGCGCGACCTGATCGGCGACCGTGGTCAGGAGTGGCACCTGCTCACCGCTGGTGCGTTCATCACGATGACGGTGCCGCTGCTGGTGTTCTTCTCGCTGCAGCGTTACTTCGTCCGTGGACTCACGGCCGGATCCGTGAAGGGCTGAGGACCGGTTCGCACATGGCGGGCGCCATCGTCCCTTCGGGGGCATGGCGCCCGTCTCCCGTCCAGAGCCCTCTGCGGCGTGGCGCGACGACCACGTCGTGACCGGCGAGCGCGGGCATCTGGCTGGTGACACGGCGACGTCGGAGGCACTCATGCAACAGCCGACGCAGCGCGGCGGATAGGGTCACTGATGTGTCCGAGACATCTGCATTCGCCCCGAAGTGGGCCGGTGTCGAGCAGGTCGCTCTTCCTGAGACGGTGCGGTCTCCGTGGTGGCAGCTCGGGCGGCGGCTGCTGGCCGCGCTCGCGATCCTGGTCGGGACGGTCCTGCTGGTCTATCTCGACCGCGACGCGTACGCCGACAACAACGATCCCACCGGCCAGATCAGCCTGATCGACGCGATCTACTACACGACGGTCACGCTGAGCACGACCGGCTACGGCGACATCGCCCCGGTCGAGGCGCATGCGCGGATGATCAACGCGTTCATCATCACGCCGGCCCGCATCGCGTTCCTGGTGCTGCTGATCGGCACCACCCTCGAGGTCCTCACCAAGCAGGGCCGTGACCTCATCCGAGTCGCTCGCTGGAGGAAGAAGATGTCCCAGCACATCGTTGTCGTCGGTTACGGCACGAAGGGCCGCAGCGCCGTGGAGACGCTGCTGACCAGCGGAGCGGATCCGGAGGAGTTCGTCGTGGTCGACCCGGACCCGGTGGCGCGCTCGGATGCCCACTCCGACGGGATCGCGGTGGTCACCGGCGACGCCACTCGTCGCGAGGTGCTGATGCGGGCGGGCGTCAAGGACGCCGAGCAGGTCATCATCACCACCAACCGTGACGACTCCAACGTGCTCACGATCCTGACGGTGCGGCAGATCAACCCCGAGGCATGGATCGTCGCCGCCGCGCGAGAGCGCGAGAACGCGCCGTTGATGAAGCAGTCCGGAGCCGACTCGGTGATCACCTCCGCCGACGCGGTCGGCCGGCTGATGGGTCTGTCCACCATCTCGCCGACCCTGGGGTCGGTCATGGAGGACCTGCTCAACTCCGGCACAGGCCTCGAGGTCGCCGAGCGCGACCTGCTGGTCAACGAGGTCGGCAAGCAGCCGCAGCAGCTGGCCGACCAGGTGATCGCGGTCGTACGCGACGAGAAGGTCTTCCGCTACTTCGACCCGGTCGTCGGCACGCTGTCGCGGGGGGACCGGCTGGTCGTCGTACGGGCCGCGAAGGAGCTGCCCTGGGCGCCGCGTCCGGGGACGCACGGCGAGGACACCGCGGAGGTGTAGCACCCGCCGAAATAGAAGTCAGCCGCTGGCGTCTCGGGTCACCAGCGGCTGACATGGAAGAGATTAGCCGACCGGCCGGCGACCTTCAAAGAGTTGATCTGCACTTTTATGAAGATGGCCCAGATGGGCTATGCCGGGTAGTTCGAGACGGTGGCGCGTGGCGGTTTCGGAGCCGTCCGTCGCGCCTGGGATGATGTACACATGACCGAGGCGCCCCACAGCCCCGGGTCTGCCGACGGGCAGCCGGGCCTTTCCGAGAACGAGAAGCGACTGCTCGACTTCGAGCGTTCCTGGTGGTCGGCTGGAACCGGCCGTGACGACGCGGTCCGCGAGCAGCTGGGGATGAGTGCCGCCGAGTACCACCGAGCCGTCAATGATCTGATCGACAAGCCCGAGGCGCTCGCCTACGACGGCGTCCTGGTGCGCCGGCTGCGACGGCAGCGCGACGCGCGGCGTACGCAGCGCTCGCAGAACCCGCGCTCATAGCCCGCTCGGGTGGTCCGAGTAGCCCGGTCGGATCATTTGCAGCCTTCTGCATTGCAGGTGCTTGCACGCGTTCGGCTTCGTCGGCTAACGTTCTTCTTGTCAGCCGCTGGTGACCCGAGACGCCAGCGGCTGACTTCTGTTTTCCCGCGTGAACTGACGCATCCGAGATGTACCCGTGGGTATTCATATGTTGTCGTAAATACGACTCGCTGCACTGCAAGGTTATGAAGCACTAACCTGATTGACCGTCTCCGCGCCCGATCGCCACTGTCCATGAGTCAGTATCGGCTGCTCCGCTTCGGCGGGGCCGGCTCAAGGAGAGTCTGCGTGAACAACAGACGCGTAGCGCAGGGCCTGACCATGGCCCTCATCTCGGCAGTGGCCGCCATCAGCATGCCCACAGGCGTGCAGGCGGCCACCGACCCCAAGCCCGGCAAGGGCACCGTGGCATCCCAGGAGACGGAGGACGGCCGCTCGGTCGTCGCCGGCAAGGAGGCCAGGACCAAGGCGGAGAAGTCGGCTGCGGCCTTCGTCGCCGCCGACCCCGCGGCGCTGAAGCTCGGCGCCAAGGACGAGGCCGTCCGGCTGAAGACGTACCAGTCCTCCGGGCTGCAGTACGTCTCCTACGACCGCACCCACCAGGGCCTGCGTGTCGTCGGCGGCGACTTCGTCGTCGCCGCTGATGGCGAGGGCAACCTGCTGGGCACCTCGGTCGCCCAGGACGCCCCGGTCAAGGTGGCCACCACGAAACCCGCGATCACCGAGGCCAAGGCGGAGAAGGTCGCCAAGGGCAAGGTGACCAAGCCGGCCGTGGAGTCCAGCGAGCTGGTCGTCCTCCAGGGCGAGACCGGCTCGGACCTGGCGTACGAGACGATCGTGACCGGCACGCGGGCCGGCAAGCCCTCGCGGCTCTCGGTCTTCGTCGATGCCGCCACGGGCAAGGTGCTCTCCACCAGGGAGCATGTCGTGGCGGGCACGGGCAACTCGGGCTACTCCGGGAGCGTGTCGATCTCGACGCAGCTCTCCGGCTCGACGTACTCGATGACGGACCCGTCCGCGACGACGCTGAAGTGTCAGAACGCGACGGGCAACGTGACCTACACCGGCACCGACGACGCCTGGGGCAACGGCGACCCGACCAACCGGGAGACCGGCTGCGTCGACGCGTTCTACGCCGCCCAGCAGGAGAAGGGCATGCTGACCTCGTGGCTGGGTCGCTCGGGCATGGACGGCTCCGGCGGCTGGCTCCCGGTCCGGGTCGGTCTGAACGACGTGAACGCCTACTACGACGGCACCCAGGTGCAGATCGGCCACTCGCAGTCCGGCTCGCGCTGGATCGGCTCGCTCGACGTCGTCGCCCACGAGTTCGGCCACGGCATCGACGACCACACCCCGGGTGGGATCTCGGGCGGTAACACCCAGGAGTTCGTCGCGGACACCTTCGGTGCGGCGACCGAGTGGTACGACAACCAGAGCGGCAACGACACCCCCGACTACACCGTCGGTGAGGAGGTCGATCTGGTGGGCGCCGGTCCGATCCGCAACATGTACAACCCGTCTCTGGTCGGCGACGACAACTGCTACTCGTCCTCGACGCCGGGCGACGAGGTCCACGCCGCGGCCGGGCCGGGCAACCACTGGTTCTACCTGCTCGCCGAGGGGTCCAACCCGACCAACGGCCAGCCGACCTCGCCGACCTGCAACTCCTCGTCCGTGACCGGCGTGGGGATCCAGAAGGCGATGAACATCATGTACAACGCGATGCTGATCAAGACCTCCTCGTCGTCGTACCTGAAGTACCGCACCTGGACGCTCACCGCGGCCAAGAACCTGTACGGCACCACGACCTGCACCGAGTTCAACGCGGTCAAGGCTGCCTGGAACGCGGTCTCGGTCCCGGCCCAGACCGGTGACCCGACCTGCACCCCCGGCGGCTCCAGCCCCGTCACGGTGGCCTCGCCGGGCTCCAAGACCGGCACCGTCGGCACCGCGATCTCGTCCTTCGCGGTCACGGCCTCCGGTGGCACCTCGCCCTACACCTACACGGCCACCGGGCTCCCGGCCGGCATCTCGATCTCGAGCTCGGGCACCGTCTCGGGTACGCCGACCACGGCCGGCACCTTCACGCCGACCGTCACCGCGACGGACTCGGCCGGTGTGACCGGTTCGGTGCAGTTCACCTTCAGCGTCTCCGGCACCGGTGGCGGCACCTGCTCCGGCCAGAAGCTGACCAACCCGGGCTTCGAGTCCGGCGCGACCGGCTGGACCGCCTCCTCGGGCGTGATCGACAGCTCGACCAGTGCGCCGGCGCACGCCGGGTCGTACAAGGCCTGGCTGAACGGCTACGGGTCCACCCACACCGACACGCTCTCGCAGTCGGTCACCATCCCGTCGGGGTGTGCGGCGACGCTCACCTTCTGGCTCTACGTCGACTCCGATGAGACGACCACGACCACGGCGTACGACAAGCTGACGGTCAAGGCCGGGTCCACCACCCTGGCCACCTACTCGAACCTCAACAAGGGTTCGGGCTACGTCCAGAAGTCGCTCAGCCTCAGCGGTCAGGCGGGTTCGACGGTGACCCTCACCTTCACCGGTACGGAGGACTCCTCCCTCGGGACGAGCTTCCTGATCGATGACACGGCAGTGAACCTGTCGTAGGTGGAACAGCGCGGCGCCCCCGCTCCTTTCGATAGGAGCGGGGGCGCCGTCGTTGCGTACGTCAGTCGCGGGCCGTCAGGATGAGCGGGCCGTCCTCGGTGATCGCGACGGTGTGCTCCATGTGGGCGCCGCGGGAGCCGTCGGCGCTGCGCAGCGTCCAGCCGTCCGGGTCGGTGAAGATCTCGTCGGTGGTGTGCAGGAACCACGGCTCGATCGCGATGACGAGGCCGGGCTGCAGCTTGAAGCCGCGGCCGGGGCGGCCGTCGTTGGCGATGTGCGGGTCGCCGTGCATGGTGCGGCCGACGCCGTGGCCGCCGAACTGGGTGTTGATCTTGAGGCCCTTCGCGCGGGCGACGCCGGCGATCGCGTGGGAGATGTCGCCGACCTTGTTGCCGACGCGTGCGGCGTCGATGCCCGCGGCGAGCGCCTGGGTGGTGGTCTCGATCAGGTCGAGGTCCTCCTGCCGGGGCGTGCCGACGACGACGGAGAGGGCCGAGTCGGAGACCCAGCCGTCGACGCTGGCTGCGAAGTCGACGCTGAGCAGGTCGCCGTCGGCCAGCTTGTAGTCGAAGGGCAGGCCGTGCAGCACACCGTCGTTGACCGAGGTGCAGAGCACCTTCCCGAACGGCATCGCGCCGAAGCTCGGGTGGTAGTCGATGTAGCAGGACTCCGCGCCGCGGTCCTTGATCATCTTGTGCGCCAGCTCGTCGAGCTCGAGCAGGTTCACACCCACCGCGGCGTGCTCGCGGAGTGCGGTCAGGACATCGGCCACGAATCGGCCGGCGGGCTTCATCTGCTCGATCTGGGTCGGGGTGCGCAGTTCGATCACAGGCACAGCGTAGCCTGAGAACGGTTCTCAGTAGAACTCAGAGGCGAGCATCGCGCAGCGCGGCCGCCTTCGACATCAGGAAACGGCGCTCGGCGAGGTTGGTGGCCCGTGCCGAGGCCACTTCGTACGCCGCGGCCGCACCGTCCAGATCGCCGGCGAGCTCGAGCAGATGAGCGCGCACGGCCGGCACCCGGGGATGGTCCGCGAAGCCGGCGGGGGAGCCGCGCAGGAGCTCGTCGAGCAGTGCGAGGGCGGGGCCGGGGCCGTCGGCGTACCCGACCGCGACGGCCTTGTTGAGCGTCACGATCGGTCCGGGAGCGACCTTCTCCAGCAACCCGTAGAGCGCGGTGATCTGCAGCCAGTCGGTCTCCTCCGCGGTGGGCGCGCGATTGTGGAGCGCTGCGATGGCGGCCTGGATCTGGTAGGTCCCGGGCCGACCGGTGCCGATGACGGCGTCGACCAGCGCGACCCCCTCGCGAGTGGCCTCGTCGCGCCACAGGCTCCGGTCCTGGTCGGCCAGCGGTACCACCGCGCCGTGCGCGTCGATCCGGGCAGGGCGGCGAGCATCCAGCAGCAGCATCAGCGCGAGCAGGCCGCCGAGCTCGCCGTGGGCGGTCCCCGTCATCCGGGCGAGCGCGGTGCGGGCGAGGCGAGTCAGTCGGATCGCCTCGGCACACAGGTCGACGCGCTGCAGGTGGTCGCCCTCGGTCGCGACGTACCCCTCGTTGAAGAGCAGGTAGAGGACCTTCATCATCGCCGGGATCCGGGCGGCGAGGTCGGCGGAGCCGTCGATCCCGAGCGATCGACCCTTGATCGTCGACTTCGCCCGGGAGATCCGCTGCGCCATCGTCTTCTCCGGGACGAGATAGGCGCTCGCGATCTCCCGGGTGGTGAGCCCGCCGACCGCCCGCAGCGTCAGCGCCACCGCCGAGGCCGGGGTGAGGCTGGGGTGGCAGCAGAGCAGGAGTACGTCGAGGGAGTCGTCGACCACTGAGGTCTCCCGCCCCTCGGGCTCGGCGAGATGGTCGGCGTGCTCGCGGTCGCGACGACGCGACTCGCTGCGCTTGGCGTCGACGAGGCGGCGCATCGCGGTCGTGATCAGCCAGCCGCGAGGCTGCTCCGGAACGCCTCGTTCCGGCCAGGTGCGTACCGCCTCGACCAGCGCCTCCTGGACCGCGTCCTCGGCGGCGTAGAAGTCGCCGCTGCGGCGGGTGACGACGGCGACGACCTGCGGGGTGAGGTCCCGCAGGAGGTCATCGGGCAGGTCGTACGCCGTCGCCTCGGTCACTCGATGCTCGCCTCGCCGAAGGCGATGGTGTCGTCGACCGAGGAGCCGTCGGTGCCGTGGTACATCCGGCGCACCTGGATCGGCTGCTGGATCGCCAGCCCGCCCGGGCCGGGCGCGGCGGAGTAGAGCCCGGCGATCTCCAGGGCGCGCTCCTCGGTCTCGGCGTCGATCATCATGTAGCCGGCGACCCACTCCTTGAACTCCTGGAACGGTCCGTCGGTGACGGTCTTGTCGGTGCCGTCGGAGGTCACCACGAACGCCTGGTCCGGCGGGGTCAGCGCCTCGACGTGCACGAGCTCGCCGGATTCGGTCAGGGCCTTGTTGAGCGCCTCGTAGTAGCTCATGTGGCCCTGCACCTCCTCCGGCTTCCAGCCGGCCATCCCGCCGGGAGTCTCGTCGGTGCCGCCTTGGTAGTCGAGGATCATCAGGTAGCGAGGCATGTCCTCACCCTTCCACTTCGGGCGCTCCTTGTAAGCGCCATTCATGAGGGGAACGGAGCCGGCGCCCGGATAACTACATGCTTCGGTGTACGACTTCGGCGTAGGTTTCTGGCCGTGCTGAAGGCCTATGACGAGCAGTTGCGAACCGATGCCGAGACCACTGGGGCGGTGTCGGTGACCCGGCACGGACCGCTTCGCCTCGCCACCTTCGACGGCGGACGAGGATTCATCTCCTACCAGGACCTCGGTGGCGCCACCGAGGCCGGGATCGAGGAGCTGGTCGCGGCGGCGGTGGCGCACTTCGACGCCGACCCGGGGATCGAGGAGGTCGAGTGGAAGACCCGCGGCCACGACCACGCGCCGGGCCTTCACGACGCGCTGCTGCGACACGGCTTCGCGCCCGATGAGCCGGAGTCGATCATGGTCGGCGAGGCCCGGCTGCTGGCCGTCGACGTCCCGCTGCCCGACGGGGTCGGTCTGCGCACCATCACCAGCGAGCAGGACGTACGCGCCGCCAGCATCATGCAGGACGCGGTCTTCGGCTCACCGGCCTCGGAGGCTCGGGTCGAGAGCCAGCTGCGTGGGATCGCGGCGGGGGAGAGCGAGATGTGGGTCGCGGAGGCGGACGGCGAGGTCCTCAGCGCCGGCCGGATCGACATGGTGCCGGGAACGGAGTTCGCCGGTATCTGGGGCGGAGCGACGCTGGAGAAGTGGCGCGGCCGCGGCATCTACCGCGCTCTGACCGCCGCTCGCGCCCGCACCGCCATCGCCCGGGGCAAGCGCTACATCAACAGCGACTCCACCGAGTTCTCCCGGCCGATCCTCGAGCGCTCCGGGCTGGTGAAGGTCGGCACCACGACGCCCTACGTCCGGCGCAGGTCTGGGGGATCAGGGAGCGACTGACGCGTCCTGTCCCGAGCTGGCCAGCGACTCGGCGATCCGGCCGCCGGACTTCAGGTCCTCGACCAGCTCCTGCAGGAAGCTCACGGTGGCGGGTCGGTGATCCCGTGCTACGGCCACCGCCTGGCGGATCTGCATGAATCGTGGCTCGAGGAGCCGCAGACCGGGATCGGCGGCGACGTGCCGGGCGAGGGGCTGCCGGATCCCGGCAGCGACGTCGAGCCCGAGCTCGCGGAAGGCATCGATCCCATCGACGCCGCGTACGACCTCGGCGTTCTTCAGGGTGCGGGTCAGGAAGAGGTCGTAGGCCGAGCCCTCCTTCACGCCGACTCGCACGCCGCGGCGGTCGACGTCGTCCGCGGTCTGGATCGGGGAGTCGGTGGCGACGGCGTAGACGCCCTCGATGAGGACGTACGGCGCGGTGAACTCGACCTCGGCGGCCCGGGCGGGTTCGACCGCGAGGAAGGCGACGTCGGCGGCCCCGGTCCGCAGCGCCTCGAAGGACTTGCGGGCTGCGTCGAAGCACTCGAAGGTGACCGGTACGCCGAGCCGGCTCGCCAGCTCCCGGGCGATGTCCACGGTGACCCCGGTCGGTGCCTCGGGGGTGCCCTGGGCGAGGACCGGGTTGCCGAGGTTGATCGAGGCGCGCAGGGTTCCGGTCGGTGCCAGATCGGCGGCGAGGTGGATCGGGTCAGGCATCGGGGTCCTTCGGCAGGAGAGTGCGGATCGGGTCGCCGGCCAGCCAGGCGGCGATGTCCTCGACGGCGCCGCCGTAGAAGCGGCGGTAGTTGTCCTCGGTGACGTAGCCGAGGTGCGGCGTCGCGACCACGTTCGGGAGGTGGCGCAGCACGTCGTCGGCGGGCAGCGGCTCGACGTCGAAGACGTCCAGGCCCGCGCCGGCGATCGTGCCGGAGCCGAGGTGGGCGACCAGCGCCTGGGTGTCGACCAGCCCGGCGCGCGAGGTGTTGACCAGGTGTGCGGTCGGCTTCATCGAGGCCAGGTCGGCGTGACCGACGACGTGGCGCGTGGTCTCCGAGAGGACGAGATGGAGCGAGACGATGTCGCTGGTCTCGAAGAGGGTGTGCTTCTCGACCGCGCGCACCCCGAGCGGCTCGGCGCGCTCCGCGGTGAGGTGGGGGCTCCAGGCGATCACGTCCATCCCGAACGCCTGGCCGACGGCCGCGACCCGGGTGCCGATCTTGCCGAGCCCGAGCAGGCCGAGCGTGCGCCCGTGCAGGTCGCTCCCGACGGTCTGCTGCCAGGCGTGGCCGCTCGCCTCGGTCACGATGTGGCGGGTCAGCGCGTGGATCAGCGCCCAGGTCAGCTCGACCGGCGGATGCGGGCTCGACGGCGTGCCGCACACGGTGACCCCCAGTCGGGCCGCCGCCGCGAGGTCGATCGAGGCGTTGCGCATCCCGGTCGTGACCAGCAGTTTCAGCTTCGGCAGTCGTTCCAGGATGGCCGCCGGGAACGGCGTACGCTCCCGCATCGCCACCACGATCTCGGCACGCTTCAGTGCCCGGACGAGGGCGTCCGTTGCGAGGTGCTCGGTCAGCGCGGTCACCTCGACGCCTTCGAGGGAGTCCCACGCGGCGTATGTCCTCGCCACATTCTGATAGTCGTCGAGAATCACGCAGCGCACGTGCAGAGCGTACGAGATCGGTCAGTAGCGGTTTAGAAGGTGCTCCGGGACGAGGCTGAGGAAAGCGACCAGGTCGGCAAGGCGTGGTTCGAGATCATCCGGTCGCGCGGGTCCGTCCACGACCATGACCAGCCACGTTCCGTCGAACTGGTAGCGCGCGATGTGGCGGAGGAGGTGGTCGCGCATCTCGTTGTGGAGAACCTCCGTGGAGAACGACTTGCGGGTCGTCTCCACGGCGTACGCGCGTTCGAAGGTGTCGCTGCGGCGCTTCGGCTGCAGATGCAGCCACGGGTGGAGATGCCCAAGATCGAAGCCGACCAGATGGAGGGACTCCGAGCGGTAACGGTAGAGGCCCTGGACCAGAAGGTCCCTCTCGAACGACCTGTGCTCGTAGGAGAGGAACGGCCGGCCGGCATAGGTGCCGGTGACCACGTTGACCGCCTGCGGCTCGGGGGTGATCGCGGAGTCCACGTACGTCGGCATCAGCTGGAACTTCGTCGGCAGGCTCTCGTCCCTGCTCGCGTACGTCCAGCCGCGGCTCGCGCACAGAGCCACGTACGCGGTGTCGGGGTCGGAATCCCGAGTCAGCCTGCGCATCTTGGCTCCAGTCACTGTCGCGGCCGCGGCGGCGTAGAGCGCGTACGCAAGCAAGGCCGCGGCCAGGACGTGGACGAGTCCGATGTCGTCGAACATGGGGGAGAGTGTGCCGCAGCCTCGGCCGGAGCGTGCCCGCATCACGGCATCTGCTGAGGGCAGATCTGCCTACGGCAGATTCGCTGGAATGCGGCGTACGTCTGGATCAGGCTCGAAGGCATGACCCAGACACCCATCACGGCCGGGCCGCTCGACGAGCAGCTCACGGCGCGACTGCAGAACCAGAGGATCATCGTGCTCGGCCAGGAGGTGGACGACGCGATCGCCAACCGGATCTGCGCGCAGCTGCTCCTGCTGAGTGCCGAGGACCCACACCGCGACATCTCTCTCTACATCAACTCACCCGGCGGCTCGGTGACCGCCGGGATGGCGATCTACGACGTGATGCACCTGATCCCCAACGACGTCTCCACGCTGGGGATGGGGATGGCGGCCAGCATGGGGCAGTTCCTGCTCACCGCCGGCACCCCGGGCAAGCGCTACGTCCTGCCGCACACCGAGGTGCTGCTGCACAAGGGGTCCGCGGGGATCGGCGGCTCGGCGGCCGACATCGAGGTGCAGGCCGCGCGGCTGGCGCGGATGACCGAGCAGATGCTGCGGATCACCGCCGCCCACACCGGCCAGAGCGTCGAGCAGATCGACCAGGACTCGTTGCGCGACCGGTGGTTCACCGCCGAGGAGGCGCGCGAGTACGGCTTCGTGGACGAGGTGCTCAACGACGTGCAGTCGGTGACGCCGGTGCAGCAGCGCAGCGCCGCCTTCGGTCTCTCCTCGGCTTCGGCGGGTGCGCGATGAGCTCCTACACCATTCCCTCGGTCGTCGAGAAGACCCCGCGTGGCGAGCGCGCGCTCGACGTCTACAGCCGCCTGCTCTCGGACCGGATCGTCTATCTCGGTACGCCGATCGACGACGGTGTCGCCAACGTGGTGATCGCGCAGCTCATCCACCTCGAGTCGGACGCGCCGGACACCCAGATCGAGCTCTATCTCAACTCTCCGGGCGGCGACCCGACCGCGATGTTCGGCATCTACGACACGATGCAGTTCCTGCGCTCGCCCGTCGCGACCACCTGCGTGGGCCAGGCGGCCGGTTCCGCCGCGGTGCTGCTGGCCGCGGGGGAGCCGGGGCGACGTACGGTCCTCCCGCACGCGCGGGTCGTGCTGCAGCAGCCGGGCCAGGACGGTCAGCGGGGCGATGTCACCGACCTGCAGGTCGCGGCGAAGGAGATCGGCCGGGTGCGAGCCGAGATGGACGCGCTGCTGGCGCGCCACACCGGGCGGAGTGTCGAGGAGATCCACGCCGACACCGAGCGCGACCACGTCCTCGGCGCCGAGGAGGCGGTGGCGTACGGGCTGGCGGACGCCGTCCTGGAGAGCCGCAAGCTCACCTCGGTCTGAGGCTCAGGCGGCGAGAGCCAGCGGGCCGGACGGGCGGGCGCCCGCGCGCAGCGTGCGGGTGACCCGCTCGGTGAGGTCGACGAGGCCGAGACCCAGTGCACCACCCACCGCCTCGAGCACCTCGGAGCTGGGCTCCTTGCGTCCGCGCTCGATCTCGGAGAGATACTGCGTCGAGACACCGGCATCGCCGGCGACATCGGAGAGCGTGCGCTCCTGGCGGGACCGCTCCTCGCGGATCACCTGGCCGGCGGCCTCACGCCACAGCGGCGCCGGCTTGTCGTGGTCCGGCAGCGGATGGCCGGGAAACCTGATCACTTCGCCCATGCCAACACAGTAGCGCTGCGCACGAGGGCCGAACGAGGCGTTCGCGCCGGGCGAACAGACCTTCTACCAGGGGTTATATCGGTCGAACGATAGATGACCAGGACTTGCCAAGGACGTTCGACACTCCGATAGTGGTCGCACAGTTTCGATCTTTGTAGGTCTACTGTGCACGACCAGAGAACTTGTCGAGTCGTTGGTATCACGGGGGAATCGTGTTGCATCGCAAGCAGATCGCCTTGGCTGGAATGGCAACGGGACTGGCCATGACGAGCATCGGGATTGGTGGCCTGATCGTCGGCAACGCCGGAGCAGAAGAGCCAGGACACAGCTACGCAACGGACGAGTCGGGGGTCAGTCTGATCTCTCCGGTCTCGCCGGTGGCGCCGCTGGAGAAGTCGTCCTCGACGCCGTCGCAGGCCGGCCCAGCCAGCCCGATGGGTCCGCAGAGCAAGGACCCCGAGGTCGCCGAGCCGGTCCCGGCGAGCCCGCGGTCGGTCGAGGAGTCGGCCGACGGGTCGATGTCCCCGGTTCCGGCGCGTCCCACTCAGGTGCCGTCGGAGCCGAGGCCTTCGGGCAGGCCGACCGAGTCGCCGAGCGAGCCCAGCCAGTCGCCGAGCGAGAGCCCCAGCGACCCCAGCGAGTCGCCGAGCGACCCCAGTGAGTCGCCGAGCGACCCGACCGAGTCGCCGAGCGAGCCCAGCGAGTCGCCGAGCGAGAGCCCCACCGACTGACCTGGGCTCCTGAGCGGCGATCTCGATGCCCCTGGGTGGATAACGCTCGAGGCTTCGCTGCCCTACGCTGTGCGCCATACCAGGCGCGGGGCGGGTACAGGGAGTCGAGTTGCAGAGCAAGCAGGTCGCCGTGGCAGGCATCCTGACCGGCGGGGTCGTGGCCGGTCTCGGGGTGGTCGTCCTTCTCGCCGGCCTAGCGCAGGCCGAGCGTCCCGATCCTGACCCGGCCACGGGTGTCGAGGACGTCGGGAACCCCTATCCCGATGTGGATCCGCTGCCGCCGCTGCCCGGCTCGAAGTTGTCGGAGGAACCCTCGGACGGCAGTTCGGCGCGCCCGCGTGGCGCGGCGGCTGATCCCGGCGGCGCGACGTACGAACCCGGGAGGTCCGACCCGTCGGCAACTGCCGACCCGGACCGGCCGACCCCGTCGCGTGAGCCGGACGAGCCCGCCGAGACCGGTGGCTCGACGCCCACCTCCGGGCCCACGCGTACGACAGAACCGGAGCCGACCGCCGAGCCGACCGAGCCGACCGATCCGACCACGGATCCGACGCCGACGGAGACCGTGACCCCGCCTACGGAGCCGTAGTCACCATCCCCGCTCGCGCCACTCGGCGAGATGGGGACGCTCGGCGCCGAGCGTGGAGTCGTCGCCGTGGCCCGGGTAGAACCAGGTCTCGTCGGGGAGGGTGCCGAAGATCCGGTCCTCGACATCGTCGAGCAGCTGGGTGAAACGTACGGGATCCTGCTGCGTGTTTCCGACGCCTCCCGGGAAGAGGCTGTCGCCGGTCCACAGGTGGGGCGTGCCCTCGGGGTCGCGGTAGAGAAGGGCGACCGACCCGGGCGTGTGCCCGCGCAGCGCGATGACCTCGAGGGTGCAGTCGCCGACGGTGACCGTGTCCTCGTGGGAGAGCGTGCGGGAGACGGGTACGCCGGTGGCCTCCGTGATCGCGGCGGCATCGGGCTCTCCGGCGAGCGTGGCGGCTCCGGTCGCGGCGACGACGTCGGCCAGGGCTCGGTGGTGGTCCCAGTGCTGGTGGGTGGTGACGACGGTGGCCAGCTCGTCACCGATGAGGGGGAGCAGGGTCTCCGGCTCGGCCGCGGCGTCGATGAGAAGCTGCTCGCCGGTCGTTCGGCAGCGCAGCAGGTAGCAGTTGTTGGACATCTGCACGTCGACGGCGACCTTGGTGATGGTCAGCCGACCGAGCTCGCGTACGTCGGCCGGGCCGCCTGGTTTAGTCGCGCCTGTATAAGTGGTAGGGGCATCGCTCATGCGCCTATGCAAGCACGTCGGACCCGGCCAGAAGTAAAATGTCGGTGCTCCGTGAGAGGGTGCCGTCTGGGAGTCTTCCCAGCGTCGTATGATGCGAACATCTGTTCGACGCGGTAGCGCGATGCGATAGCACTGGACGAGGAAAGAACGTGGCGGAGCAGCAGCTGATCATCCGGGGAGCCCGGGAGCACAACCTGAAGGATGTCTCCCTCGATCTGCCTCGGGACTCGATGATCGTGTTCACCGGTCTGTCCGGAAGCGGGAAGTCGAGCCTCGCGTTCGACACCATCTTCGCGGAGGGCCAGCGTCGCTACGTCGAGTCGCTGTCGGCCTATGCCCGACAGTTCCTCGGTCAGATGGACAAGCCTGACGTCGACTTCATCGAGGGGCTCTCCCCGGCGGTGTCGATCGACCAGAAGTCGACCTCGAAGAACCCGCGCTCGACGGTCGGCACCATCACCGAGGTCTACGACTACCTGCGTCTGCTCTACGCCCGCGCGGGGCGGCCGCACTGCCCGACCTGTGGCGCGCCGATCGAGCGGCAGACGCCGCAGCAGATCGTCGACCACGTGCTCGCGCTGGAGGAGGGGCGCCGCTTCCAGGTGCTGAGCCCGGTGATCCGGGCCCGCAAGGGGGAGTACGTCGAGCTCTTCAGCCAGCTGCAGCAGCAGGGCTACTCCCGGGTGCGCGTGGACGGCGAGATCCACCAGCTCGACGCGCCGCCGAAGCTGGAGAAGCAGAAGAAGCACACCATCGAGGTGGTCATCGACCGGCTCGCGGTCAAGGAGTCCTCCAAGCGGCGGCTGACCGACTCGGTCGAGACCGCGCTGGAGCTGGCCGGCGGGTTGGTGGTCTTCGACTTCGTCGACAGTGGCGAGCAGATGAAGTTCTCCGAGCGGATGTCGTGTCCCAACGACCACCTGCTCGACACCGACGAGCTCGAGCCGCGGTCCTTCTCGTTCAACTCGCCCTTCGGCGCCTGCCCGGCCTGCACCGGCCTCGGCACCCGGATGGAGGTCGACCCCGAGCTGGTCGTCCCCAACCCGGCGGCCACGCTCGCCGAGGGCGCGCTGCAGCCCTGGTCCCAGGCCCACGTCGCCGAATACTTCCTGCGCCTCCTGGAGGCTCTCGGCGGTGAGCTCGGCTTCGACCTGGACACCCCGTGGGACGACATCCCGGCCGCGGGACAGAAGGCGATCCTCGACGGTCACGGACGCAAGGTGCACGTGGTCTCGGTCAACCGCTACGGCCGGCGCCGTTCCTACGACGCCGAGTTCGAGGGCGTACGCCGCTGGGTGGAGCGACGCCACAAGGAGGCCGAGTCCGACACCACCAGGGAGCGCTTCGAGGGCTACATGCGCCAGGTGCCGTGCCCGACCTGCAGGGGCACCCGGCTCAAGCCGGTCTCGACCTCGGTGACGCTGGGGGAGCGGAGCGAGGGCGGACTCAACATCGCCGAGCTGTGCGCGCTGCCGATCAACGAAGCGGCCGAGTGGCTCGACACGGTCGAGCTCAGCGGCCGGGAGCGGCAGATCGCCGAGCAGGTGCTCAAGGAGATCCAGGCACGACTGCGCTTCCTGCTCGATGTCGGCCTCGACTACCTCTCCCTGGAGCGGCCCTCGGGATCGCTCTCCGGCGGTGAGGCCCAGCGGATCCGGCTGGCGACCCAGATCGGGTCCGGTCTGGTCGGCGTCCTCTACGTGCTGGACGAGCCCTCCATCGGCCTCCACCAGCGCGACAACCACCGGCTGATCGAGACCCTCGAGCGGCTCAAGCGTCTCGGCAACACCCTGATCGTCGTCGAGCACGACGAGGACACCATCAAGGTCGCCGACTGGGTCGTCGACATCGGCCCCGGGGCCGGTGAGCACGGCGGCCAGGTGATCCACTCCGGCACGGTGTCCGAGCTGCTCGCCAACGAGCAGTCGGTGACCGGGCAGTATCTGGCCGGTCGCCGCGAGATCGCCGTCCCGGCCGTACGCCGCCCCCGCACCGCCGGGCGCGAGCTGACCGTCCACGGTGCCAAGGAGAACAACCTCAAGGACATCGACGTCACCTTCCCGCTGGGGCTCTTCCTCGCCGTCACCGGCGTCTCCGGCTCGGGCAAGTCGACGCTCGTCAACGACATCCTCTACACGGCCCTGGCCAAGGAGTTCTACCGCGCCCGCACCGTTCCGGGCCGGCACACCAAGATCTCCGGCCTGGACAACGTCGACAAGGTGATCCACGTCGACCAGTCCCCGATCGGGCGTACGCCGCGGTCCAACCCGGCCACCTACACCGGCGTCTTCGACCACATCCGCAAGCTCTTCGCCTCCACCCCGGAGGCCAAGATGCGGGGCTACCTGCAGGGCCGGTTCTCGTTCAACGTCAAGGGCGGCCGCTGCGAGGCCTGCTCGGGTGACGGCACGATCAAGATCGAGATGAACTTCCTGCCCGACGTTTACGTCCCGTGCGAGGTCTGCCACGGCGCGCGCTACAACCGCGAGACGCTCGAGGTGCACTACAAGGGCAAGTCGATCGCCGAGGTGCTCGACATGCCGATCGAGGAGGCCGTGGAGTTCTTCGCCGCGGTCCCCGCGATCGCGCGCCATATGAAGACGCTGGTCGAGGTTGGCCTGGGGTACGTGCGGCTGGGGCAGCCCGCGACCACCCTGTCCGGTGGTGAGGCGCAGCGGGTCAAGCTCTCCGCCGAGCTGCAGAAGCGCTCGACCGGCAAGACCCTCTACGTCCTCGACGAGCCGACCACCGGCCTCCACTTCGAGGACATCCGCAAGCTCATCGGCGTGCTCTCCTCGCTGGTCGACAAGGGCAACACGGTGCTGGTGATCGAGCACAACCTCGACGTGATCAAGACCGCCGACTGGATCATCGACATGGGTCCGGAGGGTGGCAACCGTGGCGGCACGGTGATCGCCGAGGGCACCCCCGAGACCGTCGCCGAGACCCCTGGCAGCCACACCGGTGGCTTCCTCGCGCCACTGCTCGACGGCAAGGCCGCCGAGCAGCCGCCGGCCAAGCCGGTGAAGGCGAAGGCGGAGCCGGCCAAGGCAGCGGCCAAGAAGACGGCGGCCAAGAAGAAGCCGGCGACGCGGAAGAAGGTCAGCGCGTCCTGACCCGAGATCGAGATTTACCCGATGGTTTGCGCTCGGCGAGGGACGTGCGTTGCCGGCGTGCCTATTCTGGGCGGCATGAGTGAATCTCGAATCACCCGGCGGAAGGTCGTCACCGGCACCGCGGTGACCGCGATCGGCGTCCCTCTCCTGGCAGCATGCGGCAGCGGCGACGGCGACACCGGCTCCTCGGGTGATGGCGGCTCAGGTGGCAGCGGCCCGCTGGTCGCGACCAGCGAGGTCCCGGTCGGAGGGGGAGTGATCGTCGCCGACCGCAATCTGGTGGCCACCCAGCCGACCGAGGGCACGTTCAAGGTCTTCTCCGCGATCTGCACCCATCGGAGCTGCCCGGTCACGAAGGTCGCCGGCGGCACCATCGACTGCCCATGCCACGGCAGCCGGTTCTCGATCGAGGACGGCTCGGTGACGCAGGGACCGGCGACGAGTGCATTGGAGGAGGTCGCCTTCGAGGTCACCGACGGCGAGATCGTTCCCAGCTGAGCCGCCCTCGGCCTGAGGTGGATCAGGCGCGTGCGAGTGCCTGTGCCCGCCACAGCTCGTCGCGCGGGGAGCGACGGCGGTCGAGACGGGCGTCGAGCAGCACCCGGGCCTCGTCCCAGCGGTCGGCACGGAGCAGGGCGGCGATGCGGGCCTCCTCGATGATCTCGCGCTGTGCGTCGGAGCCGCCGAGGCGACGGATCGACGGTGCGAGCGCTGCGAGCCGGTCGGCGGCGGCCGAGTTCTCGTCGCGGGCCATCAGTCCGAGGGCCTCGGCGAGCGGAGAGACGACGGTGGCCATGGTCGGATGTACGTGCCCGGCGGCCCACGACCTCAGCTCGTCGAGCGCACCGGCGTCGCCGGTGGCGAGGTGAGTGACCGCGGTGTGCATGGCCAGGAACGGGGTGGCGGGCCGGATCATCGTCTCGCGACCGGTGACGCGTACGACCTCGGCGATGTCGGGCACGTCGCGAGCGCCCGGTGTGAGCGCCCACCGGAAGAGCAGCGAGCCGGAGTCGACCAGGGCTCGGCAGCCCAGCGCGTGCCCGGGCTGGAGCTGGGTCTGGTAGCGACGGCGTACGGCGTCGAGGTCGCCCAGTGACAGCTCGTGCAGCGCGGCGTGCCAGGAGAAGTGGGAGAGCGAGTCGATCTGCGCGCCGTCGCCGAGCACCCAGGAGGACATCCAGGTGAGTCCGGCCTCGTGATCGCCGGTCTCGTAGTGGGCGTGCGCACGGGCGTGGGCGGAGTGGCCGGCGCCGGGCTCCACCGCCAGCGACGCACAGGAGAGCGACATCGCGTCGTCGAAGCGGCGCTGCTCCTGGCGTACGAAAGCGAGCAGGCCGGCGAACCACCAGTCGTCGCCGTAGGCGGGCCTGGCGCGTTCGACGATCGCCCACGCCTCCTCGGGCACTTCGGTGGCGCCGGCGAAGGCGATGGTCGGCACCGCGGTCGAGAGCAGCAGAGCGTCTCGCGGGAAGGCCGCAAGGTGGTCGATCAGCGGCCGCGGGTTGCCCCCGATGTGGGCCTCGACCGCGTGGACGTGACTGCGTTCGCGCTCGGTCGCCCGTCGGGCGTGCAGCCGAGCCTGCTTCAGTCGAGCGTCGACGTCGACGGGCGCGCACATCTCGTGGCCGAGCAGTGCCAGCGCGGCGTGTCCGAGCGCGAACGTCGGGTCGAGGACGATCGAGGCCGCGAAGGAGGCGAGGGCGCCGTCCCGTAGTCGGAGCACGTCGAGCAGCCCCTGGGAGTAGGCCAGGGCTGCTTCGTCACTGGTGGTCAGCGAGTATCCGTAGCGGTCACGACAAGGCACATAATCATACTAGACCACTAGACTTTAAAACCCAGGCTGCCGCGGCGGATTTCCCCAGAGTCAGGGAGCCGGGAGCTCGCCGGAGCCCCGGGGGATCAGCCGAGCGCCGATGGTGACCGTCTGGGGCGGTCCCGCGGTGTCGCCGGCGATGCGCTGGAAGAGGAGTCGCGCGGCGGCCGCGCCCATGGCGCCGGGGTCCTGTGCGACGACGGTGAGGCCCGGCTGGAGGAGATCGCCGAGCTCGACGTCGTCGAACCCGACCAAGGCCAGTCGGGTCGAGCGCCGGGCGAGCTCGCGAAGCACGCTGACGGTGGTGCGGCTGTTGCCGCAGAGCAGTGCCGTCGCCGGCGACGGCCCGTCGAGCAGCCGGTCCAGCGCGTCGGCGGTCGACGCGGGGGAAGGGGGTGCCTGCGTGACGAGATCGTCGGAGAAGGGGATCCCGGCGGCCTCGAGCGCCTCGCGATAGCCGCGCAGGCGCTCGCCGGCGGTGTAGATCTCGGGTGCGTCGCCGATGAAGCCGATGCGGCGGTGTCCGTGGGAGAGCAGATGTTCCACGCCGCGCCGGCTGCCGCCGCAGTTGTCGGTGAGGATCATGTCGGCCTCGATGTCACCGGGTGGGCGGTCGACGAACACGACCGGGATGCCGGCCCGCATCTCGGGCAGGAGGTAGGAGTGGCTGGTGCCGGCCGGCACGACGATCAGTCCGTCGACGCGCCGCTCGCAGAAGGCGAGAGCGAGCTCGCGCTCCCGGTCGGCGTCCTCGGCCGAGGAGCCGGCGAAGACCATCGTTCCGTGCTCGCGGGCCACCTCCTCGACCGCGCGGGACAGGATCGAGTAGAACGGGTCGGCGACATCCTCGAGCAGCAGCCCGACGGTGCCTGACCGTCCTTGCCGGAGGTCGCGAGCACTGGCGTTGCGCCGGAACCCGAGCTGGTCGATCGACTCGAGCACGGCTGCGCGCAGGTCGTCGTTGACGTTCGACTCGCCGTTGACCACCCGTGACACGGTCTTCAGGCTCACCCCGGCCGACGCCGCGACGTCCTTCATGGTCGGGCGGCGCTGCTGACGGGTCTGGTCGGACGGAGCTGATGCCACGTGCTCAGCGTAAGACGCCGATCCGAGCAGGACAACGATGTCTCACTTCTTTCCCTCTTTCGGCGCGGATGCCGCCGATCGCGAAGAAGCCCAGCGTAAATCCTTGGCGAATCACGTTGACAACGTTGTCACGCCACGGTTCCATCTGGGGTGGCCCCCATGTGAAGGAGATCACACCGATGCATCGTTGGGACGTACCACGCAGAACGAGAGGCCGGGCCCGCCTGGCCGCGATGATCGCCGCGACAGCGACGCTGATGGTCGCGATGAGCGGCACCGCACCCGCACTCGCCACCCCTGATGAGCCCACGGCTCCGAAGAGCGACACCGCCGACCCCCAGCGGGCCACGGACGGCGGGGACTGGGCGACCTCCTTCGAGGAGGACGACCCGCAGCCCACCTGGGCCGACCTCGTCGATACCGATGACGACGGCAGTCCTCGCACCGCGGGCGTCACCGGCCCCGACCCGTTCGGGATCCCCGGGGACATCTCCGAGCACATCACCGGCGTCAGCGCCAGCGGAGAGAACACCGGCTCGGGCGAGGGGGCCGCGGAGCTCGTCGACGGCGACATCAACACCAAGTGGCTCACCTTCGCGACCACCGGGTGGGTGCAGATCGAGCTCGACCAGCCCGCCAGCGTCGTGAAGTACGCCCTCACCTCGGCCAACGACGCCGCCGAGCGTGATCCCAAGGACTGGGTGATCCAGGGCTCCACCGACGGCCAGAGCTGGACGACCGTCGACACCCGCACCGGCCAGTCCTGGGGCGAGCGCTTCCAGACACGTGAGTTCGAGATCGCCTCTCCGCAGGCGTACTCGCACTACCGCATCGACATCTCCGCCAACCAGAGCGGCGGCCTCATCCAGCTCGCCGAGTGGCAGCTCTCCGACGGTTCCGAGCCCCCGCCGCCGCTGAAGAACATGACCAGCCATCCCGACGACGGCCCCGCATCGGCCTACGCCGCGAAGTCGAAGGTCGGCTTCACCGGCGTGCACGCCTTCGAGTACGCAGGCAAGATCACCGCCGACAAGGGCCACTCCTACAACCGCGTCTTCGACGTCGACATCCCGGTCGGTGCGGAGACCGAGCTGTCCTACCTGGTCTTCCCCGAGTTCATCGAGGGTGACCTGAGCTACCCGAGCACCTACACGGCCGTCGACCTGGCCTTCACCGACGGCACCCTGCTCTCCGAGCTGGGCGCGCTCGACGCGCAGGGCTACGTACTGTCCCCGGAGGGTCAGGGCGAGTCGAAGTCGCTCTACACCAACCAGTGGAACAAGAAGACCTCCGTCATCGGCGAGGTCGCCGCGGGCAAGACGATCGACCGGATCCTGGTCGCCGTCGACGCGCCGAGCGGGCCGACGAAGTTCCGCGGCTGGTACGACGACATCGCGATTGCCGCATCCCCGGATGAACCGCAGGTCACCAGCCGCGTCGACTACGCCGTCACCACCCGCGGCACCCAGTCGAGCGGCAGCTTCTCGCGAGGCAACAACATCCCGGCCACCGCGGTCCCGCACGGCTTCAACTTCTGGGCGCCGATGACCAACGCGGGCTCATTGTCGTGGTTCTACCGCTACCACCAGGACAACGACGCCCAGAACCGGACCAGCCTGCAGGCGCTGACGCTGAGCCACGAGACCAGTCCGTGGATGGGCGACCGGCAGACGTTCCAGGTGATGCCGTCGGCCGCCGCGGGCACCCCTGACCCGGGCCGCGACGCGCGCAGGCTCACCTTCGAGCACGCCAACGAGACCGCGCGGCCCTACTACTACAAGGTCGACTTCGACAACGGCCAGCGGGCCGAGATCGCGCCGACCGACCATGCGGCGATGTTCCGGTTCACCTATCCCGGCGAGGATGCCAGCCTGATCTTCGACAACGTCAACAACGACGGCGGGCTGATCCTCGACCCGGCCGCCGGGACCCTGCAGGGCTTCACCGACACGCGCAGCGGCCTGTCGAACGGCGCCACCCGGATGTACGTCTACGCGACCTTCGACCAGCCGGTCACCGGCGGCGGCAAGTACGCCACCGGCGAGCGGCCGAACGTACAGGGTCATCTCGAGTTCGACGCCGGCGCGGACAGGACGGTGACGATGCGGATCGCCACGAGCCTGATCGGCGTCGACCAGGCTCGGAAGAACCTCGAGCTCGAGATCGCCGAGGACGACTTCGAGACGGTCAAGGACGACGCCAAGGCGCTGTGGCAGGACAAGCTCGACGTCCTCGACATCCAGGGCGCGACCAAGGACCAGAAGACGACCGTCTACTCCAACCTCGCCCGGCTCTTCCTCTACCCCAACTCGGGTCACGAGAACACCGGCACCGCCGACGAGCCGGTCTGGAAGCACGCCGTCCAGTCGACCTCCGGTGACACCAACCCGCCGGGCACCACGCCCACCCACACCGGCGCCGACATCGTGGACGGCAAGGTCTACGTGAACAACGGCTTCTGGGACACCTACCGCACCACCTGGGCGGCCTACTCCCTGTTCGAGCCGAGCCAGGCGGCCGAGATGGTCAACGGCTTCGTGCAGCAGTACAAGGACAACGGCTGGATCTCGCGCTGGTCCTCACCGGGCTACGCCAACCTGATGACCGGGACCAGCTCGGACGTCTCCTTCGCCGACGCGTACGTCAAGGGGGTCAAGGGCATCGACGCCGAGGCGGCCTACGACGCAGCCGTGAAGAACGCCACCGTCCGGCCTCCGGGCTCCGCGACCAACTCGAACGTCGGCCGCAAGGGCATGCAGACCTCGGTCTTCCTCGGTTACACGCCCGCGGCCGTGAGCGAGGGCGTCTCCTGGGGGCTCGAGGGCTACATCAACGACTACGGCATCGGAAACATGGCCGCGAAGCTCGCCCAGCGCGACGGGATCTCCCGCGCCGAGAAGAAGCGGCTGAAGGAGGAGTCGGAGTACTTCCTCAGCCGGGCCCGCAACTACGTCAACACCTTCGACACCGAGGTGGGCTTCTTCCAGGGCCGCAACGCCGACGGCACCTTCAAGAAGTCGCCGGCGGACTACAACCCGCTGGTGTGGGGCAGCGACCACGACTACACCGAGACCAACGGGTGGAACTTCGCCTTCCACACTCCGCAGGACGGCCAGGGCCTGGCCAACCTCTACGGCGGTCGCGGCGAGCTCGCGCAGAAGTTGGACACCTTCTTCTCCACGCCGGAGACGGGGGAGTACCCGGGCTCCTACGGCGGCATCATCCACGAGATCCGTGAGGCCCGTGACGTACGCATGGGGCAGTGGGGCTTCTCCAACCAGGTCAGCCACCACATCCCGTGGATGTACAGCTACACCGGCCAGCCCTGGAAGACGCAGGAGATCGTCCGCGAGACGCTGCGCCGCATGTACACCGGCTCCGAGATCGGGCAGGGCTACGCCGGTGACGAGGACAACGGCGAGACCTCGGCGTGGTACCTCTTCGCCTCCCTGGGCCTCTACCCGCTCCAGATGGGCAGCGAGAACCTCGTGCTCGGCTCGCCGCAGTTCACCAAGGCCACCCTCCGTCTCGAGGGCGGCAAGGACCTGGTGATCAAGGCACCGAAGAACAGCAACCGGAACATCTACGTCCAGGGCGTCAAGATCGACGGCAAGAGGTGGGACAAGACGTACGTCTCCCACCGGGAGCTCGCCGACGGCGGCACCATCGAGTTCGACATGGGCTCGAAGCCGTCGCGCTGGGGCACCTCGCCCAGCGCCGTCCCGCCCTCGCTGACCACCGGCTCCCAGCCGGCAACTCCTCTCGCCGACAAGTCCGGCGCGGGCAAGGGCACGGTGACGGCCAGCGGCAACGACGGCGAGACGTTGGTCGACAACGACTCCGGGACGCAGACGACCGTGGCCGGGGACGGCTGGGTGGAGTACCAGTTCTCCGGGACCAAGGTGCCGGTGTCCTTCTACACCCTCACCAACGGCGCCGAAGGTGGCTCGCCGAGCGGCTGGGTCGTCAAGGGCTCCAACGACGGCACCGACTGGAAGGTCCTCGACCGGCGCTCGGGCGAGACGTTCGACTGGCAGCAGGCCACCCGGCCGTTCAAGCTCGAGTCGGCGTCGAAGTTCAGCCGGATCCGGATCGAGTTCACCGGCTCGGCCGACGAGCAGATCACGCTCTCGGAGGTGGAGCTGCTGGGCTGACGCCTTCCTGGCACATACGACGATGCCCGGCCGGATCCATTCGGCCGGGCATCGCCGTCCTGCCTGCGACGAGACTGTCGGTGCCCGCTACTAGGGTTGGGAACGTGCCCGATCCGCAGAGCTATCGCCCCAAAGCTGGAGACATCCCCACCCAGCCCGGGGTCTACCGGTTCCGCGATCCCAAGGGGCGGGTGATCTATGTCGGCAAGGCGATCAACCTGCGTCAGCGGCTCGCGAACTACTTCCAGCCGATCCCGTCGCTGCACCCACGCACCGCCACGATGGTGACGACCGCGGCCAGCGTCGAGTGGACGACGGTCAACAACGACATCGAGGCGCTCCAGCTCGAATACACCTGGATCAAGGAGTTCGACCCGCGGTTCAACGTCAAGTACCGCGACGACAAGTCCTACCCGTGGCTCGCGGTCACCGTCTCCGAGGATTTCCCGCGGGTCATGGTCGGCCGCGGCGCGAAGCGCAAGGGCACCCGCTACTTTGGCCCCTACGGCCACGCCTGGGCGATCCGCGAGACCGTCGACATCCTGCTGCGCGTCTTCCCCATGCGCAGCTGCTCCAACGGCGTCTTCAAGCGCTCCCAGCAGATCGGCCGCCCCTGTCTGCTCGGCTACATCGACAAGTGCACCGCGCCCTGCGTCGGCAACATCTCCGCCGAGGAGCACCGCGAGATCGTCGACGACTTCTGCGACTTCATGGCCGGTCACACCTCGACCTTCACCAAGCGGATCGAGAAGGAGATGTACGCCGCCTCCGAGGCCCTCGACTTCGAGAAGGCCGCGCGGCTGCGTGACGACCTCGCCGCGATGCAGCGTGCCCTGGAGAAGCAGGCCGTCGTGCTCGGCGACGGTGCCGACGCCGACGTGATCGCCTTGGCCGAGGACCCGCTCGAGGTCGGCGTGCAGATCTTCTACGTACGCGGCGGCCGGATCAAGGGCCAGCGCGGCTGGGTCGCCGACCGGATGGACGAGGCCGACACCGCCGGTCTGGTCGAGCACTTCCTGCTCCAGCTCTACGCCGGGGAGGACGCCGAGGCGATCCCGCGCGAGATCCTGGTCCCCGCGCTGCCGCCGGAGCACGAGACCTTCGAGGAGCTCCTCTCCGACGTGCGCGGGGCGAAGGTCCGGATCCGGGTCCCGCAGCGCGGTGACAAGAAGACGCTCCAGGAGACCGTGGAGAACAACGCCAAGCAGGCGCTCGCGCTCCACAAGACCAAGCGCGCCAGCGACCTGACCACCCGCAACCGGGCGCTGGAGGAGATCCAGGAGGCGCTCGAGCTCGACGAGGTGCCGCTGCGGATCGAGTGCTACGACATCTCCCACCTGCAGGGCACCGAGATCGTGGCCAGCATGGTGGTCTTCGAGGACGGGCTGGCCCGCAAGTCGGAGTACCGCCGGTTCATCATCAAGGGCCAGGACGGCTCCGACGACGTCAAGGCGATGCACGAGGTGATCACCCGGCGGTTCAAGCGGCTGCTCGACGAGCAGTCCACATCGATCGTGTCGACAGAGGTGGAGGGGGCAAACGGCCCGATGCTGGTCGACCCCGAGACCGGTCGGCCTCGTAAGTTCGCCTACGCGCCCGGCCTGGTGGTCGTCGACGGCGGCGCGCCTCAGGTGGCGGCCGCCCAGCGGGCCCTGACCGAGCTCGGGATCAACGACATCCCGGTGGTCGGGCTGGCGAAGCGGCTGGAGGAAGTCTGGGTCCCTGACGAGGAGGACCCGGTGATCCTCCCGAGGTCGAGCGAGGGGCTCTACCTGCTGCAGCGGGTCCGTGACGAGGCGCACCGGTTCGCGATCACCCACCACCGCGGACGACGCAGCAAGTCGATGGTGGAGAGCCTGCTCGACGACGTACCCGGTCTCGGCGAGGTGCGCCGCAAGACGCTGATGAAGCACTTCGGCTCGCTCAAGAAGCTCCGGGCGGCGACCGTCGAGGAGATCGCCCTGGTGCCGGGCATCGGCCCCTCGACCGCGACAGCGATCAAGACCGCTGTGGAGCAGACGGCGAAGAATGGCAAGGTTAGCGCCATCAACGTCACCACCGGCGAGATCATCGAGGAGTAGGTCATGCACAAGGGGGAGGTCGTCGTCATCACCGGCATGACCGGTGCCGGGCGGAGCACCGCCGCCAAGGAGCTGGAGGATCTCGGCTACTACGTCGTCGACAACCTGCCGCCGAGCCTGCTCCCGCAGGTGGTCGAGCGGGTCGACGCGGCCCGCGGCCCGGAGCAGCCGGTGGCGGTCGTGACCGACGTACGTTCGGGGTCCTTCTTCGCCGAGCTCGAGGAGATCGTGGCGAAGGGAGCCACCGGGCGGCGTACGACCCTGGTCTTCCTCGACGCCGCCGACGACACGCTGGTCCGCCGCCAGGAGGCCGCTCGGCGTCCGCACCCGATGCAGCGGGGCAACGAGCGTCTGCTGGACGCGCTCGAGCGGGAGCGGGTGGTGCTGGCCAACCTGCGTGGCGCCGCCGACCTGGTCATCGACACGACCCAGCTCAACGTGCACCAGCTCACCGCGCGGATCGCGGAGGCGTTCGGCACCCCGGAGCGGACGACGCTGAAGGTGTCGGTGGTGAGCTTCGGGTTCAAGTACGGCATCCCGGTCGACGCCGACTTCATGGCCGACATGCGTTTCCTGCCCAACCCGCACTGGGTGCCCGAGCTCAAGGACGGCAACGGACGCGACAACCCCGACGTCGCCGCGTACGTCTACTCGCGCCCTGGTGCGGAGGAGTTCCTGAGCGGGTATGTTCCGGTGCTCATCGGAGTGACCAAGGGCTACCTCCACGAAGGAAAGAGGTTCATGCGCGTGGCGATCGGGTGCACGGGCGGCAAGCACCGCAGCGTGGCGATGGCGGAGGAGATCTCCAGGCGGCTGCGAGATGCGGGCCTGGACGCGAAGGCGATCCACCGAGACCTCGGGCGGGAGTGAGAGTGGCCGGGGCCGACCGACCCGGGGCAGATGCCCAGGCCGTCGTCGCCCTGGGGGGAGGGCACGGACTGCATGCGTCGCTGAGCGCACTGCGGCTGCTGGTCGACGACCTGACCGTCGACCAGCTCACCGCGATCGTCACGGTCGCCGACAACGGCGGCTCGAGCGGCCGGTTGAGGCGAGAGTTCGGCGTGCTCCCGCCGGGAGACCTGCGGATGGCGCTCGCCGCGCTGTGCGGCGCGGACCGCTGGGACGACACCTGGGCGCAGGTGCTGCAGCACCGCTTCGCCGGCGAGGGCGAGATGCGTGGCCACAACCTCGGCAACCTGCTGATCGTCGGCCTGTGGGAGCAGCTCGGCGACCACGTCGAGGCCCTCGACTGGGTCGGCCGCCTGCTGGGCGCCAAGGGCAGGGTCCTGCCGATGGCGCTGGTGCCGATGGACATCGTCGCCGACGTACGCGGCCTGGTGCCCGGGTCTCCTGCGGCCCTCACGTCGGTGCAGGGCCAGGTCGAGGTCGCCAGCACCGACGGGATCATCGAGTCGATCCGGCTGATCCCGGACAACCCGCCTGCCGCACCAGACGCGGTGGCGGCGATCCGCGAGGCGGAGTGGGTGTTCCTGGGCCCCGGCTCCTGGTTCACCTCGGTCCTGCCGCACCTGATGGTCCGGGCGCTGCGCGAGGCCCTGGTCGCGACCTCCGCCAAGATCGTCGTCGTGCTCAACCTCGGTGAGCAGCCGGGGGAGACCACCGGCTTCGGACCCGCCGAACATCTCTCGGTCCTCCTCGATCACGCCCCCGACCTCCGCATCCACACCGTCCTCGTCGACGCGTCGATGGACCGGCTCGACGAGCTCTCGACGCTGGTGGAGAAGGTCGGGGCTCGGGTCGTGATCGCCGACGTCGCCCTCGGGGACGGCACACCTCGCCACGATCCCACCCGCCTCGCCTCGGCCTTCGCCGAGGTGATGGGGGAGAGCTACTAGGGAATCTCCGCGGGCACCGCCCGGCGGCGAAGGAGCTCGCGCGGCCACAGGCTCAGCATCACGGCCCCGAGGGTGGTCAGGATGGCTCCGTCGAGCTGGAAACCCCAGTCCGGGGTCCCGGCACGCTCCTCGAGATAGGGCGCCCCCGCGACGAGCGAGCCGATGCCGCCGACCAGCAGGAGCAGGCCGAGACCGACCGGCGGGATCGCGCTCCACACGTCGGTGAACGCGGGCGGCTGCCGGACGAGCCCGACCACGCTCCAGACGAGTCCGGCCAGCAGCAGTAGCTCGATCCCGACGAACAACGACAGCCCCAGGAACCCGCCGTCTCGATACTCCCTCGAGGTCAGCGTGCCGAACGGGGTCGGGCCGCAGCAGAGCACGAGGAACCAGGCCCAGCCCAGGTCCCGGCTGGTCGTGCTGGGTACGGGTGGGGGTAACGGCACAGCTGCGTAGGCTAGGTCATCACGCCTCGCCGTACAGCCATTTCGGGGTAGATCGATATGGAACCGATTCGAGGGTCGTTGACATCAATGAAAGACTCTCCCGCATGGCGATGACGGGACAGGTGAAGGCCGAGCTGGCCTCCACTCAGATCACCAAGACATGCTGCCGCAAGGCAGAGGTTGCCTCGACGTTGAGGTTCGCTGGGGGGATCCACATCGTGGCCGGCAGGATCGTGGTCGAGGCTGAGCTCGACACCGGTCTGGCCGCCAGGAGACTGAAGCGAGACATCGCCGACGTCTTCGGTCACGAGGCAGAGGTGGCTCTCATCCAGGCGAGCGGGCTTCGTAAGGGCAGCCGCTACATCGTGCGCGTGGTCAAGGACGGTGAGGCGCTGGCGCGCCAGACCGGCCTTCTCGACCAGCGCGGACGGCCGGTGCGGGGTCTTCCGCCTGCTGTCGTCTCAGGCGGGGCCTGCGACGCGGTGGCCGCCTGGCGCGGTGCCTTCCTGGCCCACGGCTCGCTCACCGAGCCGGGTCGCTCCTCCTCGATGGAGGTGACCTGCCCGGGTTCGGAGTCGGCGCTGGCGCTGGTCGGCGTGGCCAGGAGGATCGGCATCTCCGCCAAGCCCCGTGAGGTACGCGGCGTGGACCGCGTCGTCATCCGCGACGGTGACGCGATCGGGCAGCTGCTGACCCGCCTGGGCGCCCACGAGTCGCTGATGGCCTGGGAGGAGCGCCGGATGCGCCGTGAGGTCCGCGCCACCGCCAACCGGCTGGCCAACTTCGACGACGCCAACCTGCGCCGTTCGGCCCGTGCCGCCGTCGCCGCCGGGGCCCGCGTCGAGCGTGCCCTGGAGATCCTCGGCGAGGACATCCCCGACCACCTGCGCCAGGCCGGCAAGCTCCGTCTGGAGCACAAGCAGGCCTCCCTCGAGGAACTCGGACAGCTCCACGACCCGGTGCTGACCAAGGACGCCATCGCCGGCCGCATCCGCCGTCTGCTGGCGATGGCCGACAAGCGGGCCGAGGAGCTCGGCATCCCTGACACCGAGGCGTCCCTGACTGCGGAGATGCTGGCCGAGGACGCCTAGGAAGCGCCCCCAGATTCCAGAAACCGGCCCGAGCCCCTCGACTGATCGAGGGGCTCGGGCCGTTTGCTACTCGTCCGTCTTTTGGAACGATCCAACCCAGTCTCCCGCTGTTCAGAGGGCCTGGGTAGTGTCGGCGTCAGCGGGTGATCCCGCGCACAATCTTTTCGACGCGAACCAGGAGTCCACGTGACAGTTCGAGTAGGCATCAACGGGTTCGGCCGGATCGGCCGCAACTTCTTCCGCGCGGTGCGCGCCTCCGACCTCGACATCGAGATCGTCGGGGTCAACGACCTCAGCGACAACGCAACCCTCGCGACGCTGCTGAAGTACGACTCGATCCTCGGCCCGCTCGACGCCGAGGTGTCCGCCACCGAGGACGCGATCGTCGTCGACGGCAAGGAGATCAAGGCGTACGCAGAGCGCGACCCGGCCAACCTCAAGTGGTCCGACCTCGGTGTCGACGTCGTGATCGAGTCCACCGGCTTCTTCACCGACGCGACCAAGGCCCGCGCCCACGTCGACCACGGCGGCGCGAAGAAGGTCATCATCTCCGCCCCCGCCAAGAACGAGGACGCCACCATCGTGATGGGCGTCAACGAGTCGATCTACGACGCCGCGGCCCACACCGTCATCTCCAACGCCTCCTGCACCACCAACTGCCTGGCGCCGCTGGCCAACGCGCTGCACAACGGCGTCGGCATCAACCGCGGTCTGATGACGACCGTCCACGCCTACACCGCCGACCAGAACCTGCAGGACAACATCCACAAGGACCTGCGTCGCGCCCGTGCCGCCGCGATCAACGTGGTGCCCACCTCGACCGGTGCCGCCAAGGCGATCGGCCTGGTGCTGCCGGAGCTGAAGGGCAAGCTCGACGGCTACGCGCTGCGCGTGCCGACCCCGACCGGCTCGATCGTCGACCTCTCCTTCGAGGCCTCGCGCGAGACCTCGGTCGAGGAGATCAACGCGATCATGGAGAAGGCCGCCGACGGGAAGTACCTCGTCTACTCGACCGACCCGATCGTCTCCTCCGACATCGTGACCAACCCGGCGTCCTCGATCTTCGACGCTCCGCTGACCAAGGTGATCGGCAACCAGGTCAAGGTCGCGGCCTGGTACGACAACGAGTGGGGCTACTCCAACCGGCTCGGTGACCTGGTGGCGTACGTTGGTGCGAGCCTGTGACCCAGCGAGGGTCCTCACAGGTTAGTGTCTAGCCCGTTATGTCTCTGAATCTCACGCAGCTCATCGAGCAGGGTGTCGCCGGCAAGCGAGTTCTCGTGCGCTCCGACCTCAACGTCCCGCTGGAAGGCACCACGATCACCGACGACGGTCGTATCCGTGCCTCGGTGCCCACGATCAAGACGCTGGCCGACGCCGGCGCCAGGGTCGTGGTGGTCGCCCACCTCGGTCGGCCGAAGGGGGAGCCGGACCCGGCCTACTCGCTGGCCCCTGTGGCCACCCGTCTCGGCGAGCTGCTCGGTGCCGAGGTCGCCTTCGCGACCGACACCGTCGGCGACTCCGCCGCCTCGGTCGTCGGTGGCCTCGCCGACGGCCAGGTCGCTCTGCTGGAGAACGTACGCTTCAACGCCGGTGAGACCAGCAAGGACGACCACGAGCGGGCGACCTTCGCTGCCGAGCTCGCCGCGCTGGCCGATGCCTTCGTCTCCGACGGCTTCGGCGTGGTCCACCGCAAGCAGGCCTCGGTCTACGACGTCGCCAAGCTGCTCCCGAGCGCGCAGGGCGACCTGGTGGCCGCCGAGATCGACGTGCTGAAGCGGCTCACCGAGACCCCCGAGCGTCCCTACGTGGTCGTCCTCGGTGGCTCGAAGGTCTCCGACAAGCTCGGCGTGATCGACAACCTTCTCGGCAAGGCGGACAAGCTGCTCATCGGGGGCGGCATGGTCTTCACCTTCCTCAAGGCCCAGGGCTACGAGGTCGGTCAGTCGCTGCTCGAGGAGGACCAGATCCTCACCGTGCTCGGCTACCTCGAGCGCGCCGAGGAGATCGGCGTCGAGATCCTGCTGCCGACCGATGTCGTGGTCGCCGACTCCTTCGGCGACGAGGCGTCCGCGCGAGTGGTCGCGGCCAACGCGATCCCGTCCGAGTCGCTCGGGCTCGACATCGGCCCGGAGTCCGCGCAGACCTACGCGGCCGCGCTCGAGGGCGCGAAGACGGTCTTCTGGAACGGTCCGATGGGCGTCTTCGAGCAGGCCGCCTTCGCCGAGGGCACCCGCACGGTCGCCCAGGCACTGACCACGATCGACGGGCTCTCGGTGGTCGGCGGCGGCGACTCGGCCGCGGCGATCCGCCAGCTCGGGTTCGCCGATGACCAGTTCGGTCACATCTCTACCGGCGGCGGCGCGTCGCTCGAATACCTGGAGGGCAAGACCCTTCCGGGCGTCGCCGTGCTGGATGAGTCGACCGTGGTCGGAGGACTGGGCTGATGGCGGCCAAGAAGCCGGCCTCGGGGCGCACCCCGCTCATCGCCGGCAACTGGAAGATGAACCTCAACCACCAAGAAGCGGTGGTCCTGGTCCAGAAGCTCGCCTGGACGCTCTCCGACAAGCGCCACGACTTCGCGGCCGTGGAGGTGGCGGTCTTCCCGCCGTTCACCGATATCCGTTCGGTGCAGACGCTGGTCGACGGCGACAAGATGCGCATCACCTACGGCGCCCAGAACGTCTCGACCCAGGAGTCCGGCGCCTTCACCGGCGAGGTCTCGGCCGCGATGCTGGCCAAGCTCGGCTGCTCCTACGTGATCGTGGGTCACTCCGAGCGTCGCGAGCACTACGGCGAGACCGACGAGATCGTCGCGCTCAAGGCCAAGATCGCGCTCAAGCACAAGATGATCCCGATCGTCTGCGTCGGCGAGGGTCTCGACGTACGCCAGGCCGGCAACCACCTCGACCATTGCACCGCCCAGGTCGAGGGCTCGCTGGCCGGGCTCACCGACGCCGAGGTCGGCCAGGTCGTGATCGCCTACGAGCCGGTCTGGGCGATCGGCACGGGGGAGACCGCCACCGCGCAGGACGCCCAGGAGGTCTGCGCCGGCATCCGCGACCAGCTCGAGAAGAGCTACGGTGCGGAGATCGCCGGGGGCGTACGCATCCTCTACGGCGGCTCCGTGAAGCCCAACAACGTGGCCGCGCTGATGCAGGAGGCCGACGTGGACGGGGCGCTGGTCGGCGGGGCGAGCCTCTCGGTCGAGGACTTCGCGGCGATCTCCCGCTACTACGACCTGCCAGTTCTCTAGGCCAGTGCTGTAGGTTTCGGGCTCTCCAGATAGGATTTCAGACGTGGAACTTCTCTTCACCATCATCCTGGTCATCGCGAGCGCGCTGATGATCCTGCTCGTGCTGCTTCACAAGGGCCGCGGTGGCGGACTCTCCGACATGTTCGGTGGCGGTGTCTCGAGCTCGCTGGGTGGATCTTCGGTCGTCGAGCGCAACCTCGACCGACTCACCATCGGCATCGGAGTCATCTGGTTCGCCTGTGTGATCGCGCTCGGCCTGCTGATGGCCTACTGAAACATTCCCCTTCAGCGCACGCGCGATAGCGTCTAAACTCATCGACGCTGGACGGAGATTTTGCCGTCCGATTCCCCCAAAGTGGCCTCTCGGGGCTGCGAACTTTAAGTTGAGAGAGGACACCGCAGCACCATGGCAGGTGGAGGGAACGCGATTCGGGGCTCCCGAGTCGGTGCTGGGCCGATGGGTGAGGCGGAGCGCGGCGAGGCTGCGCCGCGGAAGGCCGTCACCTACTTTTGCGCCAACGCACATCGCTCGGTCATCACCTTCGCCGTCGAGGCGACGCCACCGGACTCCTGGGACTGCCCCAAGTGTGGGCTCCCGGCTGGTCTGGACGAGGAGAACGCGCCCCCGGCGCCGAAGATCGAGCCTTACAAGACCCACCTCGCCTACGTGAAGGAGCGCCGCTCCGACGCCGAGGCCGAGGACATCCTGGAGGAGGCAATCGCCCTCCTCCGCTCCCGCCGCAAGTCCGGCGAGATCATCTTCTGAAGCACCGCCGAGTCGGCGCATCTGTCCCGCACAGAGGCGCCGACTCGGCGCATTTGTCCCACGTCAGGAAGCCGAGTCGGCGCGTTCTGACCAAGATCCGCGCCGAGTCGGCTCGTTCTGACCAAGATCCGCGCCGAGTCGGCTCGTTCTGACCAAGATCCGCGCCGAGTCGGCTCGTTATGACGCGCCGACTCGGCCTTGAATGTGGTCAGGACGGGACGACTCGGCCTTGGTCAGTCAGGCGGCCGCGACGTCGTTGAGGCGTTGATAGGCGCGGTCACGCAGCCGCCGCAGCCGTACGCCGGGGTCAGCGAGTCTGCGAAACGTGTCGTCCTTGCTGAAGACCTCGATGAGCCAGCCGTCGTCGATCATCGCTGCTCGTCGTGTCCGGTCGTGCTCCAACTGGTCGGGGGCGCTGTGCCATTCGGCCCCGTCGTACTCGACGCCTATCCTCAGATCTTCGTTACCGAGGTCGAGGCGTCCGAGGAATCGGCTTCCTCGACGGACCTCGAGCTGGGGTACGAGATCGAGACCCCTCACCTCCTTCGACCAGATCCGCAGCACCGACTCCGGAGGTGACTCGGCGCGGCCATCGGCGAGCGGTCCGACCGCCCTCAGCGTGGTGACGTACCGCTGTCCACGGAACCTGTTGATTCCGGCGAGGAACTCGTCGCAGTCGTAGAGACCGAGCCGGTGCATCTGGTCGATCGCGGCGACAGCCCGCTCAGGCCAACGCACCCGACCGACATCCCAGGCGGTGCGGAGCGCGCTGGTGACCAGCAGGCCCCCGATCTCGATGATGTCGTCGTCGCGGAATGTGCGTTCGCCGCTGGCAGCGAGGTCGTTGCGCAGACGTCCGCGGCCGGCGGGGAGGAAGACGGAGAGCGGCTGCAGGTCGAGGTGTTCACCGGGAGCGAGCATCATGTCGGCGCCGAGAAGCCACCCGGCGTGCCGATCGACCACCACCGCGTCCTTGGGTACGACAAGCTTGAGCCCGGCGACCCGCAGTTCGAGCGAGTCGCCCATCTCCGTCGCGACATAGACGCCCTTGATCAAGCGGCGGATGAGGCCCAGGTGTACGAGTTCGCGTAGCTGCCGGTAGGTCACGCCCGATTCGAGCGCCATTCTGGCGGTGAACGGCAGCGTTGCTGTCAGTGGAAAGTCGGGGCCGAGCGTACGGGTGAACTGCATCTGTTCGATATCCATGCGTCCCAGCATGAGCGGGACCACCGACATTTGACCTCGAGCGCCGAGTCGGCTCGTTATGACGAGCCGACTCGGCGCTCGATCTGGTCAGGATGAGCCGACTCGGTGCTGGATCTGGTCAGGATGAGCCGACTCGGTGCTGGATCTGGTCAGGATGAGCCGACTCGGCGGGGGGTTAGCAGGTTGGGCCGAAGATGGACTCGGCGTACTCCGGGTGGTCGACGAAGGGGTTCCGGTTGTGCTGGAAACTCTCGTAGACGGTGTTGTTGCGGGTGCGTTCGGCTGCGGTGACCGGGTCGGCGTTGTGCCAGCCGAGCAGTACGCAGACCTTGCCGAGGTAGTTGGTCGAGCCGTTGATGGAGTTGTTGACCTCGAGGTCGGCGAAGCCGTCGTCGCCGTTGTAGCGCACGGCCATGTAGAGGATGCCGCGGGCGAGGTCGCCCTTGACGCTGTCACGAGGCTCGAAGGAGTCGGAGTCGGTCCAGCAGTCGCTGCACTCCGAGACCGCCGACCCGCCGAGGTCGAAGTCCTTGTTGCCGCGGGTGGAGTTGACGGTGACGTCCTCGGGGCGCAGATGGTGCACGTCGGTGCCGGGGCCGTTGCTCGTGCCGAAGTTGCCATGGCTCTGCGGCCAGGTGTGCTCGCGGTTCCAGTTGTTGGAGTCGCCGCCGTTGTTGGTCTTCGGTGTGGAGACGCCGGAGTAGAACTCGATCACGTTCGAGGAGTTGTTCGGGTCCTGGTCGAGGACCTTGAGCGCCTCCCAGACCGCGCTGTAGGACAGCGTGGTGTGGCCGTCGATGATGTTGTGCAGCGCCGACTTCAGCGACGGGCCGGACAGGCCGGCGGCCGAGTCGTAGTAGCCCGCCGGGATACCGGGGTCCGCGGTCGGGGTGGCTGTCGGGATCGGAGTCGGGTTCGGCGTGGAACCGGCGAACGCGAAGGCGGTGGCGTTCTTGTGGCCGGGATGGGAGAAGTACGCCGTCAGGGTGCCGGTCACATCGATCTGACGCCCCTTCAGGCCGGGGTTGGACCGAAGGCCCCACGCGCTGCGGAACGCATCGGGGATCTGCACGTAGAGCATCTTGGACGTGCTGGTCTCCACGGCCGAGTCAGCGATCGCGAGAGCGTAGTCGTTGGGGTAGTTGCTGGTCACGACCGTGTTGGTCGCTGTGGGCTGGCCGACGACGTAGCCGCGTACGGTCGCCGTGGAGCCGTTCTGGGTGGCGATCGCCGTGGTGACGTTGATCGTGGCCGCCTGGGCCGGGGCGGTCGTGATCACGACCGCCATGAGGCTCGCCAAGGCGAGGGCAACGAGGCTGGCCAGGGTGAGGCCGAGCCGCCGAGAGACGCTGAAGGACATGCTCGGATGGTGGCAGTCGACAGGTGTCCACGGAACCCGCTGCGGGAAAGATTTACCTGCCGTTAGCAACCTGGGTAACGGAGTTCCCGAGACATTTGCGCCGACTCGGCGCTTCTGGGTGGGACAGTCGCGCCGAGTCGGGAGGGGGTCAGAGCTTCGAGGCGGCGGCCCGGTCCAGGAACCAGGTCGTCTCGGTCGTGCCGGTGACGCCGGCGGCGGGGATCTCGCTGATCGGAGCGCCGGCGTGGGCCTTGGCCACCGCTTCGGCCTTGCCCTCGCCGCTGACCAGGAACCAGACGGTCGTGGACCGGCGCAGCGCCTCGAAGGTGAAGGTGATGCGCTCGGGCGGGGGCTTGGGGGAGCCGGTGACGCCGACGGCGATCGCGTCCTTCGCCTCGAGCTGCGGGAAGCCGGGGAAGAGGGAGGCGATGTGGCCGTCGGGGCCGACGCCGAGCATCAAGATGTCGAAGCCGCCGGAGCCGTGGCTGCGTACGTCATCGGAGAACCGTGCCGCCGCCTCGTCGACGCTCAAGCCGGAGTCGGTGGCAGGCATCTCGTGGATGCGGTGGTCGGGTACGCCGACCTCGGTCAGGAAGGCCGCGCGGGCCTGGCCGGCGTTGCGGTCGGGGGAGTCGGCGGCGACGTAGCGCTCGTCGCCGAAGAAGAACTCCACTGCGCCCCAGTCGACACCCGACTCAGGGGCGAGGCGGGCGATCTCGCGGTGGATCGCCTCGGCGATCGTGCCACCGGTGAGACCGATGGTGGGTACGTCGCCGGCCGCCTGAAGGTCGGCGAGGCGGCTGAGGAACTCCCCGGCTACCGCGGAGGCCAGGACCTCGGCGGTGTCGTGGACCTCGATGAGTGACTCGGGATGACCGTCACTGGTCACGTGCGCTTCTCTCTGTAGTAGGCGATGAGGGATTGGGTGGAGGCGTCCTGCTGCCCGGCGACCTCCGTGTCGCCGGAGACGGCCGGGCTGACCTGCAGGGCGAGCTGCTTGCCGAGCTCGACGCCCCACTGGTCGAAGGAGTCGATGCCCCACACCACACCCTGGGTGAAGGTGATGTGCTCGTAGAGGGCGATCAGCTGGCCCAGGACTCCGGGGGTCAGCGACGGCGCCATGATCGAGGTGGTCGGCCGGTTGCCGGAGAAGACCCGCGCGTTGACGATGTTCTCCGCGGTGCCCTCGGCGCGCACCTGCTCGGCCGTCTTGCCGAAGGCGAGCGCCTGGGTCTGGGCGAAGAAGTTGGCCAGGAACAGCTCGTGGACGTCGGTGTCGCCGTCCGCGAGCGGATAGGCCGGGTTGGCGAACGCGATGAAGTCTGCCGGGATGACCCGGGTGCCCTGGTGGATCAGCTGGTAGAACGCGTGCTGCCCGTTGGTGCCGGGCTCGCCCCAGAACACCTCTCCGGTGTCGGTCGTCACCGCGGTGCCGTCCCAGCGCACCGACTTGCCGTTGGACTCCATGGTCAGCTGCTGAAGGTAGGCCGGGAACCGGTGCAGCAGCTGGGAGTAGGGCAGTACGGCGTGGGTCTGGGCGTCGAGGAAGTTGACGTACCAGACGTTCAGAAGGCCCATCAGCGCCGGCACGTTCCGCTCGAGCGGGGTGGTGCGGAAGTGCTCGTCGAGCGCGTGGAAGCCGCCGAGGAACTCGGCGAAGCCCTCCGGCCCGATGGCGATCGCCAAGGTGGTGCCGATCGCGGAGTCGACCGAGTAGCGGCCGCCCACCCAGTCCCAGAAGCCGAACGCGTTCTGCGGGTCGATCCCGAACGCCTCGACCTTGTCCAGCGCCGTGGAGACGGCCACGAAGTGCTTCGCGACGGCCTCGGCGGAGTCCACGCCGTCGCCCAGCGCGTCGAGCAGCCAGGAACGCGCCAGCCGGGCGTTGGTCAACGTCTCAAGGGTGGAGAAGGTCTTCGAGGAGACCACGAACAGGGTCGTGGCCGGGTCGAGCCCCTTGAGCGTCACGGCGGCGTCGGTGGGATCGATGTTGGAGATGAACCGGCACTCGATCTCAGGGTGACGGAACGGCTCGAGCGCTTCGTAGGCCATCACCGGCCCCAGGTCGGAGCCGCCGATGCCGATGTTGACGACGGTGTGGATCCGCTCGCCGGTGACGCCCTTCCACTCGCCCGAGCGGACCCGGTCGGCGAAGGCGTACATCTTCGCCAGGGTCTCGTGGACGGCGGGTACGACGTCGGTGCCGTCGACCTCGAGGGAGGCGTCGGCGGGAAGACGCAGGGCGGTGTGGAGCACCGCGCGGTCCTCGGTGACGTTGATGTGCTCGCCGGCGAGCATCGCGTCCCGCCGTGCCTCCAGACCGACCTGCTCGGCGAGAGCGAGCAGGGTGGCCAGGAGGTCGTCGGTGATGAGGTCCTTGGAGAGGTCGACGTGGAGGTCGGCCGCCTCGAAGGTGAAGCGTGAGGCCCGGCCGGGATCATCGGCGAACCACGAGCGCAGGTCGGGCGCGAAGCCGGCCCGCAGCTCGGTGAGTGCCTTCCAAGCGTCCGTCGTGGTCGCGTCGACCGGGCCTTCGCTCACTGCTTGACCGCCTCGATCTGGGCGACGACGGTGTCGACGAGCTCGGTCCAGGAGACCTTGAACTTGTCGACGCCCTCGGTCTCCAGCACCTCGAAGACGTCGTCGAGGTCGACGCCGACCGATCGGAGCGACTCGAAGACGGTGGCCGCGTCGGCACCCTTGCCGGTCACCACGTCACCACGCACCTCGCCGTGGTCGGCGAAGGCCTCCATCGTCTTCTCCGGCATGGTGTTGACCGTGTCGGCGACGACCAGGTCGGTGACGTAGAGGGTGTCGGGGTAGGCCGGGTTCTTGACCCCGGTCGAGGCCCACAGCGGCCGCTGGGCGTTGGCGCCCGCACCGGCCAGCGCGGTCCAGCGCTCGCTGGAGTGGACCTCCTCGAAGGCGGCGTAGGCGGCGATCGCGTTGGCCACCGCGGCCTTGCCGAGCAGCGCGCTCGCCTCGGGCGTGCCGATCGCCTCGAGCCGCTTGTCGATCTCGGTGTCGACGCGAGAGACGAAGAAAGAGGCCACCGAGCGGATCGTGGAGAGATCGATCCCGGCCGCCTTGGCCTGCTCCAGGCCGGTCAGGTAGGCGTCCATCACGGCCTGGTAGCGCTCGACCGAGAAGATCAGGGTCACGTTGACCGAGATGCCCTCGGCGATCGCGGCGGTGATCGCGGGGAGCCCCTCGAGGGTCGCCGGGATCTTGATCAGCACGTTGGGGCGGTCGACCGCGGCCCACAGCGCCTTGGCGGAGGCGATGGTCGCGTCGGTGTCGTTGGCCAGGGTCGGCTCGACCTCGATCGAGACCCGGCCGTCGTCCTTGGTGGACTCGGCGACCGGCGCGAGGATGTCGCAGGCGTTGCGTACGTCCTGGGTGGTGAGGCCGAAGATGACCTCGTCGACGGTCTTGCCGTCGGCCACCAGCGAGCGCAGCTGCTCGTCGTAGCGCTCACCGTTGGCGATCGCGGCGGCGAAGATGGTCGGGTTGGTGGTCACCCCGACGACGGACTTCTCCTTGACGAGCTCGGCCAGGTTGCCGGTCTCGATGCGCTCGCGGGAGAGGTCGTCGAGCCAGATGGATACGCCGGCCTCGGCCAGCGCCTTGAGTCGGTCAGACATATTTCATGCTCCCTTGTTGATGGCGGCGAGGCTCTCCTTGGCGGCCGTGACGACCGCCTCGGGGGTGAAGCCGTACTCCTTGAACAGCAGCGCTCCGGACGCTGAGGCGCCGAAGTGCTCGAGCGAGACGATCCGGCCGGCGTCGCCGACGTACTCGCGCCAGCCCTGCTTCACGCCGGCCTCGACGCTGACTCGCGCCTTGACGCTGGGCGGGATCACCGAGTCCCGGTAGTCCTGCTGCTGGGCCTCGAACCACTCCAGGCACGGCAGCGAGACGACGCGGGCGCCGATGCCCTCCTTGGCCAGCTCCTCGCGGGCGGCGACGGCGTACTGCACCTCGGAGCCGGTGCCGAGCAGCACGACGTCGACGGTCCCGGTGGGGGAGTCGAGGAGTACGTAGCCACCCTTCGCCACACCCTCCGTGGTCGCGTAGCCGTCCACACCGCGCGGGAAGGTCGGCAGCGCCTGACGGGTCAGGATGAGCGCCGAGGGGCGGTCGTGGTGCTTGAGCACCTCGAGCCACGCGGCGGCGGTCTCGTTGGCGTCGGCGGGGCGGACCACGTCGAGGCCCGGGATGGCCCGGACCGCGGCGAGGTGCTCGACCGGCTGGTGGGTCGGGCCGTCCTCGCCCAGACCGACGGAGTCGTGGGTCCAGACGTGGATCACCGGCAGCTTGGACAGCGCCCCGACGCGTACGGCGCCGCGCATGTAGTCGGAGAACTGGAAGAACGTGCCGCCGAACGCCTTGGTCGGCGAGTGGGCCACGATGCCGTTGAGGATCGCGCCCATGGCGTGCTCGCGGATGCCGAAGTGGAGCACGCGGCCGGCGTAGGGGTCGCCCTTCCACTCGTGGGTGGAGCGATCCTCGGGGACGAAGCTGGGCGCACCGGCGATGGTGGTGTTGTTGGAGCCGGCGAGGTCGGCCGAACCGCCCCACAGCTCGGGCAGCACCGGCGCCAGCGCGTTGATCACCTTGCCGGAGGCGGCACGGGTGGCGATGCCCTTGGCGTCGGCCTCGAAGACCGGCAGCGCGTCGGCGATGTCGGCGGGGAGCTCCCCGGCCTGCAGCCGCTCGAGCAGCTTGGCGCCCTCCGGGTTGGCCTCGGCCCAGGCGGCCTCCTCGGCGCGCCAGGCCTCCTCGGCCTTCTCGCCGCGCTCGATGAGCTGACGGGTGTGCGCGAGCACCTCGGGGTCGACGTCGAAGGACTTGGCCGGGTCGAAGCCCAGGATCTCCTTGGTCGCGGCGACCTCCTCGGCGCCGAGCGCCGAACCGTGGGCGGCCTCGGTGTTCTGCGCGTTGGGGGCGGGCCAGGCGATGATCGTGCGCAGCACGATCAGCGACGGCTGGTCGCTGACCTCGCCGGCGGCGTTGATCGCCTCGAACAGCGCCGGGACGTCCTCGGTGTAGCCGGTGCCGTCGTGGGTCCAGTCGACCTCCTGGACGTGCCAGCCGTAGGCCCGGTAGCGGGCGGCGACGTCCTCGGTGAAGGCGACGTTGGTGTCGCCCTCGATCGAGATCCGGTTGGCGTCGTAGATCATCGTGAGGTTGCCGAGCTTCTGGGTGCCGGCGATCGAGCTCGCCTCACCGCTGACGCCCTCCTGCAGGTCGCCGTCGCCGGCCAGCACGTACGTCTTGTGGTCGAACGGGCTCGGCTGGTCGACCGGCGTGTCCGGGTCGAGCAGGCCGCGCAGCCGGCGCTGGGCCATGGCGATGCCGACGGCGTTGGCGACACCCTGGCCGAGCGGGCCGGTGGTCACCTCCACGCCGCGGGTGTGGCCGCGCTCGGGGTGACCCGGGGTCAGCGAGCCCCAGGTGCGCAGGGCCTCCAGGTCGCCGAGCTCGAGACCGAAGCCGCCGAGGTAGAGCTGGATGTAGAGGGTGACGCTCGAGTGGCCGACGGAGAGCACGAACCGGTCGCGACCGAGCCAGTCGGTGTCGGCGGGGTTGTGCTTCATCACCTTCTGGAAGAGCAGGTACGCCGCCGGGGCCAGACTCATCGCGGTGCCAGGGTGGCCGTTGCCGACCTTCTGCACGGAGTCCATGGCGAGTACGCGGACGGTGTCCACGGCCTTGCTGTCCAGATCGGTCCACTCGAGTACAGGTTTGGTGCTCACGAGGTGCCTTTTCAAAGTCGTCGAGTCCACATTGGGAGAGTTCTTGGGCTGGCCGTGGGGGCTGCCGAATCCGAGCCTACTCACGCCCCGGGTTAGACTGCGAGCCGCATGCTGTGAACTGCTTGTATGTCCCGCATGTGACGCCTCAACCCGAACGAGAAGGATCTTCTCAGTGACGCACGTCGAACAGCCGGTCCCCGACCTCGACCAGCGTAGCGACCGCGCGTCAATGCGCGATGTCATCTCGGCGTACGTCTCCTTGACGAAGCCCCGTGTGATCGAGCTGCTGCTGCTGACGACCGTTCCGGTGATGTTCTTCGCCGCCCAGGGCGTCCCGGGCGTCGGCCTGGTCGCGGCCACCGTCGTCGGCGGGATCTTCTCGGCCGGTTCGGCCTCGGTCTTCAACTGCGTCTACGACCGCGACATCGACGAGCAGATGAGGCGTACGCGGCGCCGGGCCCTGCCGCGGCACGTGGTCACCCCGCGCGCGGCGTTGATCTTCGGGTCCGTGCTGGCCGTGCTGTCGGTGCTCGTGCTCGGCTTCTTCGTGAACTGGCTCTCCGCCGGTCTGTCGCTGGCTGCCAACGCCTTCTACGTCTTCGTCTACACCATGCTGCTCAAGCGGCGCACCACGCAGAACATCGTCTGGGGCGGCATCGCGGGCTGCTTCCCGACCCTGATCGGCTGGACCGCGGTCACCAACCAGGTTTCCTGGGAGCCGCTGATCCTGTTCATGGTCGTCTTCTTCTGGACCCCGCCGCACACCTGGGCCCTGGCGCTGCGCTACCGCGAGGACTACGCGCAGGTCGACGTGCCGATGCTGCCGGTGGTCCGTTCCGCGCGCCACGTCGGCGGCCAGATCGTGGCGTACTCCTGGATCATGGTCGCCACCTCGCTCCTGCTGTGGCCCGTCGCCTCCACCGGCTGGCTCTACCCGGTCGCCGCCGTCGCTCTCGGCGCCGTCTTCCTCGTCCAGGCGCACCAGCTGCACGCGCGCACCAAGGGCACCGAGGACCTCACCAAGATCCGCCCCATGCAGCTCTTCCACTCGAGCAACCTCTACCTGAGCCTGCTCTTCGTCGCCCTCGCGGTCGACCCGCTGATCCGCTGATCCGCTGACCCCTCCCGGCGAGGCGTCGCCCGCGTCGGCCGAGAGGTCACCCGGTTGGCCGAGGCGTCACTCCCGCTGGTCGAGTGGGCAGCGCACTGCCCACTCGACCGACGCGCGTGACGCTTCGACCGACGCGCGTGACGCTTCGGCTGGGGCGAGTCAGGCGGAGTGGGCGCGGGTGGAGACCAGGACGCGGGCGAGGCCGGCGGAGATGAGGGCGGCGCCGAGCATGTGGAAGCCGACCAGGAGGACGGGCAGGTCGGTGAGGTACTGGACCCAGCCGATCAGGCCCTGAGCCAGCTCGATGACCAGCAGGACGATCGTGACCCGGCGGACGTACGCGTTCTTCCGGCCCAGCCACAGGGTGACCAGCGTCGCGGCGATGAGCGCGTAGACGGCGTAGGCGTGGATGTGGGACATCAGGGCCGGGTCGAGGCCGGTGCGGCGTGATTCGAGGTCGCCGGAGTGGGGGCCGGAGCCGGTCACGACCGTACCGAGCCAGAGCGAGAGCCAGCCGACGACGAAGGTGACGAGCGCGGCGATGCGGACGCTGCGGGCCGCCGCCTCGCGCTCGGGTGAACGGAGGTCGTCGAGCAGCCACACGCACAGGCCGACCATGGCCATCGAGGCGAGCAGGTGCAGCGCGACGACGTAGGGGTTGAGCTCGGAGAGGACGGTGATGCCGCCGATGACACCCTGCAGCGGGACACCGAGGGCGATGACGACCGCCAGGGTGCGGATGGTGCCGCGGCGGTTCCAGACGGCGATGACGACGGTGATGGCGATCGCGGCCAGGACGTAGGTCAGCAGCCGGTTGCCGAACTCGATGACGCCGTTGATCCCGAGCGCCTCGTGAGCCACGTAGGACTCCTCGGTGCACTTGGGCCAGGTGGGGCAGCCGAGGCCGGAGCCGGTCAGCCGGACCACCGCGCCGGTCACCACGATCCCGATGTTGGCGACGAGGTTGGCGATGGCGAGGCCGAACGCGTGGGCGCGGAGCCAGGCGAGGACCTTGCCCGTGGCCGAGGGACCCGGGTCGGTGGAGGGTTCGGTCGTCGTCATTCCCACTTGAAGGTCCTAGCGGTGAGGGTCGAGCCGAGGACGGCCCAGATCAGGAGCACGCCGAGGTCTCGCCAGGCGGGGACGCCGTCGAGGAAGGCGGTGCGTACCGCTTCTCCGAGCGCGCCCGAGGGGAGCCAGCGCGCGACGTCGCCGTAGGCGCCGTAGGCGGTCAGCGGAAGCACCACGGCACCGCCGGCCAGGAGAAGCAGGTAGATGAGGTTGGCCGCGGCCAGGGTCGCCTCGGCGCGCAGCACGCCGGCGACGAAGAGCCCGAGCGAGGCGAAGGCCAGCGTGCCCATCGCGATGGCGAGGAAGAAGGCGAGGACGGTGCCGAACCCCGCGGCGGGGGTCCAGCCGAGGATCTGGCCGACGGCGCCGATGATGAAGAGCTGCACGAGCTGTACGCAGCCGAGCGCGAGCACCTTGCCGGCGAGCAGCCCGGTCCGGGGGAGCGGAGAGGCGCCGAGCCGCTTGATCACGCCGTAGCGCCGCTCGAACCCGGTCGCGATCGCGAGGCTGGTGAAGCTCGTCGACATGATGGCCAGGGCGAGGACACCGGGGGTGAGGATGTCGACCAGCGGCCGGTCGGTGCCGAGGTCGAGGTCGATCGCGTTGCCGGCGGTGACGCCGCCGATCAGCACCATCACCGGGATCACGACGGCCAGCAGGAGCTGCTCGCCGTTGCGAAGCATCAGCTTCGCCTCCATCAGCGCCTGGGCGACCACCTGTTGGGTGATCGGGGCGCCACCGGGCTTCGGGGTGAAGGTCCCCGTGGCCACCTCAGACATGCTCGATCCCCTCGCTGAGTTGGAGCCCCCCGGTGAGATCGAGGAAGACGTCCTCGAGGCTCCTGCGGCCCAGGGTCAGCGACTCCGGGAGGACGTCGTTCTCCTCGCACCAGCGGCTCACCTTGGCGAGGGTGGTCGGGTCGGCCTTGCCGGTGACCCGCATCGAGCGCTCGTCGAGCAGGGTGACCTCGGTGTCCTCGCCGAGCGCCTTGCGTAGCGACTCGCGCGCCCCGGGCGGGAACGGCTTGGTCACGACCAGCCGCACGGTGGCGGTCGCGCCGCCGCGGGTGAGCTCCAGCGGCGTGCCGGAGGCGATCATCCGGCCGCGGTCGATGATGTGCACCTGGTCGGCCAGTTCCTCGGCCTCCTCCAGGTAGTGAGTGGTCAGCACGACGGTCACGCCGTCGGCGCGGAGCTCGCGGAGCAGCTCCCAGGTCGTACGCCGCCCCTGCGGGTCCATCCCCGCCGTCGGCTCGTCCACGAAGACCAGCTCCGGGCGGCCGACCAGCGCCATCGCCAGGCCGAGCCGCTGCTGCTGCCCGCCGGAGAGGCGTCGGTAGGGGGTGCGACCGCACTCGCCCAGCCCGAGCCGCTCGGCCAGCTGGTCGACGTCGAGGGGGTGTGCGTGCAGCCGGGCGATGTGCTTGAGCATCTCCATGGCACGTACGCCGCTCCAGGCGCCCTGCCCCTGCAGCATCACCCCGATCCGGGGGAGCAGCTGCTTGCGGTCGGCGATCGGGTCGAGCCCGAGTACCCGCACCGTGCCCTGGTGGGGCTTGCGATAGCCCTCGCACGTCTCCAGGGTGGTCGTCTTCCCGGCGCCGTTCGGCCCGAGCACGGCCGTGATCGAGCCCTCGGCGACGCTCAGTGTGAGGCCGTCGACGGCCGTCTTGTCGCCGTAGGTCATGCGCAGGTCGCGTACCTCGACAGCAGGCCTGGCGACGGAAGATTCCACGGCGGCAGTCTAAGAAGGCGCACGCCAGGGGCCCAATCGCGTAGCTGTGATCCTGTGGATTCTTAGGTGTCTATAAGGACGTTGGCCGCCCAACTCCCACCGAAGGACGGCCAACGCGGGGATGAGACGTGATGCCCCCAGGGCCATGACGCGGTGTCTCAGGAACAATTTCTGCTCAGGAGATCAACAAGAAAGGCGGTCAGGAATCGAGAAGCCCCCACGGCCCCGCGATTCCTAAGGTCGAGACATGTTCACACTTCAGACCATCACCCTCGACGCAACCGACACCACGGACGCTCGCGCGTTCTACGAGAAGGCCTTCGGCCTCACCGACCAGATCTCCGTACGCCAGGGCCCGGGCACCGCCACCGGCCGGCCGTTCACGATCTCACTGGTCGTGAGCCAGCCCTCGACGGTCGACAGCCTCGTCGACTCGGCCCTCGCGGCCGGGGCCACCTCGCTCAAGCCGGTCGAGAAGTCGTTCTGGGGCTACGGCGGCATCGTCCAGGCACCCGACGGCTCCATCTGGAAGCTCGCGACCTCCGCCAAGAAGGACCGCGGTCCCGCCACCCGGGAGATCGACGACATCGTCCTGCTCCTCGGCGTCGCCGACGTCAAGGCGAGCAAGCGGTTCTACGCAGAGCGCGGGCTCGGGGTGAAGCGGAGCTTCGGTGGCAAGTACGCCGAGTTCGAGGCCGCTCCCGGCGCCGTTCAGCTCGCGATCTACCCCCGGCACGCCCTGGAGAAGGAGACCGGCGTCGCGATCGACCCGTCTGCTGCGTACGGGATCGCCCTGGGTGGAGCCGGCGAGGCCTTCACCGACCCGGACGGGTTCACCTGGCAGGCTGGGGACCATGGCACGCACGATCGCGACGAACACGACCGTTGATCTCGAGGGGCTCCTGGAGTTCGTACGCCCCCGGCACCAGATGATCCTGGTGACCGGCCGAGCTGACGGGACCCCACAGCTCTCGCCGGTCACCGGCGGCGTCGATGACGACGGCCGGATCGTGATCTCGACCTACCCCGAGCGGGCCAAGACCCGCAATGCCCGCAGCCGTCCGCAGGTCAGCGTCATGGTGCTCTCCGAGGAGTGGAACGGCGCCTGGGTCCAGGTCGACGGCGACGCCGAGGTCCTCGACGCTTCCGCCGGTGGCGCGGCGCTGGACGCCTTCGTCACCTACTTCCGCAACATCTCCGGCGAGCACTCCGACTGGGACGAGTACCGCCAGGCCATGGTCGATCAGAACAAGTCCCTCCTCCGGATCACCCCGAAGCGCTGGGGCCCGGTCGCCACCGGCGGCTTCCCCGCCCGCCTCGCGTAAACCAGTGGCACCGGACGTACGCCGCTGGCTACCGTTTCCGGCACACAGACACACCACGAGGAGATGAGCATGCGCAGGTCGCTCGAGAACCGCTACGCCGCCGGGAACCCCGGTCTGGCGAGTGAATCCTGCCTGCCGTCCGACCTCCGCTCGGACCGCCTCGGCCAGGAGCCGCCGACGCGCTGAGCCTCAGCGCATCCCGTTGAAGGGCCGCTCCCGCCGAACCAACCCGGCCGGAGCGGCCCTTCCGCATGCCCCGGCCTTGACGAAGGAGAGAAAGATGATGAACGAGTTCCCGATCGCCCTGGCCGGCGCCAAGGCCGAGACTCTGATGTGGGCCCGGCCGCACGAGATCGAGCACGCTGCCCAGGACCAGCTGCGCAACATCTCCAAGCTGCCGTGGGTGCACGGCGTACGTGTCATGCCCGACGTCCACCTCGGCAAGGGCGCCACGGTCGGCTCCGTCGTAGCCATGAAGGACGCAGTCTCGCCGAGCGCGGTCGGTGTCGACATCGGCTGCGGGATGATGGCGGTCAAGACCTCCGTCACGACCAGCGACCTGCCCGACGACCTCGGCGCGCTGCGGTCGGCGATCGAGGAGGCGATCCCGGTCGGCTTCCAGGCCAACGACGGTCAGGCCGGTGTCGTCCGCAAGGACCTGCGGCTCAAGGTCGCCTTCGACAAGCTCTTCGGCGGCTTCGAGGAGCTGCGAGCCCCGAAGCTGGACGACCGGCACAAGCGGGCGGTCGCGCAGTGCGGATCGCTCGGCTCCGGTAATCACTTCATCGAGGTGACGTCGGACGACGACGGTGTCGTGTGGCTGATGCTGCACAGCGGGTCCCGCAACATCGGCAAGGAGATCGCCGAGCGGCACATCTACGCGGCCAAGGGGCTCGAGCACAACCTCGGCCTGCCCGATCGTGACCTCGCGGTCTTCCTGGCCGGGACCACGGAGATGGACGCCTACCTGCACGACCTCTACTGGGCTCAGGACTACGCCAAGCTGAACCGGCGGATCATGATGGCCACCGTCAAGGGCGTCTTCGCGCGCTTCTTCCCCGAGGTCGTGTGGGGCCAGGAGGTCAACGCCCACCACAACTACGTCGCCCGGGAGACCTACGACGGCGTCGACCTGGTGGTCACCCGCAAGGGTGCGATCTCGGCCAAGTCCGACGAGTTCGGGCTGATCCCGGGGTCGATGGGCACCGGCTCGTACGTCGTGCGCGGCCTCGGCAACGAGGCCTCCTACTGTTCCGCCTCCCACGGTGCGGGCCGGAGGATGTCACGTACGAAGGCGAAGAAGACCTTCACCGTCGCCGACCTCGCAGCGCAGACCGAGGGCGTCGAGTGCCGCAAGGATGCCGGTGTCGTCGACGAGATCCCGGGAGCGTACAAGTCGCTGGAGAGCGTCATCGAGGCCCAGGCCGACCTGGTCTCGGTGGAGGCCCGGCTGCGCACGCTGCTGTGCGTGAAGGGTTGAGGTTGTGAAGCTGAGCGTGGTCCATAGGTCACTCTCGGCTTCACAACCCTCGGGCGGGTCAGCGGCGCTGCCAGATCCCGAGGCGGTGGCTCCACGGCAGCCGCGGGTTCAGCCGGCGTGGCTCGGAGAGGTGGACGAGGTCGAAGTCCGAGCCGAGGGCGCGGGTCATGTCCTCGGGGACGTACGTCCACGGTGGGCCCGCTTCCTCGCGCGGGCGGTCGACCGGGAAGACCCCTGACGCGACCCGCCCGCCGGGGCGCACCACCGCGCGGGCCAGGTCGCCGACGCGGCCTCGCCAGGCGGGCGGCAGCGCGCAGAAGAAGGTGTGGTCCCACATCAGGTCGACCGGCCCGCCGGTCGCGTCCAGGACGGTGTCGACGTCGAGTGCGTCGCCGACCACGTAGGTGAGATCGGGGTAGTGCTCTGCTGCGTGGGCGGCCGCCGTCGGCGAGACGTCGACAACCGTCGTACGCCATCCGGCAGCCGCCAACCCCGCCGCATCGTGTCCCCGGCCGGCGCCGGGCGCGAAGGCGCTGCCGGGCTCGCCGAGCAGTGCCGGGTCCTCCTGGATGTAGATCAGGGGAGCGCCGAGGTCCCAGCCGGTCGTGCCGCGGACGTAGGCGGTCTCCCAGTCCGTGGGGTCGTTGACGGTCATGGGTCACAGTCTTCCGGACCGGCGTGAGGGGTGGCGAGCAGGAGGCCCGGGCGAGTCCGCGGTCCCAGGACGGTTCCGTGTGCCGTCGCCGACCGGTACGCTTTCGAACATGAGATCGACTGGGGGTGTGTCCAGGAGCGACGTACCGCTGCCGTTCGATGTCGCTCTCGACGCGGTGCCCGTGCCCGCCAGACGCTCGCCCGCGCCAGCGCCGGAGGACGGGAAGCAGGTCCACCGTCTCGTCGGCGCACACCTCACCTCCCGGGGCCTGCCGCCCGGGTCCGACCTGGTGATCAACCCGCGCCGACCCAGGCGCGGTGAGGTGGCGGTCGTGCGCTCCGGCGGCCGCACCCGGGTCGGCATCTTCGACCTCGAACGTGGTCGCGCGGTCCTCCGCTCCGACCGCGGCACCCGCTGGCTGCCGCCCGACACCGTCTTCGTCGGCGTCGCCGCTCTCGCCTCCCCGACCCTTGACGGGATGCCGACGGGCTGATCGGTGGCTCGCTGCTGAGCGGGGTGCGGGGGTGATGTACGACACGTCGTCGCCGTCCCGCAGGCTAGTAAGGGTTGCCTTCGTTGAATCCCTCGGGGGAATAACGTCACAATGGTGTTGTGAAATTCGACGAGAGCACTCTGCCCAAGAATGGGCACAGCGCGGAGACCAGCGAGGAGAGCACCCGCCAGCGGGTCGCTCGGTCGCTGCTCGTCGACGGTCCACAGACCGCTGCGACGCTGGCCAAGCGGCTCGATCTCACCCCGGCCGCGGTCAGGCGCCACCTGGACGCCCTGGCCGAGGAGGAGGCGGTGGAGCAGCGCGAGCCGCGCACCGCGTCCACCCGTGGGCGGGGCCGCCCGGCCAAGCTCTTCGCGCTCACCGACCAGGGTCGGGACGGCTTCGAGAAGAAGTACGACGACCTGGCCGTCGAGGCGCTGCGGTTCCTCTCCGAGGTGGCCGGCGAGGAGGCCGTGCGGGAATTCGCGGAGCGCCGCGCGGCGTTCATCAAGCAGGGACTGGACCGGATCGCCGCCAGCGAGACCGACCTCAGCCCCGCGCAGGTGCTCGCGAACGTGTTCACGGCCAACGGCTATGCGGCCTCCGTCAGGGAGTTGCCGCTGATCAACGGTCATGACGCGGGTGAGCAGCTGTGCCAGCAGCACTGCCCGGTCGCCCACGTCGCCCAGGAGTTCCCCGAGCTCTGCGAGGCGGAGACAGAGGCGATCGCGAAGCTGCTCGGCACCCACGTACAACGCTTGGCCACCATCGCCCACGGCGACGGGGTCTGCACGACGCACATCCCTCCTGGATCCTCCGGTCCCGGCGAAGTTTCGAAGAAGAAGGAGCAGGTCACGACATGACCTCCATCGAGGAGCTCAACCCCGAGCTGAAGGGCATCGGCAAGTACGAGTTCGGCTGGTCCGACTCGGACGTCGCCGGTGCTGCGGCACAGCGCGGTCTCAACGACGCCATCGTCCGCGACATCTCCGGCAAGAAGTCCGAGCCGCAGTGGATGCTCGACCTGCGCCTGAAGGGCCTCAAGCTCTTCGGCCGCAAGCCGATGCCCACCTGGGGCTCCGACCTCTCGGACATCGACTTCGACAACATCAAGTACTTCGTGCGCTCGTCGGAGAAGCAGGCCACCTCGTGGGAGGACCTGCCCGAGGACATCAAGAACACCTACGACCGGCTCGGCATCCCGGAGGCGGAGAAGCAGCGCCTGGTCGCCGGTGTCGCCGCGCAGTACGAGTCGGAGGTCGTCTACCACTCGATCCGCGAGGACCTCGAGGCCCAGGGCGTGCTCTTCCTCGACACCGACACCGCGCTCAAGGAGCACCCGGAGATCTTCCAGGAGTACTTCGGCACGGTGATCCCGGTCGGCGACAACAAGTTCGCCGCGCTGAACACCGCGGTGTGGTCGGGCGGCTCCTTCATCTACGTGCCCAAGGGTGTCCACGTCGACATCCCGCTGCAGGCCTACTTCCGGATCAACACCGAGAACATGGGCCAGTTCGAGCGCACGCTGATCATCGCCGACGAGGGCTCCTACGTTCACTACGTCGAGGGCTGCACCGCGCCGATCTACCAGTCCGACTCGCTGCACTCCGCGGTCGTCGAGATCATCGTGAAGAAGAACGCCCGGGTTCGCTACACGACCATCCAGAACTGGTCGAACAACGTCTACAACCTGGTCACCAAGCGCGCCGTCTGCGAAGAGGGCGCGACCATGGAGTGGGTCGACGGCAACATCGGCTCGAAGGTGACCATGAAGTACCCGGCGGTCTACCTGATGGGTGAGCACGCCAAGGGCGAGACGCTCTCCATCGCCTTCGCCGGCGAGGGTCAGCACCAGGACGCGGGCGCCAAGATGGTGCACGCCGCCCCGAACACCTCCTCCTCCATCCTCTCCAAGTCGGTGGCCCGCGGTGGCGGCCGGACCTCCTACCGCGGTCTGATCCAGATCAACGAGGGCGCCCACGGCTCGAAGTCCAACGTGCTCTGCGACGCGCTCCTGGTCGACCAGATCTCCCGCTCGGACACCTACCCCTACGTCGACATCCGCGAGGACGACGTCTCGATGGGTCACGAGGCCTCGGTCTCGAAGGTCTCCGACGACCAGCTGTTCTACCTGATGTCCCGCGGCATGGCCGAGGACGAGGCGATGGCGATGATCGTGCGCGGCTTCGTCGAGCCGATCGCCAAGGAGCTCCCGATGGAGTACGCCCTCGAGCTCAACCGCCTGATCGAACTGCAGATGGAAGGAGCCGTCGGCTGATGACGGCAGTAGCTGACGCTCTCGAGATGAACAAGGTCGAGAGCCACCTCCACCCGGAGGGAAGTTTCGACGTCGACGCCCACGAGGTGCCGAAGGGTCGCGAGGAGGTCTGGCGGTTCACCCCGCTCAAGCGCCTCAAGGGCATCCACGACGACGCCCCGTTCGCCGACGGTGCGACCAAGGTGGAGGTCGAGGCGGCCGCAGGTGTGACCGTCGAGACCGTGGCGGCCGACGATGACGTACGCGGCACCTCCGGGCTCGTGCCGACCGACCGCGTCTCGGCGCGGGCCTGGGCGGCCAGCACCGGCGCGACCCTCGTGCGGATCCCGACCGACACCGTGATCGAGGGCGCGACCGTGATCCGCCACCACGGCACCGGCTCGGAGACCGCCGGCGCCGGTCACGCGGTGATCGTGGCGGAGAAGTTCGCCAAGGCGACCGTCGTGCTGGTCTTCGAGGGCTCTGCCGTCGTGGCCGACAACATCGAGATCGTCGTCGAGGACGGCGCCGACCTCACCGTCGTCTCCGTCCAGGACTGGGCCGACGACGCCGTCCACCTCTCCACCCAGCACGCCAAGGTCGGCCGCGACGCCAACCTCAAGCACGTCTCGGTGAGCTTCGGCGGCGACGTGGTGCGCCACGACTTCTCGGCTGAGTACGCCGGCCCCGGCGGCTCTGTGGAGTCGCTCGGCCTCTACTTCGCCGATGCCGGTCAGCACATCGAGCACCGACTCTTCGTCGACCACACCGCCCCGAAGACCAAGTCCAACGTGGTCTACAAGGGCGCGCTGCAGGGCGAGAAGGCCCACGCGGTCTGGATCGGCAACGTGCTGATCCGCAAGGAGGCCGAGGGCATCGAGACGTATGAGGAGAACCGCAACCTCATCCTCACCGACGGTGCCTGGGCCGACTCCGTGCCCAACCTGGAGATCGAGACCGGCGAGATCGAGGGCGCGGGTCACGCCTCCGCGATCGGCCGCTTCGACGACGAGCAGCTCTTCTACCTGCGCAGCCGCGGCATCTCCGAGACCGAGGCCAAGCGCCTGGTCGTGCACGGCTTCTTCAACGACCTGATCCGTCAGATCGGTGTCCCCGAGCTCGAGGAGAAGCTGACCGGCACGGTCGAGGCCGAGCTCGCCAAGAACATCAACACCCTTATCGAGAAGGACGCAACCGCATGAGCACGCTTGAGATCAAGGACCTCACGGTCTCGGTCGACACCGAGGACGGTGCCAAGGAGATCCTCAAGGGCGTGACCCTGACGATCAACTCCGGCGAGACCCACGCGATCATGGGCCCCAACGGCTCGGGCAAGTCGACGCTTGCCTACTCGATCGCCGGCCACCCGAAGTACACCATCACCGGCGGCACCGTCACCCTCGACGGTGAGGACGTCCTGGAGATGTCGGTCGACGAGCGCGCCAAGGCCGGTCTGTTCCTGGCGATGCAGTACCCCGTCGAGGTCCCCGGCGTGAGCGTGGCCAACTTCCTGCGCACCGCGAAGACGGCGCTGGACGGCGAGGCCCCCAAGCTGCGTACGTGGGTCAAGGACGTCAACGGTGCGATGAACAAGATGCACATGGACCCGACCTTCTCGCAGCGCTCGGTCAACGAGGGCTTCTCCGGTGGCGAGAAGAAGCGCCACGAGATCGCCCAGCTCGACATCCTCGACCCGGCCTTCGCGCTGCTCGACGAGATCGACTCCGGCCTCGACATCGACGCGCTCAAGGTCGTCTCCGAGGGGATCAACGACTTCCGCGCCCGCGATGGCAAGTCGGTCCTGCTGATCACCCACTACACCCGCATCCTGCGCTACATCAAGCCCGACCACGTGCACGTCTTCGTGGCCGGCCGGATCGCGGAGTCGGGTGGCCCGGACCTGGCCGAGGAGCTGGAGGCCAACGGCTACGAGAAGTACGTCGCGGCAGGGGTCTGACATGAAGGGTCTGCTGCCCGACCTGGATCTGGTCCGCAAGGACTTCCCGATCCTGGAGCGCACCTTCGACGGCGGCGAGACCCCGCTGGTCTACCTCGACAGCGCCAACACCTCGCAGAAGCCGCAGATCGTGATCGACACCATGGTCGACCACCTGGAGCGGCACAACGCCAACATCGCCCGGGCGATGCACCACCTGGGTGCTGAGGCCACCGAGGCGTTCGAGGGGGCGCGCGACACCGTCGCGCGCTTCCTCGGCGCGCCCGAGCGCGACGAGGTGATCTTCACCAAGAACGCCTCCGAGGGGCTCAACCTGGTCGCCAACACCGTGCCGCTGGCCGAGGGCGACGTGGTCGTGACCACCGAGATGGAGCACCACTCCAACATCGTTCCGTGGCAGCTGGCCACGCAGCGTGCGGGTGCGACGTTGAAGTGGTTCGGGCTCACCGACTCCGGTGACCTCGACCTGTCGAACATCGACGAGCTGATCACGCCGGCGACCAAGGTCGTCGCGCTGACCTGGGTCTCCAACATGCTCGGCACGATCAACCCGGTCGCCGAGATCGCACGCAAGGCCCACGAGGTCGGTGCGCTGGTCGTCGTCGACGCCGCACAGGCCGCCCCGGTGCTGCCGATCGACCTGGCCTCGATGCCCGAGGAGGAGCGTCCCGACTTCCTCGTCTTCACCGGCCACAAGGTCGTCGGCCCGACCGGCATCGGCGTCCTGTGGGGCCGGCGTGCCGCGCTCGAGGCGCTGCCGCCGTTCCTCGGTGGCGGCGAGATGATCGCGACGGTGACGATGGAGAAGTCGACCTACGCGCCGATCCCGCACAAGTTCGAGGCCGGCACGCCGCCGATCGCCGAGGCCGTGGGTCTCGGGGCGGCGCTGGAATACCTCATGCACGTCGGCATGGAGAACGTCCACGCCCACGAGCAGGCGATCACCGCCTACGCGCTGGAGCGTCTCGCGACGGTGCCGGGTGTGACCGTGCTCGGCCCGGCCGACGCGGCCAAGCGCGGGGGAGCGATCTCCTTCGAGCTCGACGGCGTGCACCCGCACGACGTGGCCCAGGTCCTCGACTCCAAGGGCGTCGCCATCCGCGCCGGGCACCACTGCGCCAAGCCTGCCCACCAGCGGTTCGGCGTACAGGCCTCCAACCGGATGTCGTCCTACCTCTACACCACGCCCGCCGAGATCGACGCGCTGGTCGAGGGGTTGGAATACGTACGCACGTTCTTCAAGTTGGATCAGTGATGACTGCCGCACAGCTCGAAGCGATGTACCAGGAGATCATCCTGGACCACTACAAGAACCCGCACGGGAAGGGTCTTCGCGACCCCTTCGAGGCGGAGGTTCACCACGTCAACCCGACCTGCGGCGACGAGATCACCCTGCGGGTGCACGTCGAGGGCGGCAAGATCGAGGACATCTCCTACGACGCCCTCGGCTGCTCCATCTCGCAGGCATCGGCCTCCGTGCTCAACGACCTGGTCGTCGGCAAGTCGGTCGACGAGGCGATGGTCATCCACGAGGAGTTCCTGCGGCTGATGCAGGGCAAGGGCCAGGTGGAGCCCGACGAGGACATTCTGGAGGACGGCATCGCCTTCGCCGGCGTCGCCAAGTTCCCCGCCCGGATCAAGTGCGCGCTGCTGTCGTGGATGGCCTGGAAAGACGCCACCGCCAAGACGCTCGCCGAGGAGAACTGATGACTGAGACCGACCACAGCACCCACGACCACGCGGGTCACGACCACTCCGGCCATGACCACTCCGGCCACGACCACTCGGGCCACGGTCACGGGCACGGTCACGAGGCCCCGGAGTGGCAGGGGATGCGTACGTCCACGGTCGAGGGCGCGAGCCTGAAGATCGAGGACGTCGAGGAGGCGATGAAGGACGTCGTCGACCCCGAGCTCGGCATCAACGTCGTCGACCTGGGTCTGATCTACGGCCTGCACATCGAGGACCACTCCAACGTGGTCATCGACATGACGCTGACCTCGGCGGCCTGTCCGCTGACCGACGTGATCCAGGACCAGACCTCGCAGGCCTTGGAGGGCATGGTCAACGACGTACACATCAACTGGGTCTGGATGCCGCCGTGGGGCCCGGACAAGATCACCCCCGACGGCCGCGAGATGCTGCGCGCCCTCGGGTTCAACGTCTGAGGGTTCGCCCGACGCTGGGAGTCCTGAGGCCACTGGGTGGCCTCAGGACTCCCACCTCATTTCGGGGAACACCGACATACCGTTGTCGCGTGGTCGGTCGAAGGTAGACGCATGACCGACAACACGAGCCCCACGATCACGCCCAGCTCCGCCGCCCGCCACGCGCTCGACCTCTGGCTGACGATGTGGAACACCGACGGTGGCATCGCGCGACAGATCTGCGCGGACGACTTCCGGATCCACTTCGCCGTGACCGAGCCCGACGGCTCGACCCCAGCGGACGACATCCGCACCTCCGAAGACTTCGCGCGATATCTCGACTGGTGGCACGAGCAGAACCCGGGTGTCGTCTTCACGAACATCGCCGATGCCATCGACGGCGACCACGGCCGGTTGCTCTGGGATGTCGATGCGAACGGTCAGCAGGCAGGTGGCGTGGACGTCTTCGACTTCGATGGCGACGGTCGGGTCCGTCGGGTCTGGTCCGTGGGTGGGCAGAGGAGCATGCGGAGTTGATACTCCCCACCCGACTCTGCCGGCTCCCGGGAGGATGGGAAGCATGAAGCGAGCCGAGCGCCAATATGCCCTGGTCGACCTGCTTCGCGGAGCGCGGCGTCCCTGGTCCGCCGCGCGGCTCGCCGACGAGTTCGGCGTATCGTCGCGGACGATCGAACGCGATATCGGTGCGCTCCAGCAGGCCGGGGTCCCCATCTACGCTGATCACGGGGCCGCGGGCGGCTACTCGATCCTCCGTGAGTACTCGCTGCCGCCGCTGAACCTCTCCTCTGCGGAGTCGGTGGCAGTGCTCGCCGGTCTCGCACTGCTCGAGTCTTCGCCGTACCAAGGGGCTGCGCGCCGCGCTCGCGCCAAGATCGCTGCGGTCATGGACGAGGCGCATCGCGCGCCCGTGCGGGATCTGCTCGGAACGATGCACGTCATCGACGCCGTCCCTCCAACCGACGGCTCCGTGCCGCTCGGGATACTCTCCGACGCGATCGCCGCGCGCCGCGTGGTGCGACTCACCTACATGGGCGAAGGCGCCGACGGAGACCCGGACCTCTCCAGCACGACCGTCCGTGAGGTCGAGACCATGGGTCTGCTCCGCGCCGCTGACACCTGGCTGCTCACCGGATGGTGCCGACTCCGGGACGCGATCCGTGGGTTCCGGATCGAGCGGATCATGCGACTGGAGATCCTCGACGAGGTCCCGTCGCGGCGCGACCCGGCCCTGCTCGAGGCGGATCTCGCACAGTGGCCGACGACGCGGCCTCTCCTGTCCGGACCGGAGTAGTCCCTGACGCGCCTTGACGTGGGAGTCTCGAGGTCACCCAGTGCCCTCAGGACTCCCACGTCATTTCAAGCAACTCTTCCGGCCCTTGCGATCGCCTCCTGGCTGCGCTTGTAGGGCTTCCGCCCAGGAGTCCTGGGGGCCTCCCGAGGCTTTCCGCTCTCCATGAGCACACCGCCCCAGACTCCCCACTCCCGCCGGGCGGTGCCGAGCTCGAGGCAGGTCTGCCGCATCGGGCACTCTGCGCAGACCTGCTGTGCCTCGGCGAGCTGGGTGAGGTCCTCGGGGTGAAAGAGCTCCGGGTCCTCGCCCACGCAGGCCCACTCGTCGGTCCGGGGAGTCGGGTGCTTCAGCGTCAGCTCGTAGGTCTTGGTGCTGAATCCCTCTCCGAAGAGTGTGATGATCTCCATCTCGTTCACCTCCTGGTGATGCTGCTGGACATGAGAAAAGGGCCGCTCCCGTCGATCGGAGCGGCCCTGGTGGGTGCGGTGAGCACCTACTCCTGATGCGGCTCCGTGCGCGCAAAATTCACGTCCGGGACCGGCCGGCCCAGGATGTCGTAGGTGGTGATGCATTCGCGCATGTCCTGAACGCTACTGACCGGGTACCTGCGCGGCCACTGGTTTGTTTGGCAAGGTGTCGGCATGGACGTAGCCGCCCGCACCGCAGCCAACCGCCGCCTGCTCGCCGACTTCTTCGACGGCCTCGACGAGTCCCAGCTGGAGATGCGGAGCCTCTGCTCGGCCTGGACGGTGAGGGAAGTGCTCGGTCACAGCGCGATGCCGTTCTCGGTCGGGGTCGGCCGGCTGCTGTGGCGCACGATGCTGGCCCGCGGCTCCATCGACCGGGCCTCCGCCGCGATCGCCGAGGAGCAGGCGCGACGGCCGGTCGCGGAGCTGACCGGGCTGCTGAGGACGTACGCCTCCAAGCGGGCGCCGGCCCCCGGGGTCGGTCCGATGGGGCAGTTCACCGACCACTGCATACATCTGCGTGACTGCGCCCGGCCGCTCGGCCTCGAGACCGACGTCGCGCTCGAGGACTGGCGCGCGGTGCTCGACTGGCTGCCGACCAAGCAGGCCTCGCTCGGGGTGGTCCCGGCCGGACGACTCGACGGGCTCGCGCTGCGCGCGACCGACCAGGACTGGTCCTGGACTGCGGCCGATGGCTCGGGCAAGGAGATCGCCGGTCCCAGCGAGGCCCTGGCGATGGCGCTCTCCGGCCGGTCGGTCGCGCTGGTGGATCTCGACGGACCCGGGGTGGCGACGTTGCGGAAGCGGATCGGTTGACCCGGGTAGGCTCCGCGGACGTGGAGGCTCCTGGTCGGATCTGGTTCGGGTACATCGCCGCGGTGGGGATCGCGGTGATCGGGCTGATCACCCTCGACCCGCTTGCGTTCGGCCTGGCCGTCGCCGTGCTGGTCGCGACGGTGCTGGGGGAGTGGTACCGCGGTCGGCAGATCGCGCTCGCTGCCGCCGCGCAGGACGCCGACCTTCCCGAGCTGGTCTCCCGATGGGCCCGGGGCTGGGCCTACGCGCGTGGCTTCCCGCGCCCCGCGACGGTGCCCGGAGGCGTACGTGTCGAGGTGGGACAGCCCGGCCGCCAGGTCGAGTGGGTGGCGACCGACGACGCGGACACGCTCGCCGGGCTCGTGGACACCGCCCGGGCCACACCCGAGGCATGGCTGTCGGTCGTGACCGAGTCGCCCGCGGGCGTACGTCCCTGGTTCGTCGAGGCCGGTCTGGTCACCGACGACGGCGAGGAGGCGCTGATGTCGATCGACCTCGCTGACCAGGCGTCCCGCGAGCTCCCGGAGGGCTACCGCGCCGAGGTGGAGCGCGCCGGCGGTGTCATCACGGTGACGGTGCGCTCGGGTGAGGCTGCGGCCGCGGACGGAACGATCGCCGTCATCGGCACCGACGCTGTCGCCGACCGCATCCGGACCGACCCCGACCATCGTCGCCGCGGGCTCGGCGGCGCGGTGATGAGTGTGCTCGTCGCGGCCGCTCGCGAGGCCGGCGCGAGCCACGGCCTCCTGGTCGCCAGCGAGATGGGTGAGTCGCTCTACGCCGGCCTCGGCTGGCGCGCCGAGGCCCGCCTGGTGACCGCGCGATCACCCGCGCCGCACACCTCCGTCGAGTCCCAGCACGGCTAGCGCGAACTGTGATTGAGTGTCGCCTATGAGCGACGACGCTGCGGTCCCCGCGCCTGATGCCCCTGCCTCCGACACCCAGCAGGAAGTTGACGTCGCCGCGTTCTGGGAGGACGTGAAGCACCACGCTCACCTCAGCGCCGCGCCGGGCTACTTCGGGGCGTCGCCGCTGGAGGCGCTGCAGCCGCCGGCCTGGGCCTTCGGAGGTACGCCGGAACAGTCCAACGAGCTCCTCGAGCTCGTGCTCGAGGGCGCGAAGACCGCGACCGCCTCGGCGATGTGGGACTACGAGGCCGCAGAGGAGCCGATCCCGACCGTCGGCACGCTCGGCATCGTTCTCGACGGCGCCGGCCACCCGCGCGCGCTGGTCGTGACCACCGCGGTCGACGTGGTCGCGTTCGACGAGGTCTCCGCCGAGCACGCCCGGGCCGAGGGCGAGGGCGACGGCTCCCTGGAGCACTGGCGCGAGGTCCACGAGCGGTTCTTCACCGAAGAGGCCGGCCACGACCGGGGTTTTGCCGACGACATGCCGGTCGTCCTCGAGCGCTTCGAGCTCGTCTGGCCGAAGCCGGACTGACCCGAGAGCTCGGATGCTGGGCCATGACACCGACTGAGCTGACCGAGCGGGTGCGGGGGATCTGCCTCGGGTTCCCGGAGAGTGCCGAGAAGGTCACCCATGGGTCGCCCGGCTTCTTCGTGAAGAAGCAGTTCGTGATGCTGTGGCCGCAGGGACATCACGAGCGGGACGAGCCGCATCTGTGGGCGGCCGCGGCGGCGGGAGTGCAGGCCGAGGTCGTCGGCGACGATCCCGAGCGCTTTTTCGTACCTCCCTACGTCGGTGGCCGCGGCTGGGTCGGCATGCGGCTCGACGGTGACGTCGACTGGGGCGAGGTCGCCGAGATCTGCGAGGACGCCTATCGCCACATCGCGCCGCCTCGGCTGCTGCGCGGCCTGGACCGGTAGCGTACGGACATGCCCAACGTCGCCGTCCCGGTCGCTCGGATCCAGCGCTGGGTCGACAACTTCGCCGGGCGCCACGGCCAGACCCGGCTCGCGGTCGACTCCGGTGCCCTGACCGGTGCCGCGGCCGACGGCTCCTCGTTCATCGCGGCGCTGCCGTTCGAGAGGACGTACGCCGGGCCGGCCGAGGTCGGGGCGTTCATCGCCGCCTCGGCGGCCCCTCGGGAGTGGGGCCTGCTGCTGGTGCGCAAGGGTGGCTTCGCGATCGCCCGGATGAGCGGCGGCGAGATCGCCGACCACAAGATCGGGCGCCGACACGTCCAGGGGAAGACCAAGGCGGGCGGCTGGAGCCAGCAGCGCTTCGCCCGGCGCCGGGCCAACCAGGCCAGCGCTGCGTACGAGGCGGCGGCTGAGCACGCCGCCCGGATCCTCGACGGGCTGCGAGGCCCGCTGGTGACCGGCGGCGACCACGGCGGCGTCGACGACGTGCTCGAGGACCGTCGGCTTCAGGCGCTCACGGTGACCGGGCTGTGGCTGCCCGTGCAGGACCCCAACCGCGCGGTGCTCGATCAGGCCATCGAGGAAGCCCAGAAGGTGCGGATCGAGGTCCTCAACGCCGACGGCTGACGCCTCAGGGGAGCTGCCAGACTCCGGGTGAGCCCTTGATCATCAGGCCGTCGGTCAGCAGCGTCTGGCGGGCGCGTCGCGCCGCGTAGCGCCAGCGGAGCTCGCCTTCCGGGGTGGTCTCGAAGTCTCCCGGCAGGAGGCTGTCGGCTAGCTGGCTCTCGAGCTCGTCGAGGACGTCGTCGGCGGACATCGAGCCGCCGGCGGTCTCGAGGATCTCCAGGATGAGCGGCGCGAAGGCGGCCGGCGGGGTCCACTTGCGGGGAGCCGACTTGGTGACGACCTTCGGCGCGGCGGCCGTGGTGCTCGTCGTGGTCTTGCGCACCCGGGTCGTCGGCTTCGCTGCCCTCTTCGCGGGCGGAGCCGGGGCGGGCGGGGCCGGGGGCCGCCCATGGATGCACTGTGACTTCGGCAGGTCACACAGCTCGCAGTAGTCAGTCTCGGACATCGGCTCAACCATATCGGCCCCAGGATCAAAGTCCGTATCCCGTCATCGCATATGTCATCGCATCCCGGCGGCGAGTGCCGTTGCGACCTGCGTGGATGCGCTACTTTGGCAAGCATGTGGCAGCCCGACCCAGGGTGGCTCGTCCTCCCCGGCGGCACCGGACCCTCCACGCTGGGGGTCTGGCGCACCGCCGTGGGCGAGGATCAGGAGCCGGTCGTGGTCAAACGGCTCGGGCGGCCGGGGACGTACGATCCGGCCGAGCTGGGCCGCCGGCGCCACTTCGCCTACTGGCGGCGTGCGGCCGACGTCGCCACCTCGGGTCTCGTCGACGACACCCCGGGCATGATCGGCGCGCACACGAGCGTCGCCGAGGACGACGAGGGCATCACCCTGACCACCGACTGGGTCGAGGACGCCGCCAACTCCGGGCTCTTCGCCGCGCTCTCGATGGGCCGCTTCGCCGGCGCGGACCTGGGCGAGGCGCGCTGGCTGGCGCGCGACCAGTTCCGTGACCGGATCGCGCGGGTGGAGTACAACGGCGGCTGGCCGACCATGACGCGCACGACCGCCGCGGACATCGCCCACACCCTCTGGGAGCGGCGTGGGCGCTTCACCAACCTCCTCGACGAGCTGCCCCAGGTCGCCCAGCACGGCGACCCGGTGCCGCAGAACCTCCTCGGCCGCACCGACGACGGCGAGCGGCTGGTCGCGATCGACTGGTCGAGCCTGGGCCACGGCCCCGTCGGTGGTGACCTGGGGCTCTATCTGCTGCACGCCCGGGAGTCGTTCGAGCCGCTGCTGGAGGCGTACGTCCTGGGGCTGCCCTCTGGCGTCGCGACCCGTGAGGAGGTGAGGCTCGGTGCACAGATCAGTGCGGTCTACACCGCGCTGAGCCGCGCCGAGTGGGCGCTGAGCCGGATCACGCCGGGGGAGGGCCCGCTGCTCGCCAAGTTCCGCCACCCGGCAGTCGCTCCCCACCTGCGGAACCTGCAGCGTCAGGCGCCGCTGGTGGAGGCGCTGCTCGCGATGTAGCGGGGGCTACGGGTTGTCGAGGTCGTTCGCCTTGAACGTGTCGCAGCCGGCGATCGAGTCGGGGGTGGTCAGGCCCTTCCTGAACCAGGCGATCCGCTGCTCGGAGGAGCCGTGGGTGTACTGCGAGGTGTCGACGCGGCCGGTCGTCCGGGACTGGATGTGGTCGTCGCCGACGGTCTTGGCGGCGCTGATGCCTTCCTCGATGTCCTGGTCGGTGATGTCCTCGACGAACCCGTCGTCCTCGGCGGCGGCGGTCCACATGCCGGCGTAGCAGTCGGCCTGCAGCTCGAGGCGTACCGCGTCGGACTCGGGGCCCTGCTGGGTGCGGACCTGGCCCATGGTGCCGAGCAGGTTCTGGATGTGGTGGCCGTACTCGTGGGCGAGCACGTAGGCGCGTACGAAGGTGGTGTCCTGCCCGCCTAGCTGCTCGAAGATCGAGTCGAAGAACGTCGGGTCGAGGTAGATCGTCTGGTCGGCCGGGCAGTAGAACGGGCCGACGGAGCTCGACGCCGAGCCGCAGCCGCCGGTCTGGACCTGGTCGGAGAAGATCACGACCGCCTGCTCGGGCTGGAACCGGCCGGAGAGGTCGGGCTGGGAGTCCCAGTAGCCGGTCATCGAGTTCTCGAGGGCGACGAAGGCGCAGTTCTCGTCGTTGTTGGCGTCCTCACCGGTCCGGCACGACCCGAAGTCGCCGGTCTCGCCGCCGTCGGCCGCCTGCAGGCCGCCGAAGGTGCCGGTGCCGACCGAGGTCGAGCTCCCGCTGTCGCCGAGGACCTGCGGCCCGACGCCCATGCACTGGGTGACGAGAAAGAAGACCAGGAGCAGGATGACGGTGCCGATGCCACCGCTCGCCTTGCCTCCAGGGATCGGGATCCGGCCGCCACCGCCACCACCGACATGCCCACCGGAGGTCCGGCTGGTGTCGAGTCTGGCCTTCGGGTTGAACCGCATCTTGTCCCCCTGGAGGTGGTGATGTGTGGGACCGAGTGCCCCGCCCATACACTAGTGACGGAGATGATCACTGCCCATGACCTAGAAGTCCGCGTCGGCGCCAGACTTTTGATGGAGAACGTCACATTCCGAGTCGGACCCGGCGACAAGGTCGGGCTCGTAGGCCGCAACGGCGCTGGGAAGACGACCCTGACGAAGGTGCTCGCCGGCGACCATCTGCCCGCCTCCGGAACGGTGTCCAACACCGGTGAGATCGGCTATCTGCCCCAGGATCCACGGGTCGGCGACCCGGAGGTGATCGCGAAGGACCGGATCCTGTCCGCGCGCGGGCTCGACGATGCCGTACGCCGCATGCGGATCGCCGAGGAGGAGATGGGGTCGGACGACCCGAACGTGCGCGAGAAGGCGATGAAGCGCTACCAGCGCGCCCACGACGAGCTCGACGCCGGCGGTGGCTACGCGGCCGAGACCGAGGCCCTGCAGATCGCCCAGTCGCTCGGCATCCCCGACCGGATCATGACCCAGCCGCTCAAGACGCTTTCCGGCGGTCAGCGCCGCCGGGTCGAGCTGGCGCGCATCCTCTTCTCGAGCGCCGAGGTGCTGATCCTCGACGAGCCGACCAACCACCTCGACGCCGACTCGATCATCTGGCTGCGCGACTGGATGAAGTCCTACAAGGGCGGCTTCATCGTGATCTCCCACGACAACGACCTGCTCGCCCAGACGGTCAACAAGGTCTTCCACCTCGACGGCAACCGTGAGGTGATCGACATCTACAACATGCCGTGGAAGCAGTACCTGACCCAGCGCGAGACCGACGAGGCCCGGCGCAAGCGCGAGCTGATGAACGCGCAGAACAAGGCCAAGACGCTCACCGACCAGGCCAACAAGATGCGCGCCAAGGCCACCAAGGCGACCGCCGCGCAGAGCATGCTCAAGCGTGCCGAGAAGATCATGGCGGGGGTCGAGGGCGAGCGGCAGCAGGAGAAGGTCGCCGCGATCAAGTTCCCCTCGCCCGCGCCGTCCGGAAAGACTCCGCTGACCGCCCACGACCTCTCGAAGTCGTACGGCGGCCTGGAGGTCTTCACCGCGGTCGACCTGGCCATCGACAAGGGGACCCGGGTGGTCATCCTCGGCCTCAACGGCGCGGGGAAGACCACGATGCTGCGCATCCTGGCCGGCGTCGATGCCTCCGACACCGGCGAGGTCGTGCCGGGGCACGGGCTCAAGATCGGCTACTACGCCCAGGAGCACGAGACCCTCGACACCAAGCGGTCGGTGCTGGAGAACATGCAGTCCTCGGCGCCGCAGCTGACCGACACCGAGGCCCGCACCGTGCTCGGCGCGTTCCTCTTCTCCGGCGACGACGTGCACAAGCCCGCCGGGGTGCTCTCCGGTGGCGAGAAGACCCGGCTGGCGCTGGCCTCACTGGTCGTCTCCAAGGCCAACGTGCTCCTGCTCGACGAGCCCACCAACAACCTCGACCCGGCCTCCCGCGAGGAGGTGCTCAACGCGATCCGCCGCTACGAGGGAGCGATCGTGCTGGTCACCCACGACGAGGGCGCTGTGCACGCGCTCGAGCCCGACAAGGTGCTCATCCTCCCCGATGGTGTCGAGGACCTGTGGAACGAGGAGTACGCCGACCTGGTCTCGCTCGCGTAGCGCTCAGGTCAGGGTGCGGACGAACGTCACCGGCATCGAGGTCGGGTAGCGGTAGGAGAGCGAGTCGGTGTTGCGCTCGACCTGGTCGGCGGGCACCGCGAGGGAGACCTCGGGGAGACGCTCCAGCACGGTGCGTACGGCCGCCTGGACGATGATGGTGCCCGGCCGCTGGGCGGGGCAGGAGTGGGGGCCGGCGCTCCACGACATGTGGGCGCGGTTGCCGATCTCCAGCCACGGGTCGCCGCCGGTCATCATCGGGTCGACGTTGGCCGCCGCGATGCATGGCACCACCGCGTCGCCCTTGCGGATCAGCTGACCGCCGAGCTCGACGTCGCGCAGCGCGAACCGCGGGGTGATGTTGTAGCACGGTGGGTCGCGCCACATGACCTCCTCGATCGCCTGGTCGACGTCGAGGCGACCGCCGCGCAGCCGGCCGGCGAAACGCTCGTCGGAGAGCATCAGCAGCAGGGTCTGGGTGATGGTCGCGATGGTCAGCTCGTTGCCGGCGATGATCATCACGATCATCGCCTCCATGACCTCGTTGTCGTCCCACAGGCCGGGGTCGTCGATCAGGTGCGAGGTCAGGTCGTCCTGGGGGTCCCTGCGGCGCTTGGCGATGTGGTCGACGATCTCGACGGCGAGCTCGATGACGCCCTCCTGGGCGAGCTGGCCGCCGCCGAGAACCTTGTGGGCCGCCTTGCGCATCGAGTCGCCGACCTCGTGACCCATGCCGAACATCGCGGCGACCGAGAGCAACGGGATCAGCACGGCGTAGTCCTGGACCAGGTCGGCCTCGCCGCGCTCGAGCATGTCGTCGACGAGGTCGTTGCAGATGCTGCGTACCTTCGCGGCGTAGCCGTGCTCGTCGACCCGCGAGAGGGCCCGGTCGACCGGCGAGCGCAGCCGCCGCCGGAGCTCGCCGTCGTTGTGGAAGGAGTTCTGCCGGGTGGTCACGAAGGGGTAGATCGGCATGTCCGGCAGGATCTTGCCCTCCTGCACCGCGCTCCAGTTGTCGCCGTTGCGGGAGAAGACCTCCTCGTTGCGGATGACCTCGCTGAACTCGGCGTAGCCCATCGCGAACCAGACGCGTACGCCGGGGGAGAGCTCGCCCGGAGCCACCGGACCCCACTCGGCGCGGAGCCGTTCGTGCACCTCGCGAGCCTGCGGGCCGACGGTGTCGGGCGCCTGGATCAGGTCGGTGAGATCGGCGAGACGTACGGTGCGGGTGGGAGCCATCGCGGTGCCTGTTCGGGTCGTGTGATCGGGTCAGTGCGTCTTCAGCGCGTGGCGCACGAGCGCGGCGAGCGCACGGACGCAGGCGTTGCGGTTCTTGGCGTTGCACACGACGATCGGGGTCTCGTCATCGAGGTCGAGCGCCGTGCGGATCTGGTCGGGCTCGTAGTTCGGTGCGCCGGGGAACTGGTTGATCGCGACCACGAACGGCAGGGACGTACGCGTCTCCAGCTGGTCCAGCACCTCGAAGGAGTCCTCGAGGCGGCGCGTGTCGACCAGGACCAGCGCACCGGCGGCGCCCTCGGCGAGGCCGGACCACAGGTCCCAGAAGCGGCGCTGCCCGGGGGTGCCGAACAGGTAGAGCGCGATCTCGTCGGTCAGGGTGATCCGGCCGAAGTCCATCGCGACCGTGGTCGTCGTCTTCTCCGGGGTCGCCGCGACCTCGTCGATCCCCTCGCTGGCCTGGGTGATCGACTCCTCGGTGCGCAGCGGCTCGATCTCGCTGACCGAGCCGATCAGGGTGGTCTTGCCGACCCCGAAGGAGCCGACCACCAAGATCTTGACCGACTCGACGACGGTCGGCGCCAGATAGTGCTGATCGCCTGGGTCTACGCTTCGGCCGTGGCTGTCAGAGGTGGTTGAGAGCATGCAGCACCTTCTGGAGGGTTTCGCGGGAGGGGCCGGCGGCGGTGTCGCTGTCGGGGCGTACGCCGATCAGGCCGGCATCGATCATGTCCGAGGCGATCACCGCCAAGACGCTGACCGGCTGGCCGAGGTGGACGGCCATCTCGGCCATGGAGATGACGCCGAGACACTGGGAGAGGACCTCGCGCTCCTGGCGGCCGACCTCCGCGGGGGCCGCAGCCGGGCTGGTGTAACCGAGCAGCAGCGTCGCAGGCGTCAGCCGGTGGGTCGGGCGGGCGCGGCCGCCGGTCCGGACATAGGACCGGATCGGGTGGTCGACGTAGTCGTCAGCGGCGTCGGGCATCGGCTCGGATCTGCTCAGACCGAACGTCTCGGGGTGCTCATCGCGCGCTCCCCGATCATCAGGACGGTCGCCTGCATCTGCTGGGCGACCAGCGCCGGGTCGATGCTCATCTCGGTGACCACCGCGAGACGGGAGCCGTCGCCGGCGCCACGGATGAACAGGAAGCCGCCGTTGAACTCGACCATCACCTGACGGGGGTGGGCGTCGGCGCCGAACTGGCGGCTGATCCCGTGGCCGAGCGAGGTTAGTCCGGCGCACGCCGCGGCCAGCTTGTCGGCCTCCTCGCGCGGGGTGTGGCTCGTGCGGACCCGGACGAGCCCGTCGGCGGAGAGGACCACGACATGACGTACGCCGCGTACTCCCGCGACCAGCTCCAGCATCCAGCTGTTCTCATCGGTCATGGTTCCTCCAGTGGTTCTCGGGTGCGGAATCGGTCTCCGCGGTGGTGCGGCCATGCGTGGGGTCAGCGGCCTGGTGTGGGATCGTGGTGCCGCCGGCCGGAGTGGGCGGCGAGCTGAGGAAGCTGCTCATCCATGCGCCGGCCTGCTCGGCGGTCGGCTCCGGGCGCGTGGGGACCGGCTGGCTCACGGCTTGCTGGTTCCCGGTCGCGAAACGCTGGCCACGCTTCGAGCGGCGCTGCGGCAGGCCGTCGGAGGTGAACAGCGACGGCTGGCGTTGTTCGGGCAGCTCATGGTCGGGGACCGGATCGGGTGCCTTCGCGTTGGTGTAGACCGGCCAGGCCGGCGTCGTCGCGGCGGGCGGTGCCTTCGGCGCCTGGGCCAGGAGGGATGAGGGGATCGGGGTCGAGACCGGTGTGCGCGGCGCGACCACCTCGGCCGAGGCCGAGGTCTGCGACGTGGTCGTCGAGGTGGTCGTCGAGGTGGTCATCGACTCGGGGACCAGCACGGCGACCCGCAGGCCACCGTGGACGGACTCGGTCAGGTCGACGCGGAAGCCGTGGCGGCGTACGTAGGTCCCGACCACCGCCAGGCCGGTCTGCGGGATCTCGCCGAGGTCGCGCAGGCGAACCTGCCGGGCACCGGAGGCGATCTCGCGCATCCAGGCCAGGTTGGTCTCGTCCATGCCGACGCCCGCGTCGTCGATCTCGAGGGCAGCGCCGCGGCGTACGGAACGGATTCTGACCAGCACCTCCGTCGCAGGCGGCGAGGACTGAGTCGCATTGGCGAGGAGTTCGGCGAGGAGGTGGATCAACGGCTCGACGTACGCACCCTGGACCGCCACCGGGGGATCGCCCTCCACCCGGACCCGGCGGTAGGCGGTGATCCGGCCCGCCGCGCCGCGTACGACGTCGGCGATCGCGAGCGGGTCGCGCCAGTGCTGCCCGGGCTGCTCCCCGCACAGCGTGGCGATGCTCTGCGCCAGCCGCGCCTGCTGCGCCGCCGCATGGTCGACCCGCATCCCCGCCTCGAGCACATCCGGCTCGGCCGGGAACTTCGCCACCATTCGCGTCGACTCCTCCTGGATCCGGTGCGCCGACGCCTGCACCTTGCGAGACAGCGACAGCACCGCCACCCGCATCCCGGCATCCCCGCCCCGTCCAGCCGTTCCAGCCGAGACGTCAGGTACGTCGGCCGAGACGTCAGGTACGTCGGCCGAAAGGTCAGGTACGTCGGCCGAGACGTCGCTTGCGTCGGTCGAGGTGTCATCGGGTGCCGCCTCGGCCGACGTAAGCGACGCTTCGGCCGACGGGGCTGACGCCTCGGCCGACGGGGCTGACGCCTCGGCGGGGCTGGTGTCGTAGGCCATCGCGGTGAGCCAGAGGGTGAGGGCGACGACGGGTACGCCGGCGATGATCCAGGGCCAGAACCACTGATCACCGGAGGTGGTGACGAAGATGACGGGGGAGAGTGCGACGAAGAGGAGGATCGCCGTACTGCAGAACCATGGACCGGCTCGGTGGAGTCGGGCCGGGAGTGGTCGGGTCATGTCAGGGCACCTGGTGTGGGGGTGAACAGTCAGGGCATGAACCCGCGGGTTCAGGGCGGTCTGGACGAATCCTGATCCAGTCCCCGGAGACCGGCGCACACACGCGCTCCACTTCATATCACCAACAGAGCGCTTGGTCACCCACCACACGTGATTTTGACCATAATTCGACGGTGCATCCTCGACGCGGCCGAATCCGACCGGGCGACTAAGGTGACGGAGTGTCACAAATGGGTCCAGGCTTCGGTGCGAGCGGCGGGGCGATGGGCGGCGGCGGAATCATGCGCAACCTGCGTGCCGACCGGACGGTTCTCCAGCGCGGGCTGCCGAAGGGCACGCTGAAGCGCGTCGTCACCTACGCCAGGCCTCACCGGGCCCTGATCAGCGCATTCCTGGTGTTCACGGTCTTCGACGCCGCGCTCGTCGTGGTGACGCCGCTGCTGACCCAGCGCCTCATCGACGACGGCGTGCTCCAGCAGAACGTCTCGCTGGTGGTCTGGCTGGCCCTTGCGATGGCGTTGGTGGCCGTGGTCGACATGGGATTCGGGATCGTCTCGGGCTGGCTCTCGACCCGCATCGGCGAGGGTCTCATCTTCGACCTGCGCACCCAGGTCTTCGGTCACGTGCAACGCCAGTCGCTGGCCTTCTTCACCCGGGCCCAGACCGGCGCGCTGGTGAGCCGCCTGAACACCGACGTGCTGGGCGCGCAGCGGGCCTTCACCTCGACCCTGTCCAACAGCGTCTCCAACCTGATCTCCCTCGTCGTGGTCGGCGCGGCGATGCTGGTGCTGTCGTGGCAGGTGACGCTGATGTGTCTGGCGCTCTTCCCGATCCTGTTCCTGACCTCGCGCTGGGTCGGGCGCCGGCTGGCCGGCTTGACCCGCGAGCAGATGGACGGCAACGCGGCCCTCGCCACCACGATGACCGAGCGGTTCAACGTGGGCGGCGCCCTGCTGCTCAAGCTCTTCGGCCGCCGCGAGGAGGAGGATGCCGCCTTCGCCCAGCGCGCCGATGTCGTACGCCGCCTGGGCATCCGGATCGCGCTGCTGACCCGCCTGTTCGGGGCGACCATGCAGGTGGTCCCGGCGCTGGCGACCGCGCTGGTCTACGGCGTCGGCGGCTGGATGGTGATCCAGGGCGACGTCACGCTCGGCACCCTGACTGCGCTCGGTCTGTTGCTGGTGAGGCTGCTGGGACCGTTGCAGGCGCTCTCCAACGTACGTATCGACGTGATGACCGCGCTGGTCAGCTTCGACCGCGTCTTCGAGGTCCTCGACCTGCCTTCGCTGATCAAGGAGAAGCCCGACGCGGTCGAGGTGCCGGCTGACGCCGCGTCGGTGCGGTTCCGCCATGTGGCCTTCACCTACCCGCACTCCGAGGAGGTCTCGCTCGCCTCTCTGGAGTCGATCGCGCGCCCGGAGAGCCGGGAGGTGCGCGAGGTACTCTCCGACATCGACTTCGCGGCCGAACCGGGGGAGATGGTCGCCCTGGTCGGCCCCTCAGGTGCCGGCAAGTCGACGATCACCCACCTGATCGCGCGGCTCTACGACGTACGCTCCGGATCCGTCGAGGTCGGCGGGCTCGACGTGCGCGAGGTGACCCTGGAGTCGCTCGAGGCCGCGGTCGGCTACGTCACCCAGGACGCCCACATGTTCCACGACACGGTGCGTGGCAACCTGCTCTACGCCCGCCCTGGCGCCTCCGACGACGAGGTCTGGGCCGCCCTCGAGGCCGCCCAGGTCGCCGCCGTCATCAAGGGTCTCCCGGACGGCCTCGACACCGTCGTCGGCGACCGCGGCTACCGCCTCTCCGGTGGCGAGCGCCAGCGGCTCGCGATCGCCCGGCTGCTGCTGAAGGCACCCCACATCGTGGTGCTCGACGAGGCCACCGCCCACCTCGACTCAGAGTCCGAGGCCGCGGTGCAGACCGCTCTGGACGCCGCGCTGGAGGGACGTACGTCCATCGTCATCGCCCACCGGCTCTCCACCATCCGCGCCGCCGACCGCATCCTGGTGGTCGAGGACGGACGGGTCGTGGAGTCGGGCTCCCACGAGTCGCTGCTCGCCGCGGGCGGGCTCTACGCGGAGCTCTACGAGACGCAGTTCCGCCGCTAGGCGGGGCCTCAGCCCTTCCCGCTGCGCTCCCTCTCGTACGCAGCCTGGTAGGCCGCCTTCACGGCCTGCTTCTGGGCCAGCTTGGCGGCCTTCTTGCGGGCGCGCTCATCGGCCGGCTCGCCGCCGTCGGCGGTGTCATCGTCTGGTGCAGGGGTGTCCTGGTGCTGCGTGCGCCGTTCGTCGTACATCAGGTAGAAGAAGCCGGCGATGGCGAGCACACCGAAGAACCACCACTGCAGTCCGTAGAAGAAGTGGGGGCCGTTGTCGAGCTCGGGCAGGTCGGCCTGACGCAGCTGCGTGGCGGGCTCGGGGGACTCGGTGTCGAGGTGGAGCCAGCCGGTCATGAGCGGCTCGTCGACCACCTTCGCTACCTGGCTCGAGGAGAGCGCACGGGTGGCGTGGTAGCCGTCGACCTGGGCGACGTCGGTGGAGTCGCCGGTGCCGTCGGCGCGCACCCAGCCGGCGATCGTGACCTCACCCGAGGGCGGCGCCGGGAGGTCGTCGAACTCGTCCTGCGACTCGGTCTGGAGCCAGCCGCGGTCGACGAGCACCGCGCTGCCGTCGGCGAGCACCAACGGGACGACGATGTCGACACCCTTCGCGTCGTCGGGGGTGCGGTAGCGCCAGATGATCGTGTCGTCGACGGCGTACGTCCCGGTCGCGGTCACCCGCCGCCACTCGTCCTTCTCCGAGACCTGCCGGCCCGGGGCCAGCACGTCGGAGACGGGCGCCGCCTCGGCGTGCTCGTTGACGCGGACGATCTGGTTGCTGGTCTTGCGGTCCTCGAGACGGTCGAACTGCCACTGGCCCAGCCACCAGGTTCCGTAGGCCAGGATCAGCACGAACACCGTGAAACCGGCCCAGCGTCGGCTGAGCAGGAAACGGAACGAACTCACCCGATGAGACTAACTGGCATGCGGTCCTCACTCACGATCCGGGTCGAGCCTGCCTAGACTGGTGTGATGACGACCTCCCCGACAGATCAGACCCAGCAGAGGCTCGTCGACCGGTTCGGCCGGGTCGCGACGGATCTGCGGGTCTCTCTGACTGACCGCTGCAACCTGCGGTGCACCTACTGCATGCCGGCCGAAGGGCTCGACTGGCTGCCCGGCGACGAGGTGCTCACCGACGACGAGGTGGTCCGGCTGATCGGCGTCGCCACCGGTCAGCTCGGTGTCCGCGAGGTGCGGTTCACCGGTGGCGAGCCGCTGGTGCGGCGCGGGCTCGTCTCGATCGTCGCGCGCACCCGCGAGGTCGCTCCCGACGCGGAGCTCTCGATCACCACGAACGCGCTGGGGCTGGCCAAGATGGCCGGGTCGCTCGCCGAAGCCGGACTCGACCGGGTCAACGTGTCGCTGGACTCGATCCGGCCCGAGACCTTCGCCCAGATCACCCGCCGCGACCGGCTGGCCGACGTGGTCGCCGGGCTGGAGGCCGCGGCCGCCGCCGGTCTGGGTCCGATCAAGATCAACGCGGTGCTGCTGCGAGGAGTCAACGACGACCATGCCGCCGAGCTGCTCGGCTGGTCGGTCGAGCGCGGCTACGAGCTGCGGTTCATCGAGCAGATGCCTCTCGACGCCCAGCACGGCTGGTCGCGCGACAAGATGGTGACCGCCGACGAGACCCTGGCGGCGCTGTCGGCGGCCTTCGAGCTGACACCCGCGGAGGAGCCCCGCGGCAGCGCTCCCGCCGAGCTCTTCTACGTCGACGGTGGCCCGGCCAAGGTCGGCATCATCGCCTCGGTCACCCGCCCCTTCTGCGGCGACTGCGACCGGGTGCGCCTCACCGCCGACGGGCAGGTGCGCGACTGCCTGTTCGCGCGCTCCGAGTCGGACCTGCGTACGCCACTTCGTGCCGGCGCCTCCGACGCCGATCTCGCCGCCCGCTGGGTCACCGCCATGGCTGGCAAGCGCGCCGGCCACGGCATCGACGACCTCGGCTTCCTCCAGCCCGACCGTCCGATGTCCGCCATCGGCGGCTGACCGCCAGCCGAGACGTCACCCGCGTCGGCCGAGCTGGCACCGCGTTGACGCCTCGGCCGACGGGAGTGACGCCTCGTCAGCTGCCTACGCGGTCGAGAGCGTCCAGGACGAGGTCCCAGTAGGCAGGTACGTCGAGGGTGATCGCGACCTGGGCGTTGGGTGGCTCGTCGAGGCGGCCGTGCAGGTCGACGACGGTGGCGCCGCGGGTCCAGCGGCCCTCGGTCTCGGCGGCCACGAACGACTTGTGCCAGGTGATCAGGCCGGGGTCGATGAGGGCTGCGATGGTGCAGGGGTCGTGGACCGGGGGAGCGGCGAAGTCGAAGACGTCGGAGTAGGTGCCGCCGAAGAAGCCCATCAGGTCGGCGCACGCCCGGCCGACCGGATGGTCCATGGCCCGCATCCGCGCGACGACGTCGGGAGTGGCCAGCGCCTGGTGGGACAGGTTGAGTCCGACCATCCGGATCGGGAGGCCGCTGGTGAGGACGAGGTCGAGCGCCTCCGGATCGGCGTAGGCGTTGAACTCGGCGGCCGGCGTGGTGTTGCCGCGCTCGGTCGAGCCGCCCATGAAGACGATCTCGGCGATCTTCGGACCGGCCTCGGGATGGTCGCGCAGCAGCAGCGCGATGTTGGTGATCGGGCCGGTGGCGACGACGGTGACGGGGTCCGGGGCGGCCAGGAGGGACGTACGCAGGAACTCGACCGCTCCGGCGGCGACCGGGGGAGCGAGCGGCTCGGGAAGGTCGGGACCGTCGATCCCGGTCGCGCCGTGGATGAAGTCGCCGATGTGGGCGGTGCCGGCCAGGGGCGCGGCAGCCCCCGCGGAGACCGGGATGTCGGGCCGCCCCGCCAGGGCCAGGAGACGCTGGGCGTTGTAGGTCGCCTTCTCGACCCGGCAGTTGCCGAACGTGGTGGTGATCCCGAGCAGGTCGATGCGCGGGCTGCCCAGGGCCAGCAGGATCGCGATGGCATCGTCGTGGCCGGGGTCGCAGTCGAGGAGAACAGGGATCGGGTTCAACGCACGACCTCTCCGGGGGAACAGCTAGTGAGGGACGACGTCCTTGAGGAATCCGCGCGCTCCCAGGAAGTCGCTGAGCGACTCCTTGTGGGTCTCGCACGCGAGCCAGATCTTACGCCGATCGGCCGTGTGGATCTTCGGATTGTTCCACTGCAGCTCCCACGAACCGGGGTCCTGGCAGCCCTTGGCCGAGCACAGGTCGGAGTCGAGCGCGCCCATCAGCTCTCGTCCTTCTCGTTGAGCTGCTGCTCGCGGCCGCTGGAGAGCTGGCGCGGGCCGTAGGGCGAGTCCATCAGGTTCATCTCGTCGCTCTTGGTGTTGGTCGCATTGGCCATGACGACCGCGACGTAGGGCAGGATCAGGGCCGCCACGATCAGGATCGGCCACAGCCAGCCGATACCGGCCAGGCCGGCGATCACGGCACCGATGAAGCACAGCGAGCGGATCGACATCGAGATGGCGTAGCGCTTCTGGCGGATCGCGATGTCCTCGGCGCGGCTACGGCCGGCGGTGGTGATCCTGATCGGTTGTGCCTTGGACATACCGCCAGTCTAGGTCGTGGCCGATGGCATCCGGTCAATGGTGTGGACCCAACAGGGGCGCTCCGATGGACTTTGGATGGTTCTCACAAGCAAATCCAAGACATTGGTCGTACGCCGAAGTAATCGCTACCGTCGCGCCTGTGACTGACAGTGAAAACCCCACAAGCAAGCCGCCTCGCTCGGTGCTTGTCACCGGCGGCAGCCGTGGCATCGGCCGGGCGATCGCCGAGGCCTTCGTGGCCAACGGCGACAACGTGGCCGTGACCTCCCGCAAGGGCGGGGCTCCGGAAGGGGCCCTGGACCTGGTGTGTGACATCACCGACCCGGCCGCCGTCGAGGAGGCGTACGCCGCCGCTGAGGCCGCCCACGGACCCGTCGAGGTCCTCGTCGCCAACGCCGGGATCACGAAGGACACCCTCGTGCTCCGGATGTCGGAGGACGACTTCACCTCGGTGATCGACACCAACCTCACCGCCTCGTTCCGGCTCGCCAAGCGGGCCTCGAAGGGCATGCTGCGGCTGCGCCGCGGGCGGATCATCTTCATCTCCTCGGTCGTCGGGCTGCTGGGCAACCCGGGCCAGGTCAACTACGCGGCGTCGAAGGCCGGGTTGGTCGGCATGGCCCGCTCGCTCGCGCGCGAGCTCGGCTCGCGAGGGATCACCGCCAACGTGGTCGCGCCGGGGTTCGTGGAGACCGAGATGACCGCGGTCCTGACCGATGAGCAGCAGAAGGCGATCACGGACCGGGTGCCGCTGGGGCGCTACGCCTCACCGGACGAGGTGGCCTCGGCCGTGACGTGGTTGGCAGATGCGGGTTATGTGACCGGGGCCGTGATCCCGGTCGACGGCGGACTTGGAATGGGGCACTGATCATGGGTTTGTTGGACGGCAAGACTGTTCTCGTCGCAGGGGTCACGATGGACTCCTCGATCGGCTTCGCGGTGGCCAAGGTCGCCCAGGAGCAGGGCGCCCGCGTCCTGATCTCCAACTTCGGCCGCGCGCTGTCGATCACCAAGCGGATCGCGAAGCGGCTCCCCGAGGAGCCGCCGGTCCTCGACCTCGACGTGACCAACTCCGAGCACCTCGACGGCCTCGCCGACGCGCTCCGGGCCGAGGGTGTCGAGCGGCTCGACGGGGTCGTGCACTCGATCGCGTACGGCAACCCCGAGACGCTCCTCGGCGGCAAGTTCCTCGACGGCCCGTGGGACGACGTCTCTCAGGCGGTCCAGGTCAGCGCCTACTCGCTGAAGTCGCTCGCGATGGCGACCCGGCCGCTGCTGGCCCCGGGCTCCTCGATCGTGGGGCTGACCTTCGACGCGACGATCGCCTGGCCGGCGTACGACTGGATGGGTGTCGCCAAGGCCGCGCTCGAGTCGACCTCGCGCTACCTCGCCCGCGACCTCGGTCCCGACGGGATCCGCTGCAACCTCGTCTCCGCCGGGCCGCTCAAGACGCTCGCCGCCAAGGCCATACCGGGCTTCGAGGAGCTCGACGAGGGCTGGGGCACCCGGGCGCCGCTGGGCTGGGACAACACCGACCAGGGCCCGACCGCGAAGGCCGTCTGCGCGCTGATCTCGGACTTCTTCCCGGCGACCACCGGCGAGATCATCCACGTCGACGGGGGCTATCACTCGCTGGGGGCGTGAGGTCATAGGGTTGCCCGCATGCGGACCCTCGTCATCATGCGGCACGCCAAGGCGGAGTCGTCGGCACCCACCGACTACGAACGGCAGCTGACCGAGCGCGGCCATGCTGACGCCGTCGAGGCGGGGAAGTGGCTGGCCGAGCAGGGCGTGGTCCCGGACTACGCCCTGGTCTCGGCGGCCGACCGCACCACCCAGACCTGGGAGGACGTCGCCGTCGCGGCGTCGTGGGACCTGACGCTGGCCGAGTACGACCAGGGTCTGTACGCCGCCGGCACCTCCACCGCCCTCGACCTCGTCCGGGGCGTCGATGACGGCATCTCGACCGTCATGGTGATCGGGCACAACCCGACCGCGTCCTCGCTCGTGCAGCTCCTCGACGACGGCGAGGGCGACGACGAGGCCGGCAACGAGCTCGCCCTCGGTTTCCCGACGGCCGCCGTCGCCGTACTCACCTACGACGGCGACTGGTCCGAGCTCGACGAGGCCGAGGCCTCCGTCACCGCCTTTCACGTCGGCCGAGCCTGACCGCCGAGGCGTCGCCTACGTCGGCCGAGACGTCACGTACGTCGGCCGAGACGTCACGCGCCTGCCATCTCGGCCGACGCGAGTGACGCCTCGGCCGACGCGGCTGACGCCTCGGCAGGGCTCAGATGAGCGGCGGGGCGGGAGTGACGATGCCGGCTTCGGCGTCGGCGGCCTCGATCTCCTCGCGGGAGATCCCGAGGAGGTACATGATCGTGTCGAGGTAGGGCACGTTGATGGCGGTCCCGGCTGCCGAACGGACCGCGGGCTTGGCGTTGTAGGCGATGCCGAGGCCGGCGGCGGCGAGCATGTCGAGGTCGTTGGCGCCGTCGCCGATGGCGACCGTGGCGGCCTCGGGGATGCCGATCTCGGCGGCGAACTCGCGGAGTGCGCGGGCCTTGCCGGCACGGTCGACGACCTCACCGACGACCTCACCGGTCAGTACGCCGTCGACGATCTCGAGCTCGTTGGCACGGGCGTAGTGGATGCCGAGGTCGGCAGCCAGCCGGTCGGTGATCTGCGAGAACCCGCCCGAGACGATGGCGAAGCGGTAGCCGAGGCGGCGCAGGGTGCGGACCATCGTCCGCGCTCCCGGGTTGAGCTGCAGCCCGGCGTAGACCTCGTCCAACGCGGTCGCGGGGACGCCCTTGAGATACTTCACCCGTCCGCGGAGCGACTCCTCGAAGTCGAGCTCGCCGCGCATGGCCGCCTCGGTGACCGAGGCGACCTCCTTCTCGTAGCCGGCGTGGGCGGCGATCATCTCGATCACCTCGCCGTCGATCAGCGTCGAGTCGACGTCCATCACGATCAGGCGCATGCCGCGGCGGACCAGGTTGGCGGGCTGCACCGCGATGTCGACGCCCTGGGCGGCGGCCTCGGCCGCCAGCGTCACGCGCAGCTCGTCGGGAGAGGCGCCGGAGACGTGCAGGTCGAAGGCGGTGACCGGGTAGCGGGCCAGCCGGATGATCCGGTCGATGTTGCCCCCGGCCGAGGCGATCGTACGGGTCACCGACGCGAGCGCGGCCGCCTTGAGCGGCAGGCCCAGCACCGTCACCCGGGCGCGGTCGGCGGGCTCCCGTGGGGTGTCGCCGACGCCCTCCTCGATCTCGACGGTCATGTCGAGGGCGTGGGCGGTCTCCTCGATCGCGTGCTTGAGCGCTTCGGTGCTCGCCGCGTCGGCCGGCGCGGTCACCAGGAGCCCGAGCACGAGCCGCGCCCGCAGCACGATCTGTTCCAGGTCGACCACGTCGACCCCCGCCAACGCGAGCGTCGCCAGGGTGGCCGAGGTCAGCCCGGGTCGGTCGTTTCCGGCGAGGGTGATCAGCAGAGTGTCGGGACGGCGCTCGAGCGCGTCGAATTCCTCGGTCATCGCTGCACAGGATAGTGGAGCCGGCCCCTGCGTCTCAGTTCGGCGGCCACACCTCGGGCGATCCCGCCGCGGTGAGCGCCCTCCGGGCCGCGCGGTCGAGGCCGACCAGCGCCTCTCGCCGCCGGAGCATCTCCGAGGCGGACACCGCGCCGCCCTCGTCCTCGAGTGCCACCGCGACGATCTCTCTGGCCTGTACGCCACGGGCAGCGAGCTCCACGCACCGCGTCGGCACGCCGGGTGCCCCGGCCAGCGAGGGCCGGTGGCGAAGGTTCATCAGCCGGTCGGCGACCTCGGGCCGCCACCGGGCGACGTCGAGCTCGGCGAGCGCCGTCGCGGACTCGCTCAGCGCGAGCCGCAGCGCACGGTCGGCCTCGCCGACATCGGGCAGCTGACGTCGAGATGCCGCGTACGCCTGCCACTCGAGGACCGCGCCGACCCGGACCGGTACGAGCCCGATGCCGGCGTCGCACACCACCGCCTCACCGGCCTCCATCGCGGCCGAGTTGAAGGCCCGCGGCCCACCCAGCCCGACCGGGTCGCCCTCGGCAGGGAACGCGACCCCGACACCGGTCGCCCCCTCCGTACGCAGCCGTCCCATCCCGCTGACCAGGGTGTCCGCGACCCCCTCGGTGCCACCGAGGCCGAGGGTGGCGAGCCCGCTGACGGTGTGGGTCGCATCGGGCCCGATCACCGCATCGAGCACCAGGTCGGTGACCGCCTCACCGCGCAGCCACGCCGTCACCCACCAGGCCAGCCGCAGCGCCTCGGGAGTGGTCTCCAGCGACTCGGATTCGTCAACGCTCACAGGTGCCTACCCTAACCCCGGGCCGGCCGACCCCTGCCGATAGATTTGCGGCCATGGCAGCCGTGCTGGAGTTCACCGACGTCACCGTACGCCGCGGGGGCAACGCCCTTCTCGACTCTGTGAGCTGGGTGGTCGAAGAGGATGAACGCTGGGTCATCCTCGGCCACAACGGCGCCGGCAAGACCACGCTGCTCCAGACCGCCGCGGCCCAGCTCCACCCCACCTCGGGCGTCGTGAAGGTGCTCGGCGAGCAGATCGGCCGCATCGACGTCTTCGAGCTGCGCCCGCGCATCGGCCTCACCTCAGCGGCGCTCGCCGACCGGATCCCGCGTCACGAGCTCGTCCGCGACGTCGTGGTGAGTGCCTCCTACGGTGTGGTCGGACGCTGGCGCGAGCACTACGACGACCTCGACCACGACCGTGCCCAGGCGCTGCTGATCGAGGTCGGCATCAAGCACCTGGGCGAGCGCCGGTTCGGCACCCTGTCCGAGGGTGAGCGCAAGCGTGTCCAGCTGGCCCGTGCGCTGATGGTCGACCCCGAGATGCTGCTCCTGGACGAGCCCGCCGCCGGGCTCGATCTGGGCGGTCGCGAGGACCTGGTCTCGACGCTGTCGACGCTGGCCTACGACCCCGACAGCCCGGCGACCGTGCTCGTCTCCCACCACGTCGAGGAGATCCCGCCCGGCTTCAGCCACGTGCTGATGATGCGCTCCGGCCGGATCACCGCCCAGGGGCTCATCGAGGACACCCTGACCTCGGCCAACCTGTCCAAGACCTTCGGTATGCCGCTCGAGCTCGAGGAGAGCGAGGGCCGCTTCTGGGCCAAGCGTCGGGCCCGTCACACCCGGTAGGCCGAACGTTAAGAAGTCGGTACCCGAACCTCCCCACAACGTGTGGCCCGTCTGGATAGGGTGACGCCCATGGACTGGCAGGACTGGGACTGGGCGATCTGGACGGCACTCGGAGCGCTGCTCGTCGTCGGAGAGCTCTTCAGCCTCGACCTGATCCTGCTGATGCTCGCCACCGGCGCCTTCGCGGGTGCCTTGACCGGCGCGTTCACCGACAGCTTCGTGATCCAGGCGATCGTCGCGATGGCGGTCTCTGTCTCCATGCTCGCGGTCGTACGCCCGGGGTTGGCCAGGCGGCTCCACAACGGCCCGGAGATCCAGATCGGCGCGCAGAAGCTGATCGGCGTCCAGGCCATCTCGCCCGTCGAGATCAGCGCCCACAAGCCGGGGCAGCTCAAGCTCGAGGGCGAGCTCTGGACCGCTCAGCCCTACGACGAGACGCTCGTGATCGCGGCCGGTACGCCGGTCGAGGTGCTCGAGATCAGAGGAGCGACGGCGTACGTCCATCCTCTTCCGGAGCTCGGGACTCCGTAGCTTCCGGGCAACCTGACGCACAACGAACAGACAAGGACTGATTGGCAATGGGTGGCATCATCCTGGCCCTCCTGGTCATCTTGGCGGTGCTGGTGATCACCACGCTGGCCAAGACGATCAAGATCATCCCGCAGGCGCGGGTCGGCATCGTGGAGCGCTTCGGCAAGTTCCAGTCGAAGCGTGACCCCGGCCTGAACGCGGTGATCCCGTTCGTCGACAAGGTGCGCTACATGATCGACATGCGTGAGCAGGTCGTCGCGTTCGCACCGCAGCCGGTGATCACCGAGGACAACCTGACCGTCTCGATCGACACGGTCATCTACTTCCAGGTCAACGACCCGGTGGCGGCGACGTACGAGATCGCCAACTACATCCAGGCCGTCGAGCAGCTCACCATGACCACCCTGCGCAACATCGTCGGTGGCATGACCCTGGAGGAGACGCTGACCAGCCGCGAGCAGATCAACTCCGGTCTCTCGATCGTCCTGGACGAGGCCACCGGTCGCTGGGGCATCAAGGTCAAGCGCGTCGAGATCAAGTCGATCGACCCGCCCATGTCCATCAAGGACGCGATGGAGAAGCAGATGCGCGCCGACCGCGACAAGCGCGCCGCGATCCTCACCGCCGAGGGTCAGCGCCAGTCCGCGATCCTCTCGGCCGAGGGAAACAAGCAGTCCGCCATCCTCAACGCCGAGGGTCAGCGCGAGTCGCAGATCCTCGCGGCGCAGGCCGACCGGGAGGCCGCGATCCTGCGCGCCCAGGGTGAGGGCCAGGCCATCCAGACCGTCTTCCAGGCGATCCACGACGGCCGCCCCGACCAGTCGCTGCTGGCCTACCAGTACCTGCAGATGATGCCGAAGATCGCCGAGGGCGACGCCAACAAGGTGTGGATCATCCCGAGCGAGATCGGCGCCGCGCTCGAGGGCCTCGGCTCGACGATGAACAGCCTCAAGGGGATCCCGGACGAGGTCGAGGGCCCGGTCAAGCGGGTCGACATGGGCTCGGCCGAGCCGAAGCTCGACCTCGAGCAGTCGGCCGCAGCCGCTGCCGTCCAGGAGGCGCTCGCCGAGGCCAAGCAGGCAGAGGCCCCCAACCGGCCGCAGACACCGAAGACTCCGCTGCCTCCCGCAGAGCCGACCGCCTAAGTGGATCCTCTTCAGTCCGCCCTCATCCTGATCGCCGGGGTGGGGGCGGGCACGATCAATGCCGCCGTCGGTTCCGGGACGCTGATCACCTTCCCGACGCTGCTGGCCTTCGGCGTACCTCCGGTCGTCGCCAACGTGTCCAACACGATCGGCCTGGTGCCGGGCTCGCTGGCCGGCGCCTGGGGCTACCGTCGCGAGCTCGCCGGTCAGCGCGGGCGGATCCTGCGGCTCGGGGTCGCGGCGCTCATCGGCGGCGCGGTCGGCGGGATCCTGCTGCTCGTGTTGCCGCCGGGTGCCTTCGAGGCGATCGTCCCGGTGCTGATCGGGCTCGGCGTGGTCCTGGTGATCACCGGCCCGCGCATCTCCCGCTGGGTGGCCGAGCGGCACGGCGAGGCGCCCGATGACCCTTCGACAAGCTCAGGACACCGCGGCAAGAGCGAGCGCTGGTGGGTCTGGCCGGCGATCGCGATGCTCGGCGTCTACGGCGGCTACTTCGGCGCTGCTCAGGGCGTGCTGATGATCGCCATCATCGGCATCGGAGTGGCCGAGTCGCTGCAGCGGCTCAACGCGCTCAAGAACATCCTGGTCGCCATCACCAACGGCATCTCCGGGCTCATCTTCGCCCTCGTGGCAGATGTCGACTGGAAGATCGCCGCCCTGATCGCCGTCGGCGCCACGATCGGTGGCCTGCTGGGTGCCAGGATCGGCCGCCGGCTGCCGCCCAACGTGCTCCGCGGTGTGATCGTCGTGGTCGGCATCACGGCACTGGTCGCCTTCCTTCTGGGCTGAGTCTGCTGGGATGGAGCCATGGAGCTCTACGAAGCGATGCGGACCACCCATGCCGTACGCGACTTCACCGACGACCCGCTGCCCGACGAGATCCTCGCCAGGATCCTCGACAACGCCCGGTTCGCGCCTTCGGGCGGCAACCGGCAGGGCGCCCACGTCGTGGTCGTACGCAGCCAGGAGACCCGTGAGCGTCTGGTCGAGCTGACGGGGACGGGTGCCCGCAGATACCTCGCGCAGCAGAGGGCGGGGGAGATGCCGTGGAACACGGTGCACCCGACGGCGGTGACCGATGAGCAGATCGCCGCGACCCGGGTGCCGCACGCGATGACCGAGCCGCTGCGTACGGCTCCGGTGGTGCTCGTCTTCCTCGTCGACCTGGGAGTCGTCGCCTCGATCGACTCGGAGCTCGACCGGGTAGGCGTCGTCTCCGGCGCCTCGGTCTATCCGCTGGTGTGGAACACGCTCCTGGCCGCGCGCAACGAGGGGTTCGGTGGCGTGATCACCACGATGGCGGTCGCCGAGGAGCCGGCGCTCCTCGAGCTGCTCGGCGCCCCCGAGGGACATGCCGTCGCCGCGGTGGTCCCGATGGGCAGGCCGGTCAAGCAGCTCACCAGGCTGCGCAGGCAGCCGGTCGAGGAGTTCGTCACCCTGGAGACGTACGCAGGGACGCCGCTGAGAGACGACTGATGGCGGGTCCCGGAGGACCCGCCATCAGATTCAGACCTTCGAGGATCAGGCCTTGTCGGCAGGAACCGCGGTGGCGGTGTCCTCGGCCGAAGCCGGCTCGACGCCGTTGCTGCTGTGGTCGTCCTCGACGACCGCGAGCGCGAAGTCGTCACCGTGCTCGGTGACGCCGGTGATGACCGCCTGCTCGACCGCCTCCGCGGCGTACTGACCTCGCACGATCAGCGGGTCATGGGCCAGGTCGCGCTGTAGCGAGACCGCCAGGCCGACCATGATCACCGTGAACGGCAGCGCCGCCACGATCGTGATCGTCTGCAGACCGGAGAGTGCGTCCGCGCCACCGGCGATCAGACCCAGGATGGCCACGACACCGGTCGCGACACCCCAGAAGACCACTGTCGGCCGGCCGGGCTCCTCGGTGCCGCGCTCGGAGAGGGTGCCCATCACGATCGAGGCCGCGTCGGCGCCGGAGACGAAGAAGATCGCCACCAGGGCCATGACCAGGATGCTCATCACCGTAGCCAGCGGGAACTGGTCGAGGGTGGTGAACAGCTGCGACTCGACCCCGCCGAGACCGGCGATGTCGACGGTGCCGTCACGCTGCAGGTCGATGGCGGTGCCACCCATGATGCAGAACCAGATCACGCTGACGACGCTCGGGACGAGGAGCACGCCGGCGACGAACTGCCGGATGGTGCGCCCACGCGAGATCCGCGCGATGAACATGCCGACGAACGGCGTCCAGGAGATCCACCAGGCCCAGTAGAAGACGGTCCAGGAACCGAGCCAGGCCGAGGTCTCCTCGCCGCCGACGCCGGTGCGGGCCGACATCTGCGCGAGGTCGCCGATGTAGGTGCCGAGCGAGGTCGGGATCAGATCGAGGATGAAGACCGTCGGGCCGACCACGAACAGGAACAGCGCCAGCAGGAACGCCAGCACCATGTTGATGTTGGAGAGCCACTGGATGCCCTTGGCCACGCCCGAGACCGCGGAGATGACGAAGCAGACCGTCAGGACAGCGATGATCCCGATCAGGACGTTGTTGCCGACCTCGCCGAGCCCGGCCACGATCTGCAGGCCGCTCTCGATCTGGATCGCGCCCGTGCCGAGCGAGGTGGCCGAGCCGAAGAGGGTCGCGAAGATCGCGAAGATGTCGATCGCCTTGCCCGTCGGGCCTTCCACGGTCTTCTTGCCGAGCAACGGCGTGAAGGCCGCGGAGATCAGGCTGACGCGGCCCTTGCGGTAGGCGCCGTAGCCGATCGCCAGACCCACGACCGCGTAGATCGCCCAGGGATGCAGCGTCCAGTGGAACATCGTGGTCGCCATCGCGTGCTGGATGGCTTCGGGGTTGCCCGCCTCGCCGGTGCCCGGAGGCGGCGTGACGAAGTGCGAGATCGGTTCGCTGACGCCGTAGAACATCAGACCGATGCCCATTCCGGCGCTGAACATCATCGCGATCCAGGACGCCGTGTTGAACTCCGGCTTCTCGTCGTCGCGGCCCAAGGGGATGTTGCCGTACTTGCTGACGGCGAGCCAGATGATGTAGATGACGAAGCCGCTGGCGGTCAGGACGAAGAACCAGCCGGCCTTGTCCAGCACCCAGGCGAGGGCGTCGCCGGCGACCTTGCTCAAGCCATCGGTGTTGATGAAGCCCCAGGCCATGAACGCGATGGCGATGGCCGCCGCGACGCCGAAGACTACCCAGTCGATTCCCTTGCGTTGGTCCTGTTCGCTCGAGATCGGCAGGTCCAGCGCAGGGTGGGGAACGACTTCGCCCGTGGGGGATTTGATGAGACCAGTTGCGTTGTGATGGTCGGAATTTTTCGGACTGTCTGTCTTCTTCTCAGAAGTCACACTGTTGTCCTTCCGGTTGGGTTCGGGACCACAGCACCCTAACGCGCACCGACTTTGCTTTACGTTCACCGGGGGGGCGGCGACCGGGTGATTGACAACGAGAACTGGCCCGACTGTGTCGGGCCAGTTCATGGGTTGTTCTGGATCTGAGGGGACCGGAATACCCCTACGGGGTCAGACGCCGTAGGCGGCCAGCCAGTGCTCGATCTCGGCGTAGGCCTGCTTGCGGACCTCGGAGCGCGACAGGATCACGTCGTGCTTCGCTCCGGGGACCGCGACGTAGGTGACATGGCTGCCGATGGCCGTCGACCAGCGGCGGATCTGGCGCACGTCGAGCACGATGTCGGTCGAGTGGACGAGCTCGCCCATCGCCTTCGGCTTGCTGGAGCGGTCGGAGGAGAGCACCAGTACGGGCGCCTTCACGTCCAGGCCACGGTGGAGCCGGGCGTGGCCGTCGCGGATCGCCTTGAGCCAGCCGAGCCGGATCGGGTAGGAGCCGACCGGCTTGAGGCCGAGGTCGAACTCCCACTCGCCGTCGTGCTCGACGTGGAGCGACATGGTGTAGAAGCCGCTGACGTCGCGGCCGAGCTCGCGCATCGGGGCGCGGTGGCCGACCCGGCGCACCACCGGGCTGGCGACCTCGCGCAGCAGGAACGAGCCCTGCAGGTCGAGCCACGGCGAGTTGAGCACCATCCCGGCCAGGGCGTCGGGCTGCCGGTCGTCGGCCCACAGCGAGACGGTCAGCCCGCCGGTGGAGTGGGCGCTGAGCATGACGTGCGAGTGACCGTCACGCTCGGTGATCCGCTCCCAGGCGGCGTCGATCTCGTCGAAGTACTCGACGAGATCACCGACGTACGTCCCCGACTGGTGCTCACGCAGCGAGCGACCGTACTTGCGCAGGTCGAGGCCGTAGAAGTCGTAGCCGCGGGCGGTCCACCACTCGGCGTACTCCTTCTGGAAGAAGTAGTCGGAGAAGCCGTGGACGTAGAGGACGGCGCCCTTGGCGTCGCCGTCGGCCGGCCGCTTGACCAGCGTGGCCACGACCGTGCCCTCGAAGTCGTCCGCGAGCTCGATGGTCTCCACGGTGTAGGGCTCACCGAGTACGTCGATCGTCATGAACGCATCCTCTCACCAGAAGGAAGGAGTGAGTCCCCAACGTCCGTAGACGGTGGTCACGATCTCCTTCAGCCGCTCGGAGTCGGGGATCGCGTCGGGGTCGAGCGCGCGGATGCCGAAGGTGCAGGTCGCTCCGACCTCGCTCCACCACGATGTGACGCCGCCGCGCATCCGGCGCAGCTCGCCGCGGGTCGCGCCGAGCGTCAGCGCGCGGAAGAGGATCGAGTCGGCGGCCACGCCGAACGGCGCCACGAAGTCGGGGTCGGGGCGGCCGAGGTTGGAGGCCAGGCCGAGCGGGGTGACGACGTTCTTGAGCAACGGTCCGGCCAGCTTGTCCGGGATCATCTGAGCCAGCGGCGCGATGTGCGCGATCGGGTCGGGGCGGGTGCCCCTGAAGAGAGCGGAGAACTCCTTCTTCGAGCGCTCCCGGATGTGGGCGAGATCGGTGACCCGGCCGACGCCGTCGCGCAGCTCGGTCTCGACCGCGATCGAGACGCCCGAGGTGGCGTTGGAGCGCAGGTCGCCCTCGCCGCGCATCGAGACGGGCAGCGACATCTTGACCGGTTCGCCGGGGCGGACGATCCCGGCCTCGAGGAGCACCTCGACCGAGATCGCGACCTGCAGCGCGTTGGAGGTGCCACCGGCCCGCTCCACGGCCGCGTCCCACTCCTCGACGGGGCAGTCGACGCCGGCGAAGGCGACCTCCTGGACGACGTCGTCGTCGGGCTGTGGGGCGGGCAGCGGCCGCTGCTCGGAGGACTGGGCCTCCAGCGCCGGGGGCTTCCCGGCCTTGCGGGCCGCGCGGAGGCCGCGAGCGGCGGCGCGGGCCATCGTGCGCGCGTCGCGCCGATCGTCCTTCCGGGTGACCTCGGTCTCCGCTTCGGCGACGGGAAGCCGTGGCAGGGGCTGGCGGCGTACGGCCGCGATCAGCGCCCCGAGCTTCATCCCGCCGTCGCAGACGATGTGTGAGGCGTTGTAGGCCACGACCGTGCCACCGTCGGTGGTCTGCGCCATGAAGAACGCCCACAGCGGGCCCGTCACCGGGTCGAACGGCACCTGCTCGGCGGTGCTGTCGAGCCAGGCCATGACCTGGTCGAGCTTGATCCGGTCGGGGTGCAGACGGACCGGCTCGACCGTCGTCGCCGGCACCCAGTGCGAGCGCGCGCCGATGGCACGGGGGCGGACCACCAGCCGGTTGAGCGGGCCCTCGGCAAGCTCGTCGACGACCTCCTGGACGGCCTCCACCGAGATCTCGGCAGGGAACCGCCAGGCGCTCTGGGCGACCACCGGGACCCCGATCACGGTCGCCGTCCGGAGGAAGACCTCGTCGTCGTACGTCAGCCGGTTGGTCGGCTCGGGAGTGAACGGCGCCGGGCGGGCACCGGGGCTCGCGGGCGGCAGCATCACCACACCTCGACGCTCAGACCCCACGAGCCGAGCTCCTCGACGACCAGATTCTTGAGAAACTCCAGGTCGGGCACGCGGTCGGGCTCGGCGGCGACGAGGTTGAGCGTCGTACGCGGCCCCGACTGGATCAGCCAGGAGATGATCCCGCCGCCGACGTCGTAGGCGTCCTGGGCGGTGGCGTTCTGATAGCCGGCGAGCCCGGCCACGAGGCGTACGTCCTCGCCCATCGCGTAGCGGTAGTCGTCGGGCAGCTGCGGCAGGTTGGAGGCCATGCACGCCGCCGCCGGCGGCTGCGGAAGCTTGTCGAGCACCGCGTCGGGGAGCATCTGCATCATCGCCAGCGGCACCGGGACCAGCCCCGGGCCGGCCTGGCCGAGGCGGATGTAGGCCGCCTTGGAGAGCTTCTTGATCGCGGCGAGGTCGCGCCGTTCGAGCACGTCGCGCGGCACCTCGACCATGGCCACCCGCGTCGAGTTGGAGCGCACGTCCCCGGGCTGGAAGTCGCTCATCGGCAGCGAGACCGGGACGTCGCCCCGGTCGACCGGCACGTGGTCGATGCGGACGAGCAGGTCGGCGACCACGTTGATGAACCAGGCGTTGGTCGAGCCGCCGTGCTCGGCGGCGATCTTCGTCATCGCCTCGGTGTCGAACTCGGCGATCATCCGCGGCATCCGCCAGGCCTCGGGCGCCTGGTTCGGGTTGGCCTCCGGGTAGACCCGCGGTGCCTTGGTGGCCAGGGCGGCGGTGCCGTCCTTCTTCGCCTGACGGCGGGCCTTGGTCCAGTCGCTCACGGCGCGCCACTGCGCTCGGCTGTCGGCGGCCTCGGCGCGGACGCGGTCCCAGCCCTTGGCGGGCGCGGCCGGCAGCCGCAGCGGCTCGCCGCGAGAGGCCCGGGACACGGCGTCGAGGACGGAGCCACCGTCGCCGACGGCGTGGGCGAGCAGCATCGAGACGACCGAGGTGCCGTCGTCGAGGTTGGTCGCGGTCAGCCGGTAGGTCAGGCCCTCGTGCGGGTCGAGGTGGTCGCTGTGACGCTGCTGGAGCCAGTCGGTGATCTCGGCGACGGGGAGGATCTCGTCGTAGAGCTCGATCGACGGGTCGCGGTCGGCGTTGGTCCACAGGTCGCGAGCGCCCGGGAACTTCGCCCGGTGGAGCCTGCGCGAGAGCCCGCCCTCGGCCAGTCCGGCCGCGATGTAGCGCAGCCGGTCGGCGTCGTAGGGACTGTTCATCCGCCAGATCCACTGGTTGGCGATCGGGCTTCCGAGACCGCGATGACGCCGGGCGAAGAGGTCGTCGGCGAACTGGAGACGGCCGGAGTTGTCGATGGGTGCACGAGTGGCAGCGGGCATGGGGGAGTCCTCGAGATAGGCGGGCGGCCGGGCGAAGGCCCGGCAAGATCACACAGCGATAGCGCGCGCAGGGGGAGGAGTCAATCGGAGTTGATACGTCATGTAAACCCCCGGGGGCAATAAAGAAGTGTGGCGATTCCCACGTCCGGGGGCGGTCGAATTCGGGTGCGGACCTGTGTGCACAATAGGCCGCGACATGGACGACATCGCTGTCGTCCCCAGGCGGGTCGCCTTCTCGGGCTACGGCGTTCTTGAGGTTCGTTCGGGTCCCCGAGATGACGTTTTGCCGCAATGAGCCCCCCACCTCAGAGAGGAACTCCACCTCCGATGGAGTACACCGAGCTGTCCGCGTACGACGTACCCCCGGGCGAGGTGACCGCGTGGATCCCCACCGCGGAGCCGAGTGCCTGGGTCGACGACGACCGCCGACTGTCCCACAACCACGAGCTGCACCTCGACACCGCCGAGGCGGGCTCCTGGATCGGCTCGATCATGCGGTTGCACGGGCAGCTCGACGTGACGGCACTCGACCTCGCGCTCCGCGCCTGGATCGGCCGCCACGAGGCGTTGCGCGGGACCGTCGAGGAGACGCCGGCCGGCAGACAGCGTCGTGCGGTCGCCCCCGCGGACGTGTCGATGACCACGACCGTTCTCGGCCGGTTCGACGGCGAGGACGCCCGGGGCTGTATCTCGGACTTCCTCGCCGATCACATCGACCCCTCGGCCTGGCCCTACGTCGTCTTCGCGACGGTGGCCGACGCCGACGGCTTCACCCTGGTCTTCGGCGCCGACCACGGTGTGATGGACGCCTACTCCCAGCTGCTCTGGTTCGAGGAGATCGCCTCGCTCTACGAGCGGGCGCAGGCCGGCGAACCGTTCTCGGCCCTCGCCGTCGCCGAGACCGGGAGCCACATCGACCACGCTGCCGCCGAGCGGGTCACCGGGGATGCGATGTCGCTGGAGAGCGAGTCGGTGCGGGTCTGGCGCGACTGGCTGAGCACCCCTTCGGGGACGCTGCGGTTCGCCGACTTCCCGGTCACGGGCATCACCGACGTACCGGCCTCCGCGGAGCCGCTGCCGCAGGCGAGCCTGTCCCAGTGGCTCGGCGATCCGCGCCAGGCCAGAGCCCTCGGCGAGCTGTGCAAGAGCACCGGCGTCTCCTTCCAGGCCGGGATGATGGGCGCGATGGCGTACGTCCTGCGGGCCCGACACGGCGTGGAACGGATGCGTTTCGTGGCGCCGATGCACACCCGCTACACCGCCGAGCACGCCGCCGCGGTCGGCTGGTACGTCGGCCTCGTCCCGATCACCCTCGACATCTCCGGCGCGTCGACGCTGCCCGAGGTCGCCGCCCGGGTCCAGGCCGCGCTCGCCGAGTCGAAGCCGCTGGTCCCGCAGCCGTTCGCGCGGGTCGCTGACCTGCTCGGCGTCTCGGACGCACCCCACTTCGTGGTCACCTTCGTCGACACCCGCTTCATCCCCGGCGCCGAGCGCTGGAACTCCTGGGACGCCCGTACGCTGCGCGCCCCCGTCCGCGCAGACGACGAGGTCTACCTCTGGCTCGTGCGTGACCGGGACGGTCTCAACGTCTCGACGCGCTACCCGGAGACCGTTGCCGCCGAGCGGGTCGTCCGCGACCTGATCGGCGGGATGAGTGACCTCTTCGAGGAGATCGCGCGCCTTGAGACCGCCGAGCTGGAGGGCACGGCATGAGGATCGGGGCGCTCTCGGAGCTGGCGCCCGCGCCCGGGCGAGTGGTCGTGCTGCGGCCGACGGCCGCGTGTCAGGCGGCGGCCGACGCTGCGCCGGTCTCTCCCGGAGCGCCGTCGTTCCTGCAGGCCGACCACCTCAACGCCTATCGGGCCAAGGTCGCCTCCGGCGGCGTGCACCGCGCCTGGACCGGCACCGCGGGGTCCTTCGACGTCGCGTTCTCCGCGCCGGCCTATGGTGCAGCGCTGACCACGTTCGTGCGGCGCCACGAGGGCCTGCGGACCTGGTTCGACCTTTCGGGCGAAACCCCTGTCCGACATCTCGTCCCGGCGGAGGCGATCGCCTTTGAGGCCGTCGAGGTCGAGGCACCGGCCGACTGGTCCGGCGGCTGGCAGGACCTCCTCGTCAGCCTGTGGGACGAGCAGTGCCGTCCCGACTCCTGGACCCCGTTCCTGCTCGGCGCGATCGTGCGCGAGGACGGCTTCAGCTACTTCTGGGGCTGCGACCACGCCTTCACCGACGGCGCATCGCAGTTGATGGTCCCGGCCGAGCTCGGCGCCGCCTATGCCGCGGCCCTGGGAGCCCCGTCGCCGGAGCTGCCGGAGGCTGACAGCTTCGTGACGTACGCAGCCGCTGAGCAGCAGCTCGCGGCGTCGTGCGACGCGGAGACCCCCGCGGTGCGCGAGTGGGCCGAGATCGTCTCGCGCCACGACGGGCGGCTGCCGCGGTTCCCGGTCTCGCTGGGGCTGGCCGAGGGTGAGACCGCGCCGGTCCGGATCCGGCGGTGGACCGCGCTCGAGGGTGAGGCGGTGGACGCGCTCGAGTCGTCGTGCCGTGCCGCCGGAGGACGGTTCACCAGCGGCGTCTTCGCGCTGCTGGCCCACGCCGAGCAGCGTCTGACCGGCGCCTCGGACTATCTGGGGATCACCGTCCTGGGAACCCGGTCGCAGCAGACCGCGATGTCGCACGGCTGGTTCTGCAACTTCGCCCCCGTCTCGATGCCGCTGGGGGAGACCTTCGCCGAGACCGTGGTCGGCGCGGAGAAGGCCTTCGGCGTGGCTCGTGAGCTGGCCAGGACCCCGGTCCACGTGCCGCTCGGTGCGATGGTCGCCGGCGGGATCCTCGCGCCGACCGAGCTGGCGAGCCCGCAGATGGTCTCCTACCTCGACGTACGCAAGTTCCCCGGCGCCGGGACCACCCCCTTCGACACGGGGCTGCACTTCACCGGCGAGGGCCGCACCGCCAACGCGAGCCTGTGGGTCAACCGCTTCGAGGACCGCTTCGAGCTGGCCACCCAGAGCCCCGACACGCCGCAGGGCGGACTGGCGGTGGCGACCTTCTTCGAAGCTGTCCACGACGTTCTTGCCGGGCTCGGCCTGTCGGTGCGCCCGGTCGATGTCGAAGCGATCATCGGGACCGGACATGCTGGTCACGACCGCTGACCTGTGGGAGCCCCGGCCGGGCACGCTGCTGCGCTGGGACCTCTCCGCGCCCGGTCGCGGCGCGCTGGTTGAGCTCTCGCTCAACCAGCGCAACCACCTCGCCGGCGCGATGGCCGGGGCACCGACCGTCTGGCTGGCCGCCGCCTTCGACGTCGACGGGCCCATCGAGCCGGTCGCGCTCTCGCGCACCTGGCGCGCCTTCCTCGCCCGCCACGGCAGCCTGCAGCTCGAGGTCGTCGCCGGGGCCGAGGGGCTCGATGCCCGCCGGCACCACCCCGGCACCCTGACCTGGTCGGTCGCCACCGTCGGTCACACCGTCACCGTCGAGGAGACCCGCGCCGCGCTGCACGCCGCCCTCGACGAACGGTGCGGCCCCTTCGCCTACCCGGCGTTCCTGCCGGCCGCGATCTCCCGCCCCGACCGCTCCACGATCGTCCTCGGCATGGACCACCTGCACTGCGACGCCCACTCGGTCGCCGTCGCGGTCGAGGAGCTCGCTCACCTCTACGCCGCCTTCACCGAGAGCGGCGAGGAGCCGTCGCTGCCGCCGGTGACGTCGTTCCTCGACGCCGTCGCCGAGGGACGCGACGGTCCCGCCTGGGTGGCCGCCGACGACCCGCTGCTCCGCGGCTGGAGCGAGTTCCTGAGCGGTCGCGACCACCGGCTGCCGACCTTCCCGCTCCCGCTCGGCCTCGCGCCCGGGGAGCGGGCCGCCCAGGCCACCGCCGTCGCTGCGCTGGCCGACGCCGCCCTGATGGAGCGCATCGGCACCCGCGCCCGCAACAGCGGCGCATCGACGTACGCCGCCGTCCTGGCCGGCCTCGCCACCGCGATCTCCGACCTCGGTGGCGGCGACCGGCTGGACACGATGGCGCCGGTCTCGACCCGCTCCGCCGAGGCGCTGACCCGCTCGATCGGCTGGTACACCACCACCGTCCCGCTCACCGTCCCCGCCTCGCTCACCGATCTGGGCCTGGCCGAGGCCGGCGACGCGGTCCGTCAGGGCGTACGCCTCGGGTCGGTGCCGCTCGACCAGGTCCTCGGCTCGCTCACCGAGCCGCTGGTGCAGACCCGCAGCGACGTCTTCGTCGTCTCCTGGGTCGACTACCGCCACGTCCCCGGCGGCTCGGCCCACCTCGACCGCGACGCCCAGCACATCTCGGCCTCCACCCAGGCCGACGACGTCCAGATCTGGTTCGCCCGCACCCACACCGGCCTGTCCGTCCGCGTCCGCTACCCCGACACCGCGGTCGCCGCAGCCTCCGTCGAGTTCCTCCTAGACCGCCTGCGGCACACCCTCGCCGACCTCTCCCGCCAGCCCGACGACCTCGCCATCCTCCGCATCGACTCCTGAGCTCTCCGCGTCATCCGAGGTTGTCGGTGGGTCCGTCTACAGTCGGCCACAAGGCCGCGGACAAGGCGAAACCCCGGCGATGTGGCTGCTGCCAGGGATCGTTCCGGGGTCTTCGCGTTCAACTCTACGGGGGAACGGTGGGATGTCAAACGCCAGTCGAGGGAACGGCGGATGGACTGATGCGACGCTTCGTCATCTCCTGACCGCAGAGAGATTGAGTTCCTACCTGCATGCCTGCGACGAGGACATCAGTCGCTCCCTGCGGCTGTACGAGTGGAACATGAGCGCCGGACCTCGAGGACGCCGTCGAGCTCGTCGGATGGGTTCATCCGGAGGCCGGCGCATGGGTAGGCACGGTCTCAGCATTACGCCAGGTCGCCGACGCGCGACCCATGTGACGATCAGCGCGAGTAGAGCTGCCGGATGACGTCCTCGATGTCGGGCTCGTGGATGGACAGGTCGGCGACGTCGTACGCAGCCGCGACCTGCGCCACCAGGGGCGCGGCGGAGGCGCCGGCGGGGAAGGAGAGCCATTGGCGGGGGCCCTCGACCTTCAGGACCCGAGCGCCCTCGATTGCGATCGGGGAGGCCTCGTCGACGAGGTCGACGACGAGGGTGCGGGAGGCGTCGCCGTTGGCGCGCAGGGAGGGCAGGGGGCCGTCGAAGACGGCGGTGCCGTGGTCGATGACGATGACCCGGTCGCACAGCGCTTCGATGTCCTGCAGGTCGTGCGTGGTGAGCATCAGGGTAGTGCCGCGCTCGTGGTTGAGGGCGCGCAGGAACTCTCGCAGCCGTCCCTTGGAGATCACGTCGAGGCCGATCGTCGGCTCGTCGAGGTAGAGGATCTCGGGGTCGTGAAGCAGGGCGGCCGCGATGTCGCCCCGCATCCGCTGCCCCAAGGAGAGCTGCCGTACCGGGGTGTCCATCAGGTCGCCGAGGTCGAGCAGGGCGACGTGGTCGTCCAGGTTGCGGTGGTAGGTCTGGTCACCGATCCGGTAGATGCGTCGCAGCAGCTCGAAGGAGTCGCGCAGCGGCAGGTCCCACCACAGCGACGTACGTTGCCCGAAGACCACCCCGATCCGCCGGGCGAGCTCCCGGCGCTGGCGCGACGGCTCGAGTCCGGCCACCCGCGCCGACCCGCCGGAGGGCACCAGGATGCCGGTGAGCATCTTGATGGTCGTCGACTTCCCGGCGCCGTTCGGGCCGATGTAGCCGACCATCTCACCGGCGTCGATCTCGAACGAGAGGTCGTGGACGGCGTGCTTCACCACCGACGTACGCCTCAGACGACCCGCCCTCTTGCGGATCGTGAAATCGCGGGACAGGTCCCGCACCTCGATCAGCGACACATCAGCTCCCTGTCGATCGGTAGCGGCGAAGCCCCTGGCGCCACACCAGCGTGGTCACGCCGACCAGCACGAGCGCGGCCAGGGGAGAGGCGAAGCGGAACCAGTCCGGGGCACCGAACGGGTCGTGGAGGCCGAGCAGGAACAGGCAGGGGTACCAGTTCACGAAGGTCAGCGGCAGCAGGTAGGTGAGCGACCGGACGACCTCGCGCGGGAAGATCGTCATCGGGTACTGCATGATCGTGTTCCCGCCGTAAGTGAAGGCGTTGGCGAACTCGGAGGCGTCCAGGGTCCAGAACTGGATCGTCGAGAAGGTCACGAAGACGCAGAAGTAGATGACCACGCCCGAGACCAGCGCCATCACGAGCACCGCCAGCCGCGGCGGGGTCCACTCGACGATCGGTGCGGCCCACGCGAACACCGCGACGGCCTGGGCGATCTGGCCGAGCCGGCGCAGCTCGAACCGGTCGGCGCACAGCTGCACCAGCACCGGGACCGGCTTGGTCATCATCGCGTCCAGCTCCCCGGTGCGTACCTTCTGGCCGATCTTCTCCACGCTGCCGACCAGCATGTCGGCGACCCGGAACGCGATCGAGGTGATCCCGTAGAGCAGCGCGATCTCACGCAGCGAGAAGCCGCCGTAGGAGTCGATGTGGCTGAACATCAGCCAGATCGCCACGAAGTCGAGGAAGGTGATCAGCACCCCGCCGACGGTCATCGTCCAGAAGGAGAGCGGATAGGCCATCGCCGCCCGGATCCACAGCAGTGCGATCAGCCAGTAGGAGCGCACCGCATGAGCGACCTCAGCCACCCTGGACCACCACCTTGCGGGTCGCGGCGCGCAGCACGAGCGCGCACGCCCCCAGCAGGACGATCGCCCAGAGGACCTGCAGACCGAGAGCGGCGAGCATGTCGAGCCCGGTGTGGCGGCCCAGCCAGATGTCGGCCGGGGTCTGGATGTAGGAGGCGAACGGCAGCGCCAGCGCGACCTGGCGCAGGCCGTCGGGGAAGAGGTTGAGGGGCAGGGTCAGCCCGCTGAAGAACGTCGCCAGCACGCTCAGCAGCACCCGTGGCCCGGTCGCGTCCAGGAGCCAGAACGCGCTGGCGGCGAAGAGGAACCGGACCGCGAAGCTGACCACCACCGCGAGCGTGACGCTGACGAGGAACCCGATCGCACCCGCGGGAGAGGGCATGACCAGCCCGAACAGCAGCGCGCCGATGATCGTCGGGGCCACGCCCCGGGTCGCGAAGTGGTAGAGCCCGCGACCGAGGTCGGCGGCGAGATACCAGCCGAGCACGCTGACGGGACGGTAGAGGTCGACGGCGATGTCGCCGTTGCGGATCCGCTCGGCGAGGTCGTCGGTCGCCCCGCCGCTCCACAGCGCGATCGTCATCAGCAGCGCCTGGCCGATCCAGACGAAGGTCACCGCCTGGTCGGCCTCATAGCCGCCGGCCGACGGGTTCTGCTCCCACAGCGCCAGATAGGCGAAGCTGAGGATGATGCCGAAGACCGAGTTGGTGAAGATCCCGGCGAGCGTCGCCACGGTGTAGGTGGAGTAGCGGCGGAAGGACCTGGTCGCGATCGCGGCGTACAGACTGATCTGTGCATGCAGCGCCCCGGACACCTGACGTACGTTGGCACAGCAGGGCCTGCGTACGCCAACGGGTTTCCTGGAATAAGGTTGATGCAGCAACTGTTTGCCGAGTAGTTCGGATTTCAACTATCGTGGAAGAGTCCACGAAAGGGGCAGGGAACCATGGGTATGCAGTTCGGCATCTTCACCGTCGGTGACGTCACGATGGACCCGACGACCGGCAGGACCCCGACGGAGCACGAGCGCATCAAGGCGACGGTCGAGATCGCCAAGCACGCCGAGGAGGTGGGCCTGGACGTCTTCGCGACCGGTGAGCACCACAACCCGCCGTTCATCGCCTCGAACCCGACCGCGACGCTGGCCTACATCGGCGCCAAGACCGAGAACATCATCCTGAGCACCGCGACCACCCTGATCACCACCACCGACCCGGTGCTGATCGCGGAGGACTACGCCAAGATCCAGCACCTCACCGACGGTCGCGTCGACCTGATGATGGGCCGCGGCAACACCGGCCCGGTCTACCCCTGGTTCGGCAAGGACATCCGCCAGGGCATCAACCTGGCGGTCGAGAACTACGCCCTGCTGCGCCGGCTGTGGAGCGAGGACGTGGTGGACTGGTCGGGAAGGTTCCGGACCCCGCTGCAGGGCTACACCTCGACCCCGCGGCCGCTGGACGGCGTCGCGCCGTTCGTCTGGCACGGTTCGATCCGCTCGCCCGAGATCGCCGAGCAGGCTGCGTACTACGGCGACGGTTTCTTCCACAACCACATCTTCTGGCCGGCCTCGCACACCAAGCAGATGGTGCAGCTCTACCGGCAGCGCTTCGAGCACTACGGCCACGGCACCGCCGACCAGGCCATCGTCGGGCTGGGTGGGCAGTTCTTCATGCGGCCCAACTCCCAGGACGCGATCGATGAGTTCCGGCCCTACTTCGACAACGCCCCGGTCTACGGTCACGGCCCCTCGCTGGAGGACTTCACCGAGGCCACGCCGCTGACCGTCGGGTCGCCGCAGCAGGTCATCGAGCGGACACTCTCGTTCCACGAGTACGTCGGTGACTACCAGCGCCAGCTCTTCCTGCTCGACCACGCGGGGCTGCCGCTGAAGACGGTGCTGGAGCAGCTCGACCTCTACGGCGAGATCCTCCCGACCCTGCGCGCGGAGTTCGAGAAGCTGCGCAAGCCCGGTGTCCCGGACGCCCCGACCCACGCCTCCCTGGTGGAGAAGGCCGGCGGCGCGAAGGACTCGACGGTCTACGCCGAGGGCGACTCCGCCACCGGCTCCTCCGACCGCGACCTGACCGACCCTGAGGTCGCCAAGGTGCTCGAGGGGGAGCTGTGACCCGGATCGTCGTGGTCTCCGCGGGGCTCTCGGTCCCGTCCTCGACCAAGCTGCTCGCCGACATGCTCGGCGACGCCACGACCCGGGCCGTCCAGGCCCGGGGCGCGGAGGTCGAGGTCGAGCACGTCGAGCTGCGCGGCCTGGCCCACGAGCTGACCGACAACCTGCTCACCGGCTTCGCCAAGCCGGCGCTCCAGTCGGCCATCGACCGGGTACGCCGTGCCGACGCCGTCATCGCGGTGACGCCCGTCTTCTCGGCCTCCTACTCGGGCCTGTTCAAGACGTTCTTCGACGTACTCGAGCAGGGCGTTCTCGACGCGAAGCCGGTCCTGATCGCCGCCACCGCCGGGACGGCCCGGCACTCGCTGGTGCTCGAGCACGCGCTGCGGCCGCTCTTCGCGTACCTGCACGCCGTGGTCGTCCCGACCGGGGTCTTCGCCGCCACCGAGGACTTCGCGGGCGGCCCGGAGCTCCCCAAGCGGGTCGACCGTGCCGCCACCGAGCTCGCCGCCCTGCTGGCGGTGGGCGTCGCCTCGCCCTCCCCGGCGCAGCATCGGACGCTGGTGGAGGACGAGTTCGCGAACCCGACGTCCTTCGAGACGCTGCTCAAGCGAGCCTCCGAAGGGCCGCCGGAGTTCTGACCCGTCGGGGGTTCGGTTCGGCTGCCGATGCGAACACGGAGCCGAGATACCGGGGGTTTGCGAGGAAGTGCGACAGAATGCGTCTCGACCGCTACCCCCAGCACCGAGCGGAGCCGTTGTGCCCAGCTATGAGCCGAGCGTCGTCGTTGCCGACGAGTCGCCTCTCCTTCGTGCTGGACTCACGGCCCTGCTCGCGCGTGGTGGCTACCAGGTGGTCGCCGACGCCGCTGATGCCGAGGCGCTCGTCCAGGCGGCGACCGACACGCTGCCCACGCTGGTCGTGACCGACGCCCGGCTCGGCTCAGGACCGGACGACGAGGGCATCAGGGCCGCCCTCCGGCTGCACGAGAAGGTCCCGGAGATGGGCATCGTCGTGCTCGCCGACACGGTCGAGACGACCTACGCGGCCGCTGTCTTCGCCGGCACCGGCACCGGCGGTCTCGGCTACCTGCGCAAGTCCCGCGTACGCACCATCCCCCACTTCTTCGACGTCGTCGGCCGGGTGGCCTCAGGTGAGGTCGTCGTCGACCCGGAGGTCATCTCTCAGATGCTCGAGGCGTCGCAGGACGCCGATCCGGAGGCGATCGCGAGGCTGACGGTGCGGCAGAGCGAGGTGCTGGGCATGATCCACGCCGGATTCCCCAACCGCGCGATCATCAGCAGGTTCTTCAGTGGCAGGCGGCAGTTCGAGCAGTGTCTGAGCGAGATGTTTCTGGCGTTCGGCCTCTCCGGCGACGTCGAGCATCGACGTACGCCGACGCTGCTGACCCACCTCGCATCCGGCTGACGGCGGGAGCCCTGCGGCTCCCGCCGTCGGAGGCTCAGTGCTGGTAGGTGCCCACGACGACGGCGCGGGCCAGCGCCTTGAAGGCCAGGTTGAAGGAGACGACGGCCGGGGTGACCTCGTCGTTCACTCCCAGCGTCTCCTCGCCGACGGCGTGGACGACGAAGTAGTAGCGGTGGACCTGGTCGCCGGCCGGGGGAGCGGCGCCGCCGAACTCCTTGGTGCCGAAGTCGGTCGCGACGTGGAACGCCTTGCCCGGGAGCTCGGCGGTGCCGGCCCCGGCACCGGCGGGCAGCTCGCTCACGTCGGCGGGGACGTCGACCAGTGCCCAGTGCCAGAAACCGCTGGGAGTGGGCGCGTCGGGATCGAAGCAGGTGATGACGTACGACTTCGTCCCCTCGGGTGCGCCGCTCCAGCTGAGCTGCGGGGAGGTGTTGCCGCCGTCGTAGACCTGGTCCTGCTTGAGCGGCTGGCCGTCGGTCACGTCCTCGCTGGTCAACGTGAAGGAGGGCAGGGCGGGCATGAGCGAGTAGGGATCCGGCTTCACCGGACGATCGAGTGCCATGCCCACCAACGTAGTCCGCGAATCGACCCGTTGTCAGGCCGCGCCCCGGTGTTGGGCGAGGATGTACCCATGAGTTCTGAGCATGCCGTTCCCTATCCCGCCGGTCTCATCCTGGAGGGGCGCAGGGTGGTCGTCGTGGGTGGTGGCCGGGTGGCGCAACGGCGCGTGCCTGCGCTGATCGCCTCGGGGGCGCGGGTCGAGGTCGTCTCGCCGTCGCTGACCCCCGCCTTGGAGGGGCTGCTCGGCTCGGGCGAGATCACCTGGCACCAGGCCCGCTTCTCGGCCGACGTGCTCGACGGCGCCTGGTACGTCATCGCCGCGACCCAGAACGCCGACGTCAACGAGGAGGTCTCGGCCGCCGCCGAGGAGCGACGGATCTTCTGCGTACGCTCCGACGACGGCACCCAGGCCACCGCCTGGACGCCGGCGACCGGACACGACGGCGACCTGACTGTCGCCGTGCTCGCCAACCGTGACCCGCGGCGCTCCGCGGGCGTGCGCGACCGGATCCTCGACGGACTGCGCTCCGGTGACCTGATCGCTCCGCACGAGCGCCAGCGCGTGCCCGGAGTGACCTTGATCGGTGGCGGCCCGGGTGACCCCGGGCTGATCTCGGTCGCCGGCCGCAAGGCCCTGATGGAGGCCGACATCGTCGTCGCCGACCGGCTGGCGCCGCGAGAGCTGCTCTCCGAGCTGCCCGCCGACGTCGAGCTGGTCGACGTCGCCAAGCTTCCCCGCGGCCGCTCGGCCCAGCAGGAGGAGATCAACCGGATCATCGTCGAGGCGGCGCTGGAGGGGAAGGCGGTCGCCCGCTTCAAGGGCGGCGACAACTTCATCTTCGGCCGCGGTTTCGAGGAGGTGCTGGCGTGTCGTGAGGCCGGCGTGCCGGTCCACGTCATCCCCGGCCTGACCTCGCCGGTGACCGTGCCCGGTGTCGCTGGGATCCCGGTGACCCACCGCGGCGTCGCGCACGAGTTCACCGTCATCTCCGGCCACGTCCCGCCGAACGATCCCACGTCCCTGACCAACTGGTCCGCCGTCGCCGGCCTGGGCGGCACCCTGGTCCTTCTCATGGCCGTCCAGAACGCCCCCGCGATCGCGACGGCTCTTCTCGATGGCGGCCGCGAGCCCGGCACCCCCGTCGCGGTCATCTGCGACGGCACGATGCCCACCGAGCGTACGGTCCTGGCGACCCTCGAGACCCTCGAGAAGACCTTGGCCGACGAGAACGTCCAACCCCCGGCGATCATCGTCGTCGGTGAGGTCGTCCGCGTCGCCCACCCCGACTCGTTTTGAGTCCAGCCGCGTGCACTCGGCGCGCCGTCGACTCGTTGCCATGAGTCCGGTCGTACTGTTTCCGCATGAGATGGGCCGACGTCCGGGCTGAGCGTTCCGCGCCGTCCGACGAGATGAGGGTGAGCGTTGAGCAAGATCTTGCCCTCGCTCAACTGATCTACGAGTTGCGTACGGAGGCAGGGCTGAGTCAGCGCGACCTGGCTGCCCGGCTGGGGACCAACGAGTCTGTGATCTCGCGACTGGAGGAAGGCGCGGGCCTCCGTGGCGTGACGGATCGACCGGTGGAGTGACACACGTCTGCCCGCTCCTCCATCTGAGAGCGGGCCCTTCTTTGCCCAAATGGCGTGCCGTGGACTCCGGGCCTACTCTTGTGAAGACATGGCGAACCTGATCGAGATCTCCGACCCTGCCGATCCTAGGCTCGCTGACTACCGCGACTTGCGCGACGTCGAGCTGCGGAAGTCGATGGAATCCTCGGAGGGACTGTTCCTGGCCGAGGGGGAGAAGGTCGTACGCCGTGCTGTGACCGGCGGCTTTGAGCCGCGGTCGTTCCTGATGGCGCCGAAGTGGCTCGACGGGCTCGCCGACGTGCTCGCCACGACCGATGCGCCGTGTTACGTGATGAGCGAGAAGGCTGCCGAGGAGGTGACCGGGTTCCACGTGCACCGGGGCGCGCTGGCGTCGTTGAAGCGGCGGCCGCTGCCCTCGGTCGACACGGTCCTGGCCGGCGCCCGCTCCGTCCTGGTGCTCGAGGACATCGTCGACCACACCAACGTGGGCGCGATCTTCCGGTCGGGCGCCGCACTGGGGTTCGACGCCGTGCTGCTGGCGCCGCGCTGTGCCGACCCGCTCTACCGACGGGCGATCAAGGTCGCGATGGGCGCGGTCTTCGCCCTGCCGTGGACCCGCCTCCCGGACTGGTACGAAGCGCTCCCGTCCCTCTCCGCCGCAGGCTTCACCACCGTCGCCCTGACCCTGGCCGACGACGCCGTCGACATCGAGAAGGCCGTCGAGGGCGTCGACAAGGTCGCCCTCGTCCTCGGCTCGGAGGGCCACGGCATCTCCCCGCGCTGGCAGCAGGCCGCCGACCGCCGCGCCATCATCCCGATGTCCGCCGGCATCGACTCCCTCAACGTGGCCGCCGCCACCGCCGTCGCCTGCTACGTCACCGCCCGCCGATAGCCGGCCGAGCCGTCACGTGCGTCGGCCGAGCCGTCACGTGCGTCGGCCGAGCCGGCACTGATGTGTTAGTTCGGCCGACGTAGGTGACTTCTCGGCAACCGGGCGACCGGACTTCGTCAGCATCCGCAGAGGGCGGCACCACGGAGTCTGCAGCGACCTAATGAATAGGGCATGCCGTACGTGCTCAGGCTGAGGACCGAAAGGGGCATGTTCGAGGTCGTCTATGCCTGCGCGGCCAGCCTGCTCAGACCGTAGTGGCTGTGCCGCTGGAGTGGTGCTGGCACCAGGGACGGCTGGTTCGCGGTGCCGGTCTGCGGCACGAATCCAGAGAAGTCGGCACGGACGTCGAGAACCTGAACTAGCCTTCTTATTGTCAGATCGACAGAAAGAAGGTGATGCTTGGTGCAGGAGAAGAAGCCACGGCCGCGGCCGCCCGTACTGGTGGCGGTTGACTTGGTGATCCTCACGCTGCGCGGGTCGAGTTTCCAGGTGTTGCTGATCGAACGCGGAAACGAACCGTTCAGAGGATCTCGAGCGCTTCCGGGAGGATTTCTCAAGCGCATTGATGAGGACGTCTACGACGCGGCTCTGCGTGAGCTGCAAGAAGAAACCGACCTAGATGGCGTTGGGCTGCACATCGAGCAGCTTGGCTTCTACGGCAAGCCGGATCGCGACCCGAGGGGACGCGTGGTGTCGGTGGTCTATCTGGCCATCGCACCTGGCCTGCCTGAGCCCGTCGCAGGGACCGACGCAACGGCGGCCGCGTGGACGCCGGTCGAAGAGATCATCTCCGGTCGGGTAGCGCTCGCCTTCGATCATCGACAGATCCTCGACGATGCCCTTGAAAGGGCGCGCACGAAGCTCGAGGGCACTGCGCTGGCCACGGCTTTCTGTGCACCGACCTTCACGATCGCCGAGCTTCAGCGCGTCTATGAAGCGGTATGGGGCGTCGAACTCGATCCACGCAACTTCTATCGCAAGGTCCAAGGCGTGTCGGGCTTCATCGTGTCTGCAGGTACTGAGCGCCGGGCGACCAAAGGCCGTCCTGCGCGCCTGTTCCACGCCGGCCAAGCCACCGTGTTGCATCCGCCGATCACGCGTCCTGAATCCAATAAGTGACACCAGACCAGGCAACACCAGATCGAACCACACCAAGGAGACACCATGACTGAGCCACGGGTAGCCGTCGTGCTGACCGCCCTGGATATTGAGTACAACGCCGTACGAGAGCACCTCGTCGACCTCGAGCCGCAGCGTCTCGAGTCCGGCACGCGCTATGAGATCGGCACCGTTCGCGGCACCTCGTGCCGAGTGGTGATCGGCGTGACGGAAGCGGGCAACAGCTCGGCCGCGGTGCTCGCTGAACGAGCCATTCAGCGCTATGCGCCGGTGGCGCTCCTCTTCTCGGGCGTCGCAGGTGCGATGAAGGACTCGATCAACCTGGGTGATGTAGTGGTCGGGTCGAAGATCTACGCCTACCAGAGCGCCGCGGGCGAGGATGACGGCCTCATGGCGCGGCCGCAGGCGTGGCCGCTGGATCACGGTGTCAGTGAGACTGCTCGCTACGTCGCCGGGAGCGAGGCGTGGACGAAGCGGCTGCTGATGGGAGGTGGCGTGCCGCGGGTCACCCGCGCTCCCATCGCGGCCGGAGACGTGGTGCAGAAGTCGCGGATCTCGCGCGAGGCGACGTGGCTTCGTGAGCACTACAACGACACGGCCGCCATCGAGATGGAAGGTGCCGGAATCGCTGAGGCGGGGCGTCTCAACGGTGTCCCGATCGGCGTTGTCCGCGGGATCAGCGACCGTGCGGACGGTGGCAAGACGGTGGCCAACGACGAGCACTGGCAGCCGCGCGCGGCGGCCCATGCGGCGGCCTTCGCTGTTGAGCTCGCGGTGAAGCTGATCGAGGCGGCGACGGAAGAGCTCCGCCACGATGGCAGCCGCCGGCCCGACTCGTCCGTTGACGAGTCGCGTAGGGCTCGCATCGGTGGCAGCGGCAACGCGTTCAACTTCAGCTCGGGCACGGTGGGCATGCAGGCTCACACGATCACCCATGCCACCGTGCACATGCCGTCACCCGCGCGCGGAGGCGGCGCGGACATCGAGGCCCTCATCGTCGAGCTGCGGACACTTCTGAGGGCTCAGCACACGGCTGGGAATGTCGACCAGGAGACGTACGAGGAGGCGCGCGACGAGCTCGAGGTCGCCGAGTCCTTGGCGCAGCAGCAGGACCCCAGCAGTCGGCGTAAGACGATGTTCGCGCTCAAGAAGTTCGGTGCGGTCGTCTCCGACGTGACAGAGATCGCGGCCAAGGCGGCGACCGCCGCTGGTCACGTTCAGGGGCTGTTGTGAACGGCTGGGAGGCAGAACCGGGCTCGCGAAACGCCTACAACTTTGCCGGGGATGGCAGCTATGTGGAGAACCAGGCGCAGGAGATCCACCAGAACCACTACTACAGCTCCTCGCCGGACGATGCGCCGGAAGAGCGCTACAAGATCGGGATCCGGTACCTGGACAGCGGATCGCCGCGCCGAGCGGAGGAGCTGATCAATGAGGCGATCAACCGCGGCTACGACCATGCGGAGGTTCGGTTCCACTGGGTTCTGGCGATGTTCAGCAAGCGCTCGTTCCGGGACCTCAATAAGGTGGATCGTGATCAGCTCCAGGTAGCCATCGGGACGTTCGCCACCATCGCCGGCCACGACCGCTACGCCCGGGCCCTTGAGCCCCTCGGAGCCCTGATCGGCCACCTGCTGAGCGGCGCGGACGGCGATGCCGGAGCGGTGGAGAAGCAGATCCTAGGTCTGGATCCGGACCTGTTCGACAAGATCACCCATCACCTCGAGTGGGTGCTCTCGGGCGTCGCGAAGCAGCAGCTGTGGAAGCGGACCCTCGAGCGCGCCAAGATGACGCAATTCGCGAACGATCGGTCGGGGCGGGTCTGGAGCTATTTCGAGCCAGATCCGACCAGGCCGCGGCTCGGGGCGCTGCCGAAAGCCCACGATCCTCCGGAGGGCCATCCGTCCGAGGTAGCCGGCGTAGGCGTGTTCCTGATCGCAAGCCTGCTCCTCGGTTGGCTGGCACTGACCAGCGGTAACGCGGTGGCGGTCGTTGCGTTTCCGGTGCTCGTCGCGGCGAGCGTGGTCGCGGGGCGGGACGCCTACAAGTGGTGCTACCGCACGGATAGGGTCGCCCTCACCGAGCGTCGTCACTACGGGAACGGACTTCCCATCGGCAGACCAGCTGACGAGAAGGGCTTCGTGGCGACACTGCGAAGGTCGTTCGAGTACAACTTCGCCAAGTATCGGCCAGCCGACAAGACGGCCCAAGAGTGGCTCGAAGAGACGACCGGGGTCAGGGAACGTCTCTGTGGCGAACTCGCGGAGACCTACCGCGAGCAGCGTACGTCGGTGGTCAGGATCAGGTGGCTGGTCCGCTATCACGCCATCGAGGCCAAAGAGAGCTATCGAGCCGGCACCTTCTACGACTTCGGCGCTAACAGCCACATCGACTGGCGGGCCGTCGTCCGATTCGTCGGGTCTGTCGCTGCGGCAGTCCTCGCTGGGGTGCTGCTGTTTCGGGCCAGCAACATCGGCGCTCAGCTGGTTCTGCTCGTGGCGGCCTTGACCGGCAGTCTCGCCGTGGTCGTCGGCTATCGCCTCTATCGTGCCCGACGGGACTTACACGAGGATGCGGAGGACGCCGAGGAGCAGTTCGACCGGCGAAAGCAGGCGTTCGAGCATTGGAAGCAGCGGCTGGCCGACTGGTGTCCCGCTGAGGACGAGATGGAGACCTGGCTGCTCAGTGACATCACCGTGCTGATCGACAAGGCGCTGAGCGAGGCGACGATGGACTGGTCGGATGTCATCTCCCACGCCGTGATTCGCGAACCTGCCCCGGGGAGCGTTCGTCAGCGAGAGCAAGGCGGCCCCTGGCGCTACTCGAAATACCGGCTCCACATCTTCTTGGTCACTGTCGACGGAGTGCGGAACGTGGTCGCTGAGCTCGACTTCAAGAAGGGCATCATCGGCGAACAGTCGCGCCGTAACTTCCAGCTCGACAACATCACCGCCATCGAGGTCACGGAGGAAGTCGGTGGTGGCCGGGTGCTCGGCGTCATGCTGAACAACGGAGAGCCAAGTGAGATCCGTGTGGTCGACGGCACCGTGCCGCCGAAGCCGGTCAGGTCGGAGACGCTCGACGACCCCTACGCGGACGACGAGCGGACCGAAACGACCACGTCCGCAGAGGAGGACCCGGAGTCGTCGGAGCTCGTGAGGCTCAACCTCGACGCCACCGGGTTCGACCACGCCCTGCGGCTGCTCGAGGGCATCGGCGCCGACGGCAAGGGCTGGATCGAGCGTCACGCCAGCGCGTGATCGAAGCGTCATGCCCGTAGGCCGAGTTGGCACGGCGGTGCCAACTCGGCCTGCGTAGGTGACTTCTCGGCTAGAGCTGCCACCAGACGGTCGTGTCACCGGGGAGGTCGGCGGAGCCGTCGGTGACGGGGATGGGGCCCGCGGAGGAGAGGAGTACGTCGCCGGGGGCGGCGATGCGTACGGGCTCCTTGGTGGTGTTGACCGTGCAGGCAAAGCCGTCGCGCTCGAACCAGAGGACGCCGGCGGGGGCCTCGTCGTGCCAGGTGACGGCGTCGCCGGCGCCAAGGCCGGAGGTCGAGCGGCGGATGGCGATGGCGGAGCGGTAGAGCTCGAGGGTCGAGCTGTCCACACCGGTCTGGGCCTCGACGCTCAGCTCGCCCCATTCGGCAGGCTGCGGCAGCCAGGAGCCACCGTCGCCGAAGCCGTAGGACGAGCCGGAACGGGTCCACGGCAGCGGCACCCGGCAGCCGTCGCGGAAGCCGTCCTGGCCGCTGGCGCGGTGGAAGGACGGGTCCTGGCGGACCTCGTCGGGCAGGTCGGTGACGTCGGGGAGGCCGAGCTCCTCGCCCTGGTAGACGTACGCCGAACCGGGCAGCGCGAGCATCAGCAGCGTTGCCGCACGAGCCCGCCGGAGCCCGAGATCACGATCCCCGGCGGTCCGGATCTGGGTCCCCGATCCCGGCGGGTTGGCGAACCGGGTGGCGTGTCGGGTGACGTCGTGGTTGGACAGCACCCAGGTCGCCGGAGCGCCGACCGGGCGCATCGCGTCCAGCGAGCTGTCGATGACCTTGCGCAGCGCCGCGGCGTCCCAGGCGGTGTCGAGGTACTCGAAGTTGAAGGCCTGGTGCAGCTCGTCGGGGCGTACGTAGTTGGCCGACCGCGCCACCGTCGGGGTCCATGCCTCGGCGACGAAGATCCGGCCCGGGTAGTCCTCGAGGACCCGCCGCCACGACCGGTAGATCTCGTGGACGCCGTCCTGGTCGAAGAAGGGCATCACGTCGTTGCCGAGCAGGTGGAGCTGGTCCGCGTGGCCGATGGAGGGCAGGCCCTCGGCCTTGACCAGACCGTGGGCGACGTCGATGCGGAACCCGTCGATGCCGAGGTCGAGCCAGAACCGCAGGATGTCCAGGAACTCCGCGTGCACCTCGGGGGAGTTCCAGTTGAAGTCGGGCTGCTCGGGGGCGAACAGATGGAGATACCACTCGCCGTCCTCGACGCGGGTCCACGCCGGACCGCCGAAGATCGAGTCCCAGTCATTGGGTGGCTCCGAACCGTCCTCGCCGAGCCCGGGCAGGAAGTGGTAGCGCGACCGCATCGGCGACCCGGGACCCTCCGCCAGCGCCTGCTGGAACCACACGTGCTCCGAGGAGGAGTGGTTCGGCACGATGTCGGCGATGATCTTCAGCCCGAGCTCGTGGGCGTCGGAGATCAGCAACCGAGCGTCGTCCAACGTCCCGTAGCGCGGGTCGACCGCGCGGTAGTCGGAGACGTCGTAGCCCCCGTCGGCCTGCGGCGAGGCGTAGAACGGGCTCAGCCAGACGGCGTCCACGCCCAGCGAGCGCAGGTAGGGGAGGCGGGCCCGAATCCCGGGAAGGTCACCGGTGCCGTCGCCGTCGCTGTCGGCGAAGCTGCGCGGGTAGACCTGGTAGATGACGGCGTCGCGCCACCATTCGGTGCTCATGAGGAGAGATACCTTTCAGCCCTTGACGCCGCCGGCGGTCAGACCGGTGACGACGTGTCGTTGGACGAGATAGAAGAAGAGGGTCACGGGGATGGCGATGAGGACCGCGGTGGCAGCCATCAGGTTCCACTGCGCGTCGTGCTCGCTGACGAAGCTCTGCAGCCCGACCGCGAAGGTGTACTTCGAGTCGTCGAGCAGGAACGTCGAGGCGAAGGCGACCTCGGCGAAGGCGGTGATGAAGGCGTAGAACGCGGCCACCGCGAGGCCCGGACGGGCCAGCGGCAGGATCAGCCGCCAGAACGTACCGAACGGGGTGAGCCCGTCGATCATGCCGGCCTCGTCGAGCTCGACCGGGATGGTGTCGAAGTAGCCCTTCAGCAGCCAGGAGCAGTAGGGGACGATCGTGGTGCAGTTGACCAGGATCAGGCCCAGGTGCGAGTCGACCAGGCGGAGCTGGGAGAAGATCTCGTACATCGGCACGATCAGCACCGCGATCGGGAACGCCTGCGTCAGCAGCAGGACCCACATCAGCGGCCGGTGACCGGGGAACCGCATCCGCGAGACCGCGTAGCCGGTCGTCGCCGCCGACATCACGCCGAACAGCGTCGTGCCCCCGGCGACCACGAGCGTCGACCACAGCCAGTTGAAGAAGGCGGTGTTGGTCAGCACGAACGAGTAGTTGTCCAGCGTCGCCTTCGCGAAGATCCCGCCGGGGTGGAGGTAGTCGTCCTTGTCCGGTCCCAGGGACAGGTAGATGAGCCAGACGATCGGGAACAGCGCGATCAGCGACGCCACCGTGAGCGTCACGTGCGTGCCGACGCGTGCGACGGGGCCGAGCTCGCCGCGTCGCCTCTGCCGGTTTCTGGGAGCGACCGTCCTGGGCGAGTGGGTGCTAGGCGAGCTGGTCATTGCGTTTCAACCACCGGTAGTAGAAGGACGTGAAGACGATCAGGATCGCGAGCAGGAGCACGCCGTACGCCGCCGACATGGCGAAGTCGCGGGGCTGCTGCCCGAATCCGAGTCGATAGGCCCAGGTGACCAGGATCTGCGCGTCCGGCGCGGTGTTGCCGAAGAGCAGGAAGATGATCGCGAACTGGTTGAAGGTCCAGATCACGCCGAGCAGCACGACGGTCGAGCTCACCGACGACAGCCCCGGCAGGGTGACGTGGCGGAACCGCTGCCAGGCGTTGGCGCCATCGATCTCGGCCGCCTCGTAGAGGTTCTCGTCGATCGACTGCAGCCCGCCGAGCAGGGAGAGCATCATGAACGGCACGCCGCACCAGGTGTTGACCATGATCGCGGCCGTACGCTGCCAGGTCGGGTCCTCGAGCCAGCTCGGCGAGGCGAGACCGATCGTGTCGAGCATCGAGTTGATCACGCCCGCGTCGGCCAGCATGATCCGCCAGGCGAAGACGGTGACGAACGTCGGCACCGCCCAGGGCAGGATCAGCAGCAGCCGGTACGCCACGCGCCCGCGCAGCCGCTGGTTGAGCAGCATCGCCAGACCGAGGCCGATCGCGTAGTGCAGGACGACGCAGGTGACGGTCCAGACGATCGTCCACACGAAGTGGGACCAGAAGCGGTCGTAGGCCGCCGGGCCCCACAGGATCTCGGCGTAGTTGTCCAGACCGATGAACTTGTACGTCGCGTCGATCGTGTTGACGCCGATGGTGCGTGCCGAGTTGAGGCTGTTGGCGTCGGTCAGGGTCAGGTAGAAGCCGCGCAGGAGCGGGTAGCCGACCAGCACGCCGAGGACGATCACGACGGGCGCGACCATCGCGTAGGCGTACCAGTAGCGGCGGTAGGAGTCGCGCATGCGCTGGACGGGGCGGGGGGGGGGGGGGCCGCCCCCCCGGGGGGGGGGGGGGGGGGGGGGGGGGGGGGGCGCCGCCGGGGGGGGGGGGGGGGGGGGGCGGCCCCCGGGCGGGGGGGGGGGGGGGGGGGGGGCGGCGCGGGCCCGCCCCCCCCCCGGGGGGGGGGGGGGGGGGGGCGCCCGGCCCCCCCCCCCCCCCCCCCCCCCCCCCCCCCCCGCGCGGGGGCCCCCCCCCCCCCCCCCCCCCCCCCCCCCCCCACGGGGCTGACGCTTCGGCCTGCGGGAGTGACGCCTCGGCGAGGGGCGTCACCAGCGCGAGTGGACGGCCTCGCGGAAGTGGGTGTCGTAGATCTGACGTACGCCGGAGAGCAGCGCATCGGAGAGCGCAGGCAGCGAGCCTGCGGCGGAGTTGGCGTGGGCCTGGGACGTGTTGCGGGCGCCGGGGATGACGGTGGTGACGCCGGGCTGCTGGGTGACCCAGGCGAGGGCGACCTGCGCGGGTGTCGCGTCCTCGGGGCCGTGCTCGGCGACCAGAGCGGCGAACTCCTGGGCGGCCTCGACCCCGGTGGCGTAGTCGACACCGGAGAAGGTCTCGCCGACGTCGAAGGCCTCGCCGTGGCGGTTGTAGGAGCGATGGTCGTCCGCGGCGAAGGTCGTCGACGCCGAGTAGCGCCCGGACAGCAGCCCGGAGGCGAGCGGCACCCGCGCGATGATCCCGACCCCGGCCTCCGCGGCCGCCGGCAGCACGAGATCCAAGGGCTTGAGCCGGAACGCGTTCAGGATGATCTGGACGGAGGCCACGTGGGGCCGCGCGATCGCTGCCAGGGCCTGGTCGCAGGTCTCCACGCTGACGCCGTACGCAGCGATCACCCCCTCCGATACCAGGGTGTCCAGCGCGTCGTAGGTGGCCGCGGACTCGATCGTCTCCGACGGCGGGCAGTGCAGCTGCACCAGGTCGATGGTGTCGACCCCGAGGTTGGTGCGCGAGCGGTCCAGCCACTCGCGGAAGGCTGCGAGCGTGTAGTTGGCGGGCACCTGGTCCACCCGGCGCCCCATCTTCGTCGCCACGAAGATGCCGTCGCGCGACCGCAGGAACCGCCCGATCACCTGCTCGCTCCGGCCGTCCCCGTAGACGTCGGCGGTGTCGAGGAAGGTCACCCCGTCGCCCACCGCGGCCTCGAGCACCGCCAGCGCGTCCGACTCGCTGACCTCGCCCCAGTCGGCGCCGAGCTGCCAGGTGCCGAGACCGATGACGGACGCCGAGCGCCCGATCCTTCCGAAGGTGTGGCTCTCCATGCCGCCAAGGTACTGCCCGTCGATTTGGCGGCACCCCGCGGCGTACGCATAATTGTTGTCTGAAACCAGAGACCGCCGGTTGTCAGGTGCGCACGCACTCGATCGAAGGTTCCGCAGGATGCGGACGGCCAGCGTAGGTGAAGAGCAAGACGAGATCGTACGTCACGCCCTGAGCCTGCGCTCGGGGCGTTTGTCATTGAGGGCCCTCGCCGGTGGGATCGATTCCCGGAAGAAGGAGACCCATGGCGCGGGCTGACAAGCAGGCTGCCGTCGCGGAGATCGCTGACGAGTTCAGCGCCTCCAGCGGTGCCGTGCTGACCGAGTACCGTGGTCTCACCGTGGGCGAGCTGAAGACTCTTCGCCGCTCGCTCGGTGAGAACGCAAACTACGCCGTGGTCAAGAACACGCTGGCCAAGATCGCTGCCTCCCAGAGCGGCATCGAAGGCTTCGACGACCTGCTGACCGGCCCGACCGCGATCGCCTTCATCAAGGGTGACGTCGTCGAGGCGGCCAAGGGTCTGCGTGACTTTGCCAAGGCCAACCCCAACCTTGTCATCAAGGGCGGGTACCTCGACGGCAAGGCCATCGACGCTGCTGAGGTTGGCAAGCTTGCCGACCTCGAGTCGCGCGAGGTCCTGCTCGCCAAGCTTGCGGGCGCGTTCACCGCGTCGCTGTCGCAGGCTCTGTACGCCTTCAACGCTCTGCCCTCGAAGACCGCGCAGCTCGCTGCCGCTCTCGAGGCCAAGGCCGCGGAGGACCCCTCGATCCTCGCAGGTGGTGCTGGTACGCCGGCCGCCGCCGAGGAGGCCCCGGCTGCTGAGGCCGAGGCGACCGCCGAGGCCTGAGAAGGCTTCGGTCCACACCACCTGTAACCCGGTCCCCGGCGGGCGAAACGCCGGGATGCCACCACGAAAGGAAATGCCATCATGGCGAAGCTCACCACCGCAGAGCTGCTCGACGCTTTCAAGGAGCTCACCCTCATCGAGCTCTCCGAGTTCGTGAAGGAGTTCGAGGAGACCTTCGGCGTCACCGCCGCCGCTCCGGTCGCCGTTGCCGCTGCCGGCGCCCCGGGCGCCCCGGCCGCCGCCGCTGAGGAGGCCAAGGACGAGTTCGACGTCATCCTCGAGTCCGCTGGCGACAAGAAGATCAACGTCATCAAGGAGGTGCGCGCCCTGACCTCCCTCGGTCTGAAGGAGGCCAAGGAGCTCGTCGAGGGTGCCCCCAAGGCTGTCCTCGAGGCCGCCAACAAGGAGACCGCTGACAAGGCGAAGGAGGCCCTCGAGGCCGCCGGCGCCACGGTCACCGTCAAGTGATCTGAGGGCTTCGGCCCTTGAGAGCCCGGGTTCGGCGGATTCCGCCGGGCCCGGGCTTTCTACATCGCGGACACAGTTCCGCAACAGATCGGTCAGGCTTCAGCGCAGCGCCGCGATCGTTCAGCCGTGGGTTGCTACTCCCGAGTAGCAACTCGCGGCTTGTTTCGTTATCTTGAACACACACCGGGCGTGAAAGGTCGCAATCCGACCGTCGACGTGTTGGCTGGGGGAGTTCGTCTCGGGTGGTGATCACCGTCATCGTTCGCAGGCCACTATGGTTTACAAAAGTGTGACGCGTGTCGCAGGAAGTGCGTAACCCCCGTCACATACTGCCGTTAGTCGGCAGTAGGGGACTTGAGGGAGACCCCCGCGAACAGGAAGGGAGCCGGCCCGGATGGGTGTAGACGTAAAGATCGAAGGGCTGACCAAGAGCTTTGGTAAGCAGCTCATCTGGAGAGATGTCTCGTTGACCCTGCCTGCGGGCGAGATCAGCGTGATGCTGGGGCCGTCGGGCACGGGTAAGTCGGTGCTCCTCAAGACGCTGATCGGTCTGATCAAGCCCGACCAGGGCTCGGTGGTCATCGAGGGTGTCGACATCGCCAGCTGTTCGGAGCGAGACCTCTACGAGGTTCGCAAGCTGTTCGGTGTGCTGTTCCAGGACGGCGCCATGTTCGGTTCGATGGATCTGTTCGACAATGTCGCGTTCCCGCTTCGTGAGCACACGAAGAAGTCCGAGTCCGAGATCCGCAACATCGTCATGGAGAAGATGGACCTGGTCGGTCTGATCGGTGCGGAGAACAAGCTCCCCGGTGAGATCTCCGGTGGTATGCGCAAGCGTGCCGGTCTGGCGCGGGCTCTGGTCCTCGACCCCGAGATCCTGCTGATCGACGAGCCCGACTCGGGCCTGGACCCGGTGCGTACGGCGTTCATCAACCAGCTCTTCATCGACTTGAACGCGCAGATCGATGCGACGTTCCTGATCGTGACCCACGACATCAACTCGACGCGGACGGTGCCGGACAACATCGGCCTGCTCTACCACAAGCACCTGGCGATGTACGGTCCCCGTGAGATGCTGCTGAGCTCGGAGGAGCCGGTGGTGCGCCAGTTCCTCAACGCCCAGACGATCGGCCCGATCGGGATGTCGGAGGAGAAGGACGCCGACGAGCTGGCCGCTGAGAAGGACATGGGTCTGCCGCCGTTGCCGCCGATCCCGATGCAGCTCGAGCCGTCCAACGGCATTCCGCGCAAGTACCAGCGTCCGCCGGGCGCCTGGTGCCGAGAGAACGGTGTCACCCCGCCGCCGGGATCCTTCAGAGCAGATGCGGCCATGGCCCCCGGCGGAGTGAAAGCAGACCCCACAGAGGCTCCTCACTGATGTCATCTCTGACCGCCGCCAGGGTCCTGAAGCCGATCGGGACCGCTGGCTCACTCTTCGCGTTCGGTCTGGACGTGGGGCGAGCCGTGTTTCGGCGCCCCTTCCAGTTCCGAGAGTTCATCCAGCAGGCGTGGTTCATCGCGTCGGTGACGATCGTCCCGACCGCGCTGGTCGCGATCCCCTTCGGCGCGGTCATCGCGCTGCAGGTCGGTGGACTCGTCGTCCAGTTCGGTGCGCAGTCCTTCGTCGGATCGGCCGCGGTCCTCGCGGTCGTCCAGCAGGCTGCCCCGATCGCGACCGCGCTGCTGGTCGCGGGTGCCGGAGGTTCGGCGATCGCCGCCGACCTCGGTGCCCGGAAGATCCGTGAAGAGCTCGACGCGATGATGGTTCTGGGCATCGACCCGATCCAGCGTCTGGTGGTCCCGCGTGTACTCGCCGCGATGATGATCGCGGTCTTCCTCAACGGTCTGGTCTCGATCGTCGGCGTCATGGGCGGGTACGTCTTCAACGTCATCATCCAGGGCGGCACCCCGGGTGCCTACCTGGCCAGCTTCACCGCACTGGCCCAGATGGCCGACCTCTGGCAGGGCCTGGCGAAGGCGCTCATCTTCGGTCTGATCGCGGCGATCGTGGCTGCGTACAAGGGCATGAACGCGGGTGGCGGCCCGAAGGGCGTCGGTGACGCCGTGAACGAGTCGGTCGTCATCACCTTCCTGCTGCTGTTCATCGTCAACTTCGTGATGTCTGCGATCTTCCTGCAGATCGTTCCGAGCAAGACCTGAGGAGGCGAGACGGATGGCGAACATCAAGGCGATCTACCAGAAGCCTGCCAAGAGCCTCGACCACCTCGGTGACGAGCTCGGCTTCTACCTGCGCGCGCTCGCGTGGTCCCCACGCACCCTGACGCGCTACAAGAAGGAGATCCTCCGGATCCTCGCCGAGGTCACCCTCGGCTCCGGCGCGCTGGCCGTCATCGGCGGCACCGTCGGCGTGATCCTGGCGATGACCTTCTTCACCGGTGCCCAGGTCGGGCTCTCCGGCTACACCGCCCTCGACCAGCTCGGCACCTCGGCGTTCTCGGGCTTCGTGTCGGCCTACTTCAACACCCGTGAGATCGCGCCCCTGGTCGCCGGCATCGCGCTCGCCGCGACGGTCGGCTGCGGGTTCACCGCCCAGCTCGGTGCGATGCGGATCTCGGAGGAGGTCGACGCGCTCGAGGTGATGGCGATCCCGTCGTTGCCGTTCCTGGTGACCACCCGGATCATCGGCGGCCTGATCGCGATCGTGCCGCTCTACGTGGTCGGCCTGCTCTCCTCCTACGTCGCCACCCGGTTCACGGTGACGCTCTTCTACGGACAGAGCTCCGGCACGTACGACCACTACTTCAACACCTTCCTGCCGCCCGGCGACGTGCTGTGGTCCTTCGGCAAGGTGCTGATCTTCTCGGTCGTGGTGATCCTGATCCACTGCTACCACGGCTACAACGCCTCCGGCGGCCCCGCAGGGGTCGGTGTCGCGGTCGGTAAGGCGGTGCGTACGAGCATCGTCGCCGTGTCCGTGCTCGACCTGATGCTCTCGATGGCGATCTGGGGCAGCACGACGACAGTGAGGTTGGCGGGATGACCCAGACACTGACTCGTGACGAGATCCATCACGACCTGCCCACGCCTCACAAGCGGAGCGCCGTTGCGCTCGCCTGGGGCAGGCAGAAGGGCAAGATCCTCGGGATCGTCTTCCTCGCGCTGCTCCTGGCCGCGCTCGTCCTGACCTGGGCGCAGTTCACCAACAGGTTCGCCCAGTACGAGGAGATCACCCTCAAGGCCGACCGCATCGGCCTGCAGCTCCCCGAGCGTGCCGACGTCAAGGTTCGTGGCCTGCTCGTGGGCGAGGTCCTCGACATGAAGCCGACCGACGACGGTGCTGAGCTGACCCTGGGCCTGTTCCCCGAGGAGATCAGCAAGGTCCACCCGGACGTGACCGGCGCGATCCTCCCCAAGACCCTCTTCGGCCAGAAGTACGTCTCGCTGGTCCCGCCCGACACCGACTTCACCGAGCCGATCAAGGCCGGTGCCGTCATCGAGAAGACCAAGATGGCCACCGAGGTCCAGGCCGTGCTGCGCGACCTCTACCCGCTGCTGCGCACGATCCAGCCGGCCGACCTCAACAACACGCTCAACGCCCTCGCCACCGCGCTCGAGGGCCGCGGCGACAAGCTCGGGGAGTCGCTCGACACGCTCGACTCCTACCTGAAGCGGCTGAACCCGGAGATCCCGGCGCTGATCGAGGACCTCGAGCTCGCCACCGAGGTCTCCGGCACCTATCAGGCCGTGCTCCCGGAGATCGGTCAGATCCTGCGCAACACCATCATCACCGCGACCACCCTCGAGGACCGCGAGGTGGAGCTCAAGAAGATGCTGACCGACGTCACCGCGTTCTCCAACACGGCCGACAAGTTCCTCGACGACAACGGCGACACCCTGATCCAGGTCGGCGAGGTCGGTCGACCGGTCACCCAGACGCTGGCCCGCTACGCCCCGATGTTCCCGTGCCTCATCGGGGGCATGGACATCCTGACCGACGAGTTCACCGAAGTGTTCCGCAACAACACCGTTCACATCACCCTGGAGACCCTGCCGCACCAGGCGCGTCCCTACTCCACCAAGGACAAGCCGCGCTACGGCGAGGACAGCGGGCCCTACTGCGGTGAGATGCCGAACGCGTCCTGGAGCCAGAAGAAGCCGTTCGCGCCCTTCCCGAACAAGGACGACGGTGTCGACGAGCCCACCGGAAAGGGTGTCATGCGCTCCGCCACCGGGACGACCGGCTACTCGGCCCTGTCCTATGTCGGTACGTCGGCCGAGGCCGACGTCATCAACGAGCTGTTCGCCCCGGGTATGGGTATGAGCGCTGACGAGGTCCCCGACCTCGGTGCGCTGATGCTCGGTCCGGCCGCACGTGGAGCGGAGGTGACCTACGAATGAGCGCAGTGAAGCTCTTCGACGCCAAGACCTTCCAGGACTTCTGGAAGCTGGTCGTCTTCGTGATCGTCACCACCCTGGCCACCAGCCTGCTCGCGATCACGATCGGCAACGTCACCTTCGGGCAGACCGATGAGTACAAGGCGGTCTTCACCGACGTCACCGGCGTGAACAAGGGCGACGACGTACGTATCTCCGGGGTCAAGGTCGGCTCGGTCAAGGGCATCGAGATCTCCGAGGATGCCCGCAGCGCGGTGGTCACCTTCACCGTCGACAGCGCGCAGCAGATCGCGACCACGACCGAGGCGACGATCAAGTACCGCAACCTGATCGGCCAGCGCTACCTCGCTCTGACCAAGCAGCTGGTCGGCGACGCCTCCGCGATGCAGGAGGGCCAGACGATCCCGGTCGGACAGACCCACCCGGCGCTCGACCTGACGGTGCTCTTCAACGGGTTCAAGCCGCTCTTCCAGGCGCTGTCGCCCAACGACGTCAACACCCTCTCGTACGAGATCGTCCAGGTCTTCCAGGGTGAGGGCGGCACGCTGGAGAGCCTGCTCTCCCACACCGCCTCGCTGACCTCGACGCTGGCCGAGAAGGACCAGGTCATCAACGCCCTGATCGACAACCTCACCGAGGTGCTCGAGCACGTGGGCGATCGCGAGAAGGAGCTTTCCAGCCTGATCGTGACCTTCCGTGACTTCGTCGGCGGCCTCAACAACGACCGCGAGGCGATCCTCGGCTCCCTGGACCAGATCTCGGCGCTCTCCGTGGAGACCGCCGGCCTGGTGCACGACGCGAAGGACCCGCTCCTGGAGGACCTGCGGCAGGCCCGGAGGTTCTCCGACGAGGTGGCCAAGGACAAGCGCCAGCTCGACAACGCCCTCGAGCTCCAGCCGATCAAGCTGGACAAGATCGGCGCGACGGCCAGCTACGGCGGTTGGTTCAACTTCTACCTGTGCGGCCTGCGCGGCACGATCCGAGACCCTGAGGGCAAGGACCTCGAGATTCCGCTCTACGAGCCCGGTCAGAAGAGGTGCAACCTCGGATGATTCCCTTCCGTGAACGTAACCCGGTCAAGATCGGCATCGTCTCGATCGCCGTCCTCCTGATGCTGCTGGTGATGGCTTTCAAGGCCGACAGCCTGCCGTTGATCGGTGGCGGCACCACCTACTACGCCAACTTCTCCGAGGCCGGTGGTCTGAAGTCCGGCGACGAGGTCCGGGTGGCCGGTGTCCGGGTCGGCAAGGTCAACTCGATCGAGCTGGACGGCAACCAGGTCAAGGTCGGCTTCAAGATCCGCGAGAAGGTCAACTTCGGTGAGAACTCCGGAGCCGGCGTACGCGTGAAGACGCTGCTCGGCGACATGTTCCTCGAGCTGCAGCCGGCAGGCGAGGGCCAGATGAAGGCGGGTGCCACCATCCCGGTGGACCGCACGGAGTCGCCCTACGACGTGGTCGAGGCCTTCGAGGGCCTGGCCGACACCTCAGCCAACATCGACAAGGACCAGCTCGCAGCGGCGCTCACCACGCTCGCCGACCTGACCCGGTCGACGCCGGAGGAGTTCCAGGCCGCCCTCACCGGCGTCTCCGACCTCTCCCGCAACCTGGCTGCCAAGGACGAGCGCATCGAGTCGCTGCTCACCCAGCTCGACCGGGTGACCAAGGTGCTCGACGAGCGCGACGGGGATCTGATCACGCTGATGAACGACGCCAACCAGCTCTTCGCGGCGCTGGTCGAGCGGCGTGAGGCGGTCCACAACCTGCTCATCTCCACCCAGCAGCTCTCCAAGGAGCTCTCCCAGCTGGTCGACGACAGCCGCGCCGACCTCAAGCCGGCGCTGGAGAGCCTCGACGTGATCCTCGACGTCTTCACGAAGAACGAGGAGAACCTCGAGAAGTCCCTGCGGCTGATGGCGCCGTTCTACAAGGTCTTCAACAACACCCTGGGCAACGGCCCGTGGTGGGACACCTACATCCAGAACATGCCTCCCGTCCCGGCGCTCACCGGGAGGACCCCATGAACGAGCGACAGCGAGTGAACATGAAGCCCTTCACGCCGCCGCGGCCGTACTCTGGCGCCTGCGCTACGGGGGTGACGGCGTGAACAAGTTCATCGTTCCGATCATCATCGGTGCTCTCGTCCTCGGGGTCGGGGCCTGGGCGCTGGTCCGCGACACCGGCGAGAAGACGCTGGTGGCGCACTTCCCGCGCACCGTCTCCGTCTACGAGGGCAGCGACCTGCGCGTCCTCGGGGTCGCCGTCGGCAAGGTCACCGCGGTCGAGCCGAACGGCACCGACGTCAAGGTCACCCTGGAATACAAGGGCGACGTCGACCTGCCCGCGGACGCCAAGGCAGTGATCATCTCGCCGTCGATCGTCGGCGACCGCTACGTCCAGGTCACGCCCGCCTACGACGGCGGCAAGAAGCTGGCCGACGGTGCGGTGCTGAGCACCGCCAAGACCTCGGTCCCGGTCGAGCTCGACCAGATCTACTCCAGCGTCGACGACCTCGTCGTCGCGATCGGTCCCGACGGAGCCAACAAGAACGGCGCCCTCACCGACCTGCTGCAGCAGACCGCGAAGAACCTCGGCGGCCAGGGCGAGAAGATCAACTCGACCGTCGGCGACCTCGGCAAGCTGACCAAGACGCTCGACAACCGCGACGAGCAGTTCTTCGACTCCGCCGAGCAGCTCGAAGGCTTCATCGGCACGCTCGCCGAGAACGACAAGACCGTACGCGACTTCGCCCAGGCGCTCGCCGAGGTCTCCTCGATGCTGGAGGGTGAGCGCGAAGAGCTCGCCGCGTCGATGAAGAACCTCTCGGTGGCGCTGACCAAGGTGACCCAGTTCGTCCGGGACAACAAGTCGATCCTGCGCGAGGACATCCAGAGCCTCAACCGGATCGGCAAGGTCCTGGTGCGGCAGCGCAAGGCGCTCGACGAGAGCCTCCGGACCGCACCGCTGGCGCTCAACAACCTGGGTCTGGCGTACAACCCGGAGACCGGCACGCTCGACACCAACGCCAACATCACCATGCTCCTCGACGAGATCCTCGAGAACCCGGCCTCGTTCCTGTGCAGCCTCGTGGACCAGGCGACCAACGGCAGCAGCGCCGAGATCTGCACGCAGATCCGGCAGCTGCCGGGGCTGAACCGCTCCGCGGCGATCGGTCTCGGCACGGGGTCGTCCTACGGAGTGCCCTATGACATGTCGCTCGGCGGCCTCGTGGAGGTGAAACGATGACGACGATGAAGCGCGCCGTCCAGGCGTTCGTCGGTGTGGTCGCCGGTGCTCTGATGCTGACCGGCTGCGGCACGTTCTCCGTCTACGACCTGCCGCTCCCGGGCGGTGTGGACGCCGGTGACGACGCTATCTCGGTCACCGCGCAGTTCGAGGACACCCTCGATCTGGTGCCCCAGTCGACCGTCAAGCTCGAGGACATCGACGTCGGCAAGATCAACAAGATCTGGCTCGACGACGGTGTCGCCACCGTCGAGATGCTGCTGAAGAAGGACGTCAGCCTGCCGAGCAACGCCCGCGCGTCGATCCAGCAGACCTCCCTGCTGGGCGAGAAGTTCGTGTCGCTGGAGCGGCCGGCCGAGCCCGAGTCGACCAAGCTCGCCGACGGCTCGACCATCCCGCTGTCGCAGACCGGCCGCAACCCGGAGATCGAAGAGGTCTTCAGTGCGCTGAGCCTGCTGCTCAACGGTGGTGGCGTCGCCCAGCTGAAGACGATCTCGACCGAGCTCAACAAGGCGCTCGCCGGCCGCGAGGACTCCGCCCGCTCCGTACTCCACCAGGTGGAGAAGCTGGCGCGCGACCTCGACAACAACAAGGAGAAGATCGTCGCGGCCATCGAGGCGCTCGATGCGCTCGCGAAGGCCACCAACGCGCAGATGGGCTCCATCGACGCCGCCCTCGACGAGCTGCCCTCGGCGATCTCCAGCATCGACAAGCAGCGCGCCGACCTGGTCAAGATGCTCAAGGCCCTGGAGCGGCTCGGTGACACCGGCGTACGCGTCATCCGGGCGTCCAAGGACAACACCATCGGCATCATCAAGGACCTCAAGCCGGTCCTGTCGAACCTGGCCGACTCCGGCGACGACTTCGTCAGGGCGATGAACACGATCCTCACCTATCCGTTCGTCGACGCGGCGGTCGGTGGTTCGCCGCAGGCGGCGCGCGACCTGCACATGGGTGACTTCGTCAACCTCGACGTCACCGTCGACCTCAACCTCGACACGCTGCTCCAGAACGCTCCTCGGGTCGGCAGCACCGTCTGCTGGGGTCTCGAGGAGATCAACCGGAAGCTCAAGACGTACCCGGACGAGAAGACGGCTCTCGACTGGCTCAACAACCTCACGAACGTCTGCAAGGACGGCGGGCTGGCCAGCGCCATCGACACCTGCCAGGAGGTGCTGACCGGACAGTCCAAGTCGGCGCCCCAGGCCTGCGTGACGGGTGTGCTGGGTTCGATCGGGAAGACGCTCGACGGCCTGCTCGGGCTCGGGATTCCCTCGACCAGCGGCGGGAGCACCACCGAGGACGGCTCCGGGTGCGTGCTGCTCCTGTTCTGTCGTGCCGGGGCGACCCCAGGGACGCATGCGGTGACGTACGACGAGCTCAGCAAGGAGCTCGACCCGGGGCTGACCTCGCTGATGATCCCCGCGCTGAGCACCTCGAGCAACACTCACCAGGAGGGCGTCTCATGATCACCCGCCGTACGAAGATGCAGCTGATGATCTTCTTGCTGATCACCCTCGTCGGGGTCAGCTTCGTCGGTGCGCGCTACGCCCGCCTGGGGTCTCTGTTCATCAAGGACCACTACGTCGTGATGGCCCATTTCGCGCAGTCCGGCGGTATCTACGAGGACGCCGAGGTCGACTACCGAGGCGTCAAGATCGGCCAGGTCGGTGAGCTGGTGCTCAACCGCAGTGGTGTCGATGTGACCCTGAAGATCGACAAGGAGTGGAAGGACAAGATCCCGGCCGACAGCCTCGCCGTGGTCGGCAACCGCTCCGCCGTCGGTGAGCAGTACGTCGAGCTGCAGCCCCAGTCGAAGGGCGGGCCCTACCTCGAGGAAGGCTCCGAGATCGCCCGCGCCGCGACGACCACGCCGCTGCCGACCGAGAAGCTCCTCGAGGACGTCACCACGACGGTGAACTCGGTCGACCAGAAGGCGCTCACGACGACCATCGACGAGCTCGGCAAGGGTTTCGCCGGCACCGGTCAGGACCTGCAGACCATCATCGACACCGGCACCGCCTTCGTCGAGACCGCCGACCAGAACTTCGGACTCACCACCCAGCTGATCCGCGACAGCAACACCGTCCTCCAGGGCCAGCTGGACAGCAGCTCGGCGATCAAGTCGTTCGCCTCCGACCTGGAGCTGTTCACCGGCACCCTGGCCGGCTCCAACAAGGACCTGATCAGGCTGATCGAGAGTGGCTCGGCCAGCTCGGTCGAGCTGCGGCAGTTCCTGGAGCAGAACGACGTGGAGATCAGCGAGCTCCTCAACGAGGTGCTGGTGACCGGCAAGGTGGTCCAGAAGAACCTGCCCGGCGTCAGGCACCTGCTCTCGATCTTCCCGGTCGTCGTCGAGGGCAGCTTCGCGGTCGTCGACGTCGGCCACCCCGGCCTGGCACAGGCTCACTTCGGGTTGGCGCTGACCACCCAGGCGCCGTGCAAGAAGGGCTACGAGAGCACGAAGAAGCGCAGTCCGCTGGACCTGCAGAGCCGTCCGTTCAACACGGAGGTCTCCTGCACCGAGGACCCGAGCAAGTCGAACCCTCGTGGCTCCAGCCAGGTGCCGCGTGCCGCCGTCGGTGGCACAGACTCGATCGCCAGCTTCGACCCGGACACCGGCGAGCTCACCTGGGGCGAGGCCGAGGAGACCACGGTGTCGACCCCTGCTCCCGCCTCCTACGGCGAGGACGCCTGGAAGTGGCTCTACCTCCAGCCGATGGAGACCGAGTAGCCGCATCCCTGACCATCACGCAGCCGACCGGGGTCGGGGCCCCGGAGTGCTGCCGAATCAACACCGAACCGCCCGCGGCGTACGGTGTTGACGCTTGGAAATGGCTCCTGGAGCCGCTGACCACAGAGAGTGATCCGTCTTGAGCACCACGACCGACCCCGGACCCGACACGGAGACCGGCGCAGAGACCGACCAGACGACCGCGAAGCGGGGCGCACTGCTCCGCTGGGGCGTCCTGGCCCTGCTGATCGCCGTGATCCTGGCTGCCGTCGGCTACGTCGGCTGGCAGCTGACCCGCGGCGCCGACGACTCGGTGGTGAGCCAGCGCGAGCAGGTGATGGCGGCGGCCGACAAGTTCGTCGACCGGGTCAACACCTACGGTCCCGACGACGTCGGCGCCGACAAGAAGACGATGCCGAAGTATCGCGAGCGGGTGGGTGAGCTGCTGACGCCGAAGTTCGAGAAGAGCTTCCTGGGCAACGTCGCCTTCGCCGAGGCCACCGTCGTCCAGCAGGGCGTCGGCCGCACCACGAACGTGCACAGCACCGGCGTCGCCGGCCTCGACGAGGACAGCGCGACCGTGCTCGTCGTCGCCGAGCTCGCGATCACCTACCCGAAGGCCGAGGGCTCCGAGGAGCGCGTCGAGGCGGCGCGCCAGCTCGCCCGGACGGAGGTGGAGCTCGTGAAGCAGAACGGGAAGTGGCTGGTCGACGACTGGTACCCCGCCGAGGAAGCTCCTACAGCCGAAAGCAGCGAAGGGGTGACACCATGAGTTCCACGATGACTAGTCCGACCTGGTACGACCTGCTCGACGTCGAGCCCGATGCCGCCACCGACGACATCCGCGCGGCGTGGAAGTCCGCGATCGCCGACCTGGACCCGACCGATCGCCGCTTCCGCACCCTCAACGAAGCCGCCGCCGTCCTGCTGGACGAGAAGAAGCGCGCTGCGTACGACGCGGAGCTGGCCGCTCTCGAGGAGGCTGCGGCCGAGGAGGATGACGCCGAGGACCCCGTCGAGACCGACGAGGCAGCCGATGTCGAGGCCGAGGCGGCAGCCGACGCGACCGACGACGAGCCCGAGGACGACGAGCCTGCCGACGAGGAGCCGGACGCCGAGGCGACGGCGGCCGAGGGCCGTACGCTGCCGCTGCTCCCGACGTGGGGCCTGGTCGCCGCCGGCACGCTCGCCCTGGCCGCGGTCGTCGCTGCCGGCGTGGTCTTCTTCGGGCAGGAGAAGGTCGCCACCGTCTCCAACAACAACGTCACGACCAGCACGGTCGAGGGTGCGGTGGGCAAGCAGATCACCCGCAACCACAAGCTCCTCGTCGAGGAGCAGGGCGGCGACGCGCTCGAGGCGGCGAAGAAGGCCGTCGTCCCGTTGCTCTCCTACGACTACAGCAAGATGGACGAGTCGAAGAGCAAGGCTCACGACGTGATGACGAAGGACTACCGCGAGGACTACGACCGGCTCTTCGCGGTGCTCGTCGACAACGTCCCCGAGACGAAGACCGTGGTGAAGACGCTCGCCCCGGTCGACGCCGGTGTCATCCGGGTCTCCGAGGACACCGTGCAGATCCTCGTGCTGGTCGACCGCCAGGTCACCAACGCCCAGCGGAGCACCCCGATCGGCTACCAGGAGTACGCGATGCTCACGATGGCCAAGGTCGGCGACGAGTGGTTGGTGGACAAGGTCGAGACCCAGCCCAGCAAGGACTAGGCCAGGTCAGCCCGGGCTTCCAGACCTTTGCGCTACCTGTCAAGTGATTGGAATAACATTTCCGTGGTTCGGACCGATTGGCGCGGATGCTTGACCCGGAGTGCCGATGGGGCGCATGATCATCCGCGATGCTCGACAATGGCACTGCACCGACAACGCCGAGGTTCGAGCGCCGCAGGTGTGAATGAAGGTACGCCGGACTTTTAATTGGGCCCGGTGTTGTGAAGTGCGCTTTTGTGCCGTACTATGGCGCTTTGCGCATGCCTTCATATGCCCCTCAGCCTGCCCGGTGGCTGTTCGGTGGTCGGCAGCGCGAATCCACCTGCGAACCTTGTCGAAGGATTCCTCTTGGCCGCGCGCACCTCGTCGGGTGACTCCACCCCTCGCCGCATCTCTTTCGCTAAGATCTCAGAGCCTCTCGAGCTTCCCAAGCTCCTCGCCCTCCAGACCGACAGCTTCGACTGGCTGATCGGTAACGAGCGCTGGCAGGAGCAGGTCGCCGCCCGCGAAGCAGCGGGCGAGGACGTGTCTCACAAGTCCGGTCTACAGGAGATCTTCGAGGAGATCTCCCCGATCGAGGACTTCTCGGAGACGATGTCCCTCTCGTTCGAGAGCCCTGTCTTCTACGACCCCAAGTACACCGTCGAGGAGTGCAAGGAGAAGGACTTCACCTACTCCGCGCCTCTCTATGTCTCGGCGGAGTTCACCAACAACGACACCGGTGAGATCAAGGGCCAGACGGTCTTCATGGGCGACTTCCCGCTCATGACCGAACAGGGCACCTTCGTCATCAACGGCACCGAGCGTGTTGTCGTCTCGCAGCTCGTCCGGTCCCCGGGCGTCTACTTCGAGCGCACCGCCGACAAGACGTCCGACAAGGACATCTACACCGCCAAGCTGATCCCGAGCCGCGGCGCCTGGCTTGAGTTCGAGATCGACAAGCGCGACCTGGTCGGCGTCCGCCTCGACCGCAAGCGCAAGCAGAACGTCACCGTGCTGCTCAAGGCCCTCGGCTGGACCAACGAGCAGATCCGTGAGGAGTTCGGCGAGTACGAGTCGATGATGCTGACCCTCGAGAAGGACAGCACCACCGCTCAGGACGACGCGCTGCTCGACATCTACCGCAAGCTGCGCCCGGGCGAGCCCCCGACGCGTGAGGCCGCGCAGACGCTGCTGAACAACTACTACTTCAACCCGAAGCGCTACGACACCGCCAAGGTCGGTCGCTACAAGGTCAACAAGAAGCTCGGTCTGACCGAGGCCTTCGACCAGCAGACGCTGACCGTCGACGACATCGTCGCGACGATCAAGTACGTCGTGGCGCTGCACGACGGGCGCGCCCAGCTCGACATGCCGCAGGGCACGATCGACATCGCCGCCGACGACATCGACCACTTCGGCAACCGCCGGATGCGGACGGTCGGCGAGCTGATCCAGAACCAGCTGCGTACGGGCCTGGCTCGTATGGAGCGGGTGGTGCGCGAGCGGATGACGACCCAGGACGTCGAGGCGATCACGCCGCAGTCCCTGATCAACATCCGTCCCGTGGTCGCTGCGCTGAAGGAGTTCTTCGGCACCTCGCAGCTGTCGCAGTTCATGGACCAGAACAACCCGCTCGCGGGCCTGACGCACAAGCGGCGTCTGTCGGCTCTCGGCCCGGGTGGTCTCTCCCGTGACCGCGCCGGCATGGAGGTCCGAGACGTCCACCCGTCGCACTACGGCCGGATGTGTCCGATCGAGACCCCTGAAGGTCCCAACATCGGTCTGATCGGTTCGCTGGCCTCCTTCGGCCGGATCAACCCGTTCGGTTTCGTCGAGACGCCCTACCGCAAGGTGGAGAACGGTGTCGTCACCGACAGGATCGACTACCTGACCGCCGACGACGAGGACCGCTACGTCATCGCGCAGGCCAACGCGGCCGTCGACGAGAACATGAAGTTCGCGACCGAGCGCGTGCTGGTCCGCCAGCGCGACGGTGAGGTCTCCGAGCTCCTGGCCGACGAGGTCGACTACATCGACGTCTCGCCGCGCCAGATGGTCTCGGTCGCGACCGCGCTGATCCCGTTCCTCGAGCACGACGACGCCAACCGTGCGCTCATGGGCGCCAACATGCAGCGTCAGGCGGTGCCGCTGGTCCGCAGCGACTCGCCGCTGGTCGGCACGGGCATCGAGTACCGCGCGGCTGTCGACGCCGGTGACGTGCTCGTCGCGAAGAAGGCCGGTGTGGTCAAGGAGGTCTCCTCCGACCTGATCGAGACCCTCAACGACGACGGCACCTACACCTCCTACAAGCTCGCGAAGTTCGAGCGCTCCAACCAGGGCAACTGCGTCAACCAGCAGCCGCTGGTCGACGAGGGCGCCCGGGTCGAGGTCGGCTCCCCGCTGGCCGACGGTCCGGCGACCCAGGGTGCCGAGATGGCGCTGGGTGCCAACCTCCTGGTCGCCTTCCAGTCGTGGCAGGGCCACAACTACGAGGACGCGATCATCCTCTCCCAGCGTCTGGTGCAGCAGGACTACCTCACCTCGATCCACATCGAGGAGCACGAGGTCGACGCCCGCGACACCAAGCTGGGTCCGGAGGAGATCACCCGGGACATCCCGAACGTCTCCGAGGAGATGCTGGCCGACCTCGACGAGCGCGGCATCATCCGCATCGGCGCCGAGGTCACCACCGGTGACATCCTGGTCGGCAAGGTCACCCCGAAGGGCGAGACCGAGCTGACCCCGGAGGAGCGTCTGCTCCGCGCGATCTTCGGTGAGAAGGCGCGCGAGGTCCGCGACACCTCGATGAAGGTTCCGCACGGCGAGGAGGGCACCGTCATCGGTGTCCGCGTCTTCGACCGTGAGGAGGGCGACGAGCTGCCCCCGGGCGTGAACCAGCTGGTTCGGGTCTACGTGGCGCAGAAGCGCAAGATCTCCGTGGGTGACAAGCTCGCCGGCCGTCACGGCAACAAGGGCGTCATCGCGAAGATCCTGCCGGTCGAGGACATGCCGTTCATGGAGGACGGCACCCCGGTCGACGTTCTGCTCAACCCGCTCGGTGTTCCGCGTCGTATGAACATCGGACAGGTCCTGGAGCTCCACCTCGGCTGGCTCGCCAAGCAGGGTTGGGACCTCAACCTCTCCGAGGACCCCGAGGACAGCGCCTGGAAGCAGCGCCTCATCAAGATCCACGCCGACAAGGCCGAGCCGGGCACCAAGGTGGCCACCCCGGTCTTCGACGGCGCGCGTGAGGACGAGATCACCGGTCTGCTCAGCGCGACCCTCCCCAACCGGGACGGTCGGCGTGTGGTCGGCACCGACGGCAAGGCCCGCCTCTTCGACGGTCGCTCCGGCGAGCCGTTCCCGGAGCCGGTGGCCGTGGGCTACATGTACATCCTCAAGCTGCACCACCTGGTCGACGACAAGATCCACGCGCGTTCGACCGGTCCGTACTCGATGATCACCCAGCAGCCGCTCGGCGGTAAGGCCCAGTTCGGTGGCCAGCGCTTCGGTGAGATGGAGGTCTGGGCGATGGAGGCGTACGGCGCCGCCTACGCCCTGCAGGAGCTCCTCACCATCAAGTCGGACGACGTGCCCGGCCGTGTGAAGGTGTACGAGGCGATCGTCAAGGGCGAGAACATCCCCGACTCGGGTATCCCGGAGTCGTTCAAGGTTCTCGTCAAGGAGATGCAGTCGCTGTGCCTGAACGTCGAGGTGCTGAGCCAGGACGGTTCGGCGATCGAGCTCCGTGACGCGGAGGAAGACGTCTTCCGCGCCGCCGAGGAGCTCGGCATCGACCTCTCCCGTCGCGAGCCCTCTTCCGTAGAGGAAGTCTGACGAGCGGGAGGTGCGCCTCCGGGCGTACCTCCCCTCCCTCAGTCCCCTTTGAACTTTCCAAGAACTAACGAAGGAACTGGAAGCCACCGTGCTCGACGTCAACTTCTTCGATCAGCTCAAGATCGGCCTGGCCACCGCGGACGAGATCCGCGCGTGGAGCCACGGCGAGGTCAAGAAGCCTGAGACCATCAACTACCGCACGCTCAAGCCCGAGCGTGACGGCCTCTTCTGCGAGAAGATCTTCGGTCCCACCCGGGACTGGGAGTGCTACTGCGGCAAGTACAAGCGCGTGCGCTTCAAGGGCATCATCTGCGAGCGCTGCGGCGTCGAGGTCACCCGCTCCAAGGTACGCCGCGAGCGGATGGGCCACATCGAGCTCGCCGCCCCGGTGACCCACATCTGGTACTTCAAGGGCGTTCCGTCGCGGCTGGGCTACCTGCTCGACCTCGCGCCGAAGGACCTGGAGAAGGTCATCTACTTCGCTGCGTACATGATCACCTCCGTCGACGAGGACGCGCGTCACCGCGACCTGTCCTCGCTCGAGGCGAAGGTCGACCAGCAGCGCAAGATGCTGACCGGCCGGCTCGACGTGGCGATCAACGACCGCGCCAAGAAGCTCGAGACCGACCTGGCCGCGCTCGAGGCCGAGGGCGCCAAGTCCGACGCCAAGCGCAAGGTCAAGGACGGCGCCGAGCGCGAGATGAAGCAGCTGCGTGACCGCACCGAGCGTGAGGTCAACCGTCTCGACGAGGTCTGGGACACCTTCAAGAACCTGAAGATCCAGGACCTCATGGGCGACGAGCTGCTCTACCGCGAGATGAAGACCTGGTTCGGGAAGTACTTCGAGGGCCACATGGGCGCCACGGCGATCCAGAAGCGCCTCGAGGGCTTCGACATCGAGGCCGAGGTCGAGAACCTGCGCGAGACCATTGCCACCGGCAAGGGTCAGCGCAAGGTCCGCGCGCTCAAGCGCCTCAAGGTCGTCGACGCCTTCCGCAAGACCGGCAACAAGCCGACCGGCATGGTGCTCGACGCCGTCCCGGTCATCCCGCCGGACCTGCGCCCGATGGTGCAGCTCGACGGTGGCCGGTTCGCGACCTCCGACCTCAACGACCTCTACCGTCGTGTGATCAACCGCAACAACCGCCTCAAGCGTCTCCTCGACCTCGGTGCTCCCGAGATCATCGTGAACAACGAGAAGCGGATGCTGCAGGAGGCCGTCGACTCGCTGTTCGACAACGGTCGTCGTGGCCGCCCGGTCACCGGGCCGGGCAACCGCCCGCTGAAGTCGCTCTCCGACATGCTCAAGGGCAAGCAGGGTCGCTTCCGTCAGAACCTGCTCGGTAAGCGCGTCGACTACTCCGGCCGTTCGGTCATCGTCTCTGGTCCGCAGCTCAAGCTGCACCAGTGCGGTCTGCCGAAGCAGATGGCCCTGGAGCTGTTCAAGCCGTTCGTGATGAAGCGCCTGGTGGACCTGAGCCACGCTCAGAACATCAAGTCCGCCAAGCGGATGGTCGAGCGTGCTCGTCCGGTCGTGTGGGACGTCCTCGAAGAGGTCATCACCGAGCACCCGGTTCTGCTGAACCGTGCGCCCACCCTGCACCGCCTCGGCATCCAGGCCTTCGAGCCGCAGCTGATCGAGGGTAAGGCCATCCAGCTGCACCCGCTCGTCTGCACCGCGTTCAACGCGGACTTCGACGGTGACCAGATGGCTGTCCACCTGCCGCTGTCGGCGGAGGCCCAGGCCGAGGCTCGCATCCTGATGCTCTCGACCAACAACATCCTCAAGCCGTCCGACGGTCGTCCGGTCACCATGCCGACCCAGGACATGATCATCGGTCTGTACTTCATCACCTCCGACCGCGAGGGTGAGGTCGGCGAGGGCCGTGCCTTCTCGTCCCCGGCCGAGGCCATCATGGCCTTCGACCACCTCGAGATCACGCTGCAGTCGAAGATCAAGATCCGCCTCGACGACATCGTCCCGTCCGTCGGATACGACGTGCCGGAGGGCTGGACCGCGGGTGACCCGATCGTCGTCGAGACCACGCTGGGCCGGGTGATCTTCAACGACACCCTCCCCGCCGACTACCCCTTCGTGAACTACGAGGTCGGTAAGAAGCAGCTCGGAGCGATCATCAACGACCTGGCCGAGCGCTACACCAAGGTCGAGGTCGCGGCGTCGCTGGACGCGCTCAAGGACAACGGCTTCCACTGGGCCACCCGTTCGGGTGTCACGGTCTCCATCGACGACGTCACCACGCCGCCGAACAAGGCCGAGATCCTTGAGACCTTCGAGGCTCAGGCTGCCAAGGTGCAGAAGCAGTTCGAGCGTGGTCTGGTCACCGACGAGGAGCGCCGTCAGGAGCTCGTCGAGATCTGGACCGAGGCCGCCAAGGTCGTCGGTGCTGCGATGGAGGCCGCGTTCGACCGCAAGAACCCGATCTACATGCAGGTCACCTCGGGCGCTTCGGGTAACTTCAACCAGATCCGCCAGGTCGGCGCCATGCGAGGCCTGGTGGCCAACCCGAAGGGCGAGATCATCCCGCGGCCGATCAAGTCGAACTTCCGCGAGGGTCTCTCCGTCCTGGAGTACTTCATCTCCACCCACGGTGCTCGTAAGGGCCTGGCCGACACCGCGCTGCGTACCGCCGACTCGGGTTACCTGACCCGTCGTCTGGTGGACGTCTCGCAGGACGTCATCATCCGTGAGGACGACTGCGGCACCGAGCGCGGTCTGCCGAAGGTCATCGGCGTCGACCAGGGCGGCGTCGTCGTCAAGGACGACAACGCCGAGACCGCTGCGTACGCTCGCACGGCTGCCGTCGACATCGAGCACCCGTCGACCGGCGAGGTTCTCGCGGTCGCCGGTGAGGACCTGGGCGACGTCAAGATCGAGGAGCTGGTTCGCGCCGGCATCACCGAGGTCAAGGTCCGTTCGGTCCTCACCTGTGAGGCCCGCACCGGTACGTGTGCCAAGTGCTACGGCCGCTCGCTGGCCACCGGCAAGCTCGTCGACATCGGTGAGGCGGTCGGCATCATCGCCGCCCAGTCCATCGGTGAGCCCGGCACCCAGCTGACCATGCGTACGTTCCACACCGGTGGTGTGGCGTCGGCCGACGACATCACGCAGGGTCTGCCGCGTGTCGTCGAGCTCTTCGAGGCGCGTACGCCGAAGGGTGTCTCGCCGATCTCCGAGGTCGCCGGACGGATCGAGATCGAGGAGACCGACAAGGCCCGCAAGGTCCTGGTCACCCCGGACGACGGTTCGGACGTCATCGAGTACGTCGTCTCGCGCCGCTCGCGGCTGCGGGTCGGCGACGGTGACCACATCGAGGTCGGTGCTCCGCTGACCGTCGGTACGCCGGACCCCAAGGAGGTCCTCCGTATCCTCGGTGTCCGCAAGACGCAGCAGCACCTCGTCGACGAGGTCCAGGCCGTGTACCGGTCGCAGGGTGTGTCCATCCACGACAAGCACATCGAGATCATCGTGCGGCAGATGCTGCGCCGGATCACGGTGCTCGAGTCCGGTGACACCAACCTGCTGCCGTCCGACCTGGCCGACCGTATCGACTTCGAGTCGGAGAACCGGCGCGTGGTCTCCGAGGGCGGCAAGCCGGCCTCGGGTCGTCCGGAGCTGATGGGCATCACCAAGGCCTCGCTGGCCACCGAGTCCTGGCTGTCGGCGGCCTCCTTCCAGGAGACCACCCGCGTCCTCACCGACGCTGCCATCAACGGCCGCTCCGACTCGCTGCGCGGTCTGAAGGAGAACGTCATCATCGGTAAGCTCATCCCGGCCGGCACCGGCCTGGAGCGCTACCGGAACATCAAGGTCGAGCCGACCGATGAGGCTCGCGCCGCGGCGTACTCCGTGACCGGTTACGACAACTACGACTACGAGTTCGGCAACACCGGCGGCCAGGCCGTCGCGCTGGACGACTTCGACTTCGGTTCGTACCAGTCGTGATCCAGTAGTCAGACGAAGGCCCCGCCTCCCTCGGGAGGCGGGGCCTTCGCCATTTGTACGTCCTCAGGGCACGAGCAGCCAGCGCCCGTCGGAGCCCGGTGCCGCGACGGCCTCCTGGTAGGCCTCGGCGGCCTTGCTGAGCGGACGGGTCGCGGCGATCCTGGTCGGCACGGTGCCGTCGGCGGCCAGCTGGAGGAGATCGGCGAGTGCCGCCCCGTCGGCGTGGCTCATCACCGTCGAGACCTCGATGCCGCGCTCCGGTTCCGGGGCCCGGCCGGGCTTGACGCTGACGTAACGGCCGTTGTCGCGTACGCCTGCCAAGGCCGGTTCGTTGAGGGCCGCGAGGTCGAGGACGGCGTCGTGGGTGCCCGGCTCGATCTCGGTGAGGGTGCGGTCGGCGCCGGTGACGAGATGCTCGGTGCCGGGGCGTACCACGGCGTCGACCGTCCAACCGTCGGCTTTGGCGAGAGCCAGTGCCCACAGGCCGACGCCGCCGGCGGCTCCGGTGACGAGCAGGCTGCCGCGCTCGGTGCCGAGCAGGTCGAGCGCCTGGCGGGCGGTGAGGGCGTTGAGCGGAGCCGCGGCGGCTGCCTCGAGGGCGAGGCCGTCGGGAAGGGTGGCCGCGTCGGCGGCGGCGAGGACGACCTCGGTCGCGTGGGCGCGAGTGCCGGCGGCCGGGTCGCCGTGGAACCCGGCGACCCTGTCGCCGACGGCGAATCCGGAGACGGCCTCGCCGATCTCGGTGACCACGCCGCTGAAGTCGAAGCCGAGCCCGATCACGTCGGGCAGGCCGATGGGGGCGTGGTCGGCGGCGACGAAGGCGTCGAAGAGGGTGAAGCCGGCCGCGGCGACCTCGACCCGGATGTCGTCGGGGCCGAGCGGCTGTGCCGGGAGCTCCTCGAGGCGCGGGGTCGGGTCGCCGGCGCGGGAGATGAGTGCGTACATGGTGTTCGTCCTTTGCGGTGGATGGCGTCCTTGCAGTACTACTTTCGGTGCCCTACTCTCCTTTGGGAAGAAGGCACTTTGAAGTGGCGTACGCACCTGGAGGTCTGCCATGGGGACGACGACGGCCGAGCGGCCCAGCGGATTCGACGCGTTCAACGCGCTGTGTCCGAGCCGGCGGCTGCTGGACACGATCGGTGACAAGTGGGTGAGCCTGGCGATCGTGGCGCTGGGGCTCCGCGGGCCGCTGAGGTATTCGGAGCTGGCCTCGCAGATCGAGGGGGTGAGCCAGAAGATGCTGACCCAGTCGCTGCGGAAGATGGAGCGCGACGGCCTGCTGATCCGCACGGTGACCCCGTCGGTGCCGGTGCGGACCGACTACGAGCTCACCCCGCTCGGCCAGACGCTGCTTCCGGTCCTCGGCCACCTCAAGGCCTGGGCCGAGGAGCACATGCCGGAGGTCGACGCTGCTCGGACGGCGTACGACGGCAGGCCTTGACGGCAGGGTCTGAAGAAATCTCGAATTGAGATGCAACGGACCGGGACGCCCGCACGTCTCAGGGGTGGGACGATGAATTGTCTGCTACTCGAGGAGCGACGATGCGGCACATGCGGCTGATGATGGTCGGTCTCGGGATCCTCGGCGTGCTCGCGGCGGGAGGTTGTGCGTCGACGACGGACGGGGCGGTCGACGCGTCACCATCTGCCTCCGGGACCGCGGACCCCTCCCAAGCGAGCAGCGCGGCATCGTCCCCGACTCAGTCCTCACCGGCGGCCACGGGGGGTTCGCCGGTGAGGACTGAGTCTTCTTCTTTCGACCCTGCGCCGGCGGATCCGGTGACGCCGAAGTGTGCCGACGCCGACCTGAAGGCCGGCTATCGCGCGACCGACGCGGGCGCGGGCTCACGGTTCGGCGAGATCACGCTGACCAACGTCTCCGACCAAGCGTGTGCCCTCGGTGGCTTCGGCGGGCTGTCGTACGTCGGGGGCGGCGACGGCACCCAGGTGGGCGCGCCCGCGGCGCGTGAGGGCAAGTGGCGCACGGTGATCATGAAGCCGGGTCAGGTGGCGGTCAGCGAGATCTCCGAGTCGACGGCCGAGAACTACCCGGCCTCGGCCTGCAAGCCGACCGAGGTGGACGGGTTCCGGGTCTTCGTGCCGGACTCCTACGACTCCCAGTTCGTCCGCCACCGGACGACCGGGTGTGCGGACAAGAACGTGTCGCTCCTGTCTCATCACGCGTTCCACTAGGAGCGCCCCAGGCGCGGCTTCGAGCTGCCGCGCGTATACGCAGGTCACCGCTGGGAAAATTGTTTACCCTCTGGGGTATGGCAGCTGATCTGGACAGACACGTCCGCGGGATCGTCGACGAGGTCGCCTACCTGGTGCTGGCGACCTCGGATCCCGACGGGCGCCCGCGTACCTCGCCGGTCTACTTCTCCCACGACGGCTATCGAGACCTCTACTGGGTCTCGGCGCCCGATGCGCAGCACTCCCGCAACATCGTCCGCGACCCGCGCGTGGCCGGAGTCATCTTCGACTCCTCGGTGCTGCCGGGGTCGGGGGCGAGTGCTGCGTACGTCACCGGGATGGCGCGCCAGGTGCCCGACTTCGAGCTCGAGAAACGCTGCGAGGTGGCGTTCCACCGGCTGGTCGGGACGGCTCGGGCGTTCAAGCCGGAGCAGCTGCGCGGCGAGGCGTCGCTGCGGCTCTACGTGATGGAGGTCGAGCTCTGGGAGGCGCACCTTCCCGGCGTCGACCCGGACGACGAGGCCGCACCCGAGACCAGGGTCGAGGCCGACCCGGAGCTCTGAGGCGGGGTCAGTTCGCGGGGCGGAAGAGGAGGTGGATCTCCTCGCGCAGCTCGAGCCGCTCGATGCCGATGTCGTAGACCGGCTCCAGGATCTCGGGGCGGAGCACTTCGTCGACGGTGCCGCGCGCGGCGACGCGGCGCCGGTCGAGCAGCACCAGGTCGTCGCAGTAGCGAGCTGCCAGGTTGAGGTCGTGGAGCACGACGATCGCCGTCGTCCCGAGCTTCCGCACCAGGGACAGGATCTCGTGCTGGTAGCGGATGTCGAGGTGGTTGGTCGGCTCGTCGAGGAGCAGGTGGGTCGCCTCCTGCGCCAGCGCCCGGGCGATGAGCACCCGCTGCCGCTCGCCCCCGGAGAGAGCGGCGAAGGAGCGCGGCCCGAGGTGGGTCCCGCCGACCCGCTCCAGGCACTCCGCCGCGATCGCCAGGTCGTGGTCACCAGCCCTGGCGAAGGCGGACAGATGAGGCGTACGTCCTAGAAGGACCATCTCGCCGGCGGTCAGAGTCGTGTCCGTGCCGGACTCCTGGACGACGACGGCCAGGCGCCGGGCGACATGCTTGGCGGGGAGCGTGGCGAGGTCGTCGCCGTCGATCTCGACGGTGCCGCCGCCGCGGAGGGCGCCGTAGAGCAGCCGGAGCAGGGTGGTCTTGCCGCTGCCGTTCGGGCCGATCAGGCCGAGCACCCGGCCCTCGTGGGAGGCGACGTCGACGTCCTCGAGGATCGTCGTGGTGGCGTACGTCCAGGACAGGCCCGTCGCCTCGATCACCGGCCGAACCTGTCGATGATCCGCTCGAGACCGTCGACGGAGAGGGCCGATGGCGGCTCGGTGAAGTTGAACAGCTGCGCCATCACGTCGCCGTTCCTGACCGCGGTGAGGTCCTCGGCGCCGGCGAGCTGGGTGATCGACTCCTCGACCTCCTTCGGGTCGCCGGCGTTGTGGAGCAGGATGATCACGTCGGGGTCGCGCTCGAGGAGATCCTCGGTCGAGACCTCGAAGACGCGCTCGTCGACGTCGGCGAAGACGTCCTCGAACCCGGCCGCCTCCAGCTGCGGATGGGCCATCGACCTGGTGCCGTAGGCGTAGGTGACGCCGCCGCCGACGGTGGGGTAGAGCACGGCGGCCGTACGTCCCTCGCCGACCTTCTCCTTCTCCAGCTCGGTCACGCGTTTGCGCAGGTCAGCGACAGCCTGGGCGGCTTCGTCCTCGCGGTCGAAGACCTTCCCGTAGGCCTCCAGCTGGCTGTAGACGTCATCGAAACCGGGGTCGTCGACGCCCTCGGGGCACATCGCCGGCTCCTCGAGGAGATCGATGTCGACGGCGTCGAGGGTGTCGCGAGAGAGGTTGTCGACCTCGCCCAGGACCAGGTCGGGCTCCTCGGCGATGACGATCTCCTTGGAGATCTGCAGGTGGCCGCTGGTGTCCATCTCGTCGGTGAGCAGCGGGATGTCGTCGAGCTCTGCCTGGGTCTCGGTGTCGTAGTAGTCGGCGGGGTACTCGCCGGCCCTGGCCACGACCTGGTCCATCACGCCGAGCGCGTGCAGATAGGGGACGGCGGAGCTCTTCAGCATCACGACGCGCTCCGGCGGAGCCTCGAAGGTGACCTCGGCGCCGCAGTTCTCGATGGTGACCGGGAAGCCGTCCGTGGTGGCCTCATCACCGGCGGCGTCGGTGCCGCAGGCGGTGGTCGTGGCCAGCACGAGGGCGGCGGTGGCGAGCATGGGGCGGATCATTCGTGGCTCCTGACGGGTCAGACGTCGCGCGCGGAGAAGCGCCGGATGAGGACGATGAGGAACGGGGCGCCCAGGAGCGCGGTGACGATCCCGATCGGGATCTCCTGGGGCTGGAGGAGCACGCGGGCGAGCACGTCGGCCCAGACCAGCAGGATCGCGCCCATGAGGGCGGCGGCCGGGATCGCCACGGAGTGGGCGGAGCCGACCGCGCGGCGGGCGAGGTGAGGCACGACGAGGCCGACGAAGCCGATGCTGCCGGCGGCGGAGACGACGACGCCCACGGTCAGGGCCACCACGATCAGCAGCAGGGTGCGGAAGCGGTCGGGGGAGATGCCGAGGGTGTGGGCGGTCTCGTCGCCGATCGCGAGCGCGTCGAGACCGCGACCGGACAGGGTCAGCAGGGTGATGGTGGCGAGCACTGCGACGGCCACGACGGCGAGCAGGCCGTTCCACTGGGCCAGGCCGAGCGAGCCGAGCAGCCAGAACATCACCGATCGCGCACCCTCGGCAGAGCCCGAGGCGAAGATCAGGAAGCTGGTCAGGCCGTAGAGCAGGTAGCCGACCGCGACACCGGAGAGCAGCAGTCGCAGCGAGGTGACCCGGCCGCCGCTGCGGGCAAGGGCGAACACCAGGAACGACGCCGCGAGGGCGCCGAGGAAGGCGGAGCCGGGCAGGGCGTACGCCCCCAGGCCCGTGCCCGCGCCGAAGAGGATCGCCGCCGCGGCTCCGCTGGAGGCGCCGGAGTTGATCCCGAGCAGGTAGGGGTCGGCGAGCACGTTGCGGACCATCGCCTGCAGCGTCATGCCGGTGACGGCCAGGCCTGCTCCGACGAGGGCGCCGAGGAGCACGCGGGGGAGGCGTACCTTCCACACGATCGCCTCCTCGGTGGCCCTCCAGCCGGCCTCGGGTAGGCCGAGGAGGTGGTGGCCGAGGATCTGGGCGACCGTCCCGGGGCTCACGTACGCAGCGCCCAGCCCGACGGCGACCACGACCGTCACCACGGCGGCGGCGAGGAGGCCCAGGAGCCAGACGACGGCGCGCCGGCGGCGGCGACGTACGCCGAGAGGGTCGTGCACGTGGGGGCCTTCCGAGGCTGCTTCAGGACTAATGCGAAGAACTTGCAATAAGTTAGCAGAGGCTCGCTTCGGCCAGAGGTGAGGGTTCTTTCGCGGGCCGTAGGACGGTTCTGGGAAGATATGAGCATGACCTCGTCCCTTCCGCAGTCAGCTGACGTGCTCGTCGTGGGGGCAGGGCCCGCGGGCTCGGCCGCGGCGGCCTGGCTGGCGCGCGCCGGGGTCGATGTCCTGCTGACCGACGCGGCCGTCTTCCCGCGTGACAAGACCTGCGGTGACGGGCTGACCCCGCGCGCGACCCACGAGCTGGTCCGGCTCGGGCTGGAGGACTGGCTGCGTGCGCACCCGGTCTCGAAGGGCCTCCGGGCGCACGGTTTCGGGCAAACGCTGCACCTGCCCTGGCCCGGCGGCACGCTGCCGTCGTGGGGGTCTGCGGTGCCGCGGACCGAGCTCGACGACCACCTGCGCACGGTGGCGATCAAGTCCGGCGCGACCGCCGTCGACGGTGTGCGCGCGGTGGACGTGCGACGGGACGGGGACCGGATCGCGGCGGTCGTCTTCGAAGGTGGCCATGAGGTCACCTGCCGGTCGGTCGTGGTCGCCGACGGCGTGCGCTCGCCGCTCGGCAAGGTGCTGGGCCGGGAGTGGCACCGCGACACCGTCTACGGCGTCGCCGGGCGCGCCTACATCTCCTCGGACCAGGCCGATGACGAGTGGATCTCCTCCCACCTGGAGCTGCGTGACGAGTCCGGTGAGGCGCTGCCGGGATACGGCTGGATCTTCCCGCTCGGTTCGGGCGAGGTGAACATCGGTGCCGGTGCGCTGGCCACCTCGAAGCGGCCGGCGGACGTCGCGATCAAGCCGCTGATGCGGCACTACACCGAGCAGTGCCGCGAGGAGTTCGGGCTCACGGGCGAGCTGCGGGCGGAGAAGTCCGCGCTGCTGCCGATGGGTGGTGCGGTCTCCGGTGTCGCCGGCGCCAACTGGGCGCTGATCGGCGATGCCGCCGGGTGCGTGAACCCGCTCAACGGCGAGGGGATCGACTACGGCCTGGAGACCGGGCGGATGGTCGCCGACGCGCTGATCGCGGGCGAGGATCTGGCCACCGCCTGGCCGGCGACGCTGCGCGAGCACTACGGCGAGGCGTTCTCGATCGCCCGCCGTCTGGCCGGGGTCGCGACCCGCCCCAAGCTGGTATCCACCCTCGGACCTGCGGGAATGCGCTCCGACTGGCTGATGACGCTGGCCCTGCGGTGGATGGGCAACCTGGTCACCGACGAGGACCGTGACCGGGCTGCCAAGGTGTGGCGCTGGGCCGGTCGCCGCTCGTTGGCTCTCGACTCCCGACCCCCGTTCAGCTGATGGCGACGCGGAATCGGGGCCGCGGTGGGCGGCGACGCAAGCTTCCGAAGGTGCAGCGGGTGGGGGCGTACGCCGTCATCATCCGGGCCGGTGCGGCCGCCGAGCCGGAGATCCTGCTCAGTCGGCTCTCCGAGAAGGTCACGCCGGAGGAGCGGTGGACGCTGCCCGGCGGTGGGATCGACCACGGCGAGGACCCGCGCGACGCGGTCGTGCGCGAGGTCTACGAGGAGGCCGGGGTGCCGGTCGAGGTCGGCGTCGAGGCACGGGTCTACTCCGTCCACCAGGCCAAGGCCTGGCGGCTGGGTCGGCGGGTCAACTCGCACGCGATCCGGATCGTCTACGACGGCTGGGTGCCCCACGACGCTCCCGAACCGCAGACGATGGAGGTCGACGGGTCCACCGCGGAGGCGGCCTGGCTGCCCCTGGCTGCGGTGACGAGCGGCGAGATCCCGACGTCTCCGCTGGTCACCGACGCCCTCGAGGTGCACAAGCCGTCGCGGATGCAGCGGCTGGCCGCGTACGCGCTCATCACCCGCCCCTCCGACGACGCGATCCTGCTCACCCGGATCTCGCCGCTCGGCTACCACTCGGGCACCTGGACGCTGCCTGGCGGCGGGGTCGACTTCGGCGAGCAGCCGCGCGAGGCGCTGAAGCGCGAGGTCGTCGAGGAGTGTGGCCTCACCTGCGAGGTCGGCGCTGTGCTCGACGTGCACGACGTGAACATCACCGGCACGGCCCCCAGCGGTCGTCACGAGGAGTTCCACGGCGTCCACCTGATCTTCGCCGCGACGGTCGCCGACGGCGCGAGCCCCACGGTGGTCGAGCAGAACGGCACCACCGACGACGTACGTTGGGTGACCCGTGAGGAGCTGGCGACGCTGCCGCTGCTCGATGTGGTGAAGGCCGCGTTGGCCGCCGAAGCAACGGCTTAGCTGCCGAGTCGGCTCGTCCTGACCAAGATCCGTGTCGAGTCGGCGCGTCATGACGAGCCGACTCGGCAGGGATCTTGGTCAGTTTGCGCCGACTCGGCAGGGCCGGGATCGGACTGCGGGTCATGGCTACTGGTCGAGATCGATGCGGGCGCCGACGGCCCGCTCTTCGGCCGCGGCGAGGATCATCGCTGCCGCTGCGGCGTCCTGTACGCCGACGCCCACGGAGAGGTAGGCGGTGACGTCGGTTCGCGCGCGGTCGAGGGTGGCTGCGCCGGTCAGGACGGCGCCGAGGTCGACGATCTGGTCCGGGTCGACTGCCCCGGAGGCGACGGCGTCGACGACCGGCCCGGAGTCGGTCAAGGCCGACGGCCGGTGGTCGACGACGACCGTGGCGCGTCCCAACAGCGACGGTGGCAGCTCGACGCGGTCGGGGGCGAAGGAGCCGACGCTGGCCACGGTGGTGCCGTCGGTGACCCAGGCATCCTCGATCACCGGGGTGAGCGACGAGGTGCAGAGGACGACGATGTCGGCGCTGCGTACGGCCTGTTCCAGGTCTGACTGCGCAGCGGCACCGTGCTCGGCGGCGATCTCGGCGGCGGCGGACGGGTTCCGGCCGAAGAGCCGGAGCTCGGCGTCGGGGTGGGTCACGGCGAAGGCCGCGAGGTGGGCCCGGGCCTGGGCGCCGGTGCCGACGACGAGAACGGTCCCGGCGGACGGCGCCAGCTGCTGCATCGCGAGCGTGGTCGCGGCCGAGGTGCGCAGCTCGGTGACGCTGTCGCCGTTGATGATCGCGCGCGGTGCGCCGGTCTCGGCGTCGAGGACCGTGATGACCGAGTGCACGGCACCCAGGCCGCGGGCGGCGTTGGCCGGGTTGACGCTGCCGAACTTGCTCACCGCGGGGGCGTCGCGGGCGATCCGGGAGGAGTAGCAGAAGGAGACCGACGAGCCCGGCCCCGGGACGAGCAGCCGGGGAGGCTGGACGGCCTCCCCGGCTCCGAGTCGAGTGAACGCCTCGCGCTGGGACTCCAGCGCGAGGCGGGGCGTGAAGATGCTGCGTACGTCTGTGGCGGAGATGATCCTGACGGTCACCCTCGCCAGGTTAGACGGTCAGACGGTGGCCTTCTCCGGGGTCTCCTCGAGCGCCACGTCCTTGGTCTCCTTGCCGATCAGCAGCGAGATCAGGGTGATCACGGCCATCACGGAGAGGTAGACGCCGACCAGGACGGGCGAGCCGTCGGCCTGCTTCCACAGCGCGACCGCGATGAACGGCGCCACCGCGGCGCCGAGGATCGAGGCGACGTTGTAGGAGATGCCGGAGCCGGTGTAGCGCACGCTGGTCGGGAACAGCTCCGGCAGCAGCGCGCCCATCGGGCCGAAGGTGAGTCCCATCAGGGAGAAGCCGAGGACCAGCCAGAGGATCACGCCGACGGTGCCGGCGTTGACCAGCGGCACCCAGGCCAGGCCGAAGACGATGATCCCGAGGGTGACCGCGATCAGCAGCCGGCGGCGGCCGAAGCGCTCGGCCAGCGGCCCCGAGACCATCGTGAAGATGCCGAAGAAGATGACGCCGAAGATCAGCATCAGCACGAAGGTCGTGTAGCCGTAGCCCAGGCCGGGCACCGGGAGGTCCGTGGCGGCGGTGCCGAACGACAGCGAGAACGCGGTCATCAGGTAGAAGAGGACGTACGTCGCCAGCATGAAGAAGGTGCCGAGGATCAGCTGCTTGCCCTGGTTGCGCACGACCGAGGCGAGCGGAACCTTGCGGACCAGGCCGGCATCCTGGCTCTTGGTGAAGACGTCGCTCTCGACCAGACGCAGCCGGACCCACAGGCCGACGATGACCATGACCGCGGAGAAGAGGAACGGCACTCGCCAGCCCCACGCCAGGAAGGCGTCCGACGGCTTGGTCGGGTCGGCGCCCTCGGCGGAGAGCAGCGCCGCGATCGCCAGGAACAGGCCGTTGGAGAGGATGAAGCCCAGCGGCGCGCCGAGCTGCGGGAACGTACCGAAGATCGCGCGCTTGCCCTCGGGGGCGTTCTCGGTCGCGACCAGGGCGGCACCGCTCCACTCGCCGCCGAGCGCGAAGCCCTGGGCCAGGCGCATCAGCACGAGCAGCGCGGTGGCGACCCAGCCGACGGTCTCGTACGTCGGGAGCGCACCGATCAGGAAGGTCGCGATGCCCATCGTGAGCAGCGAGATCACCAGCGTCGTCTTGCGGCCGAGACGGTCGCCGAGGTGACCGAAGAAGATCGCGCCGATCGGGCGGGCGACCATCGCCGCGCCGAAGACGGCGAAGCTCGCCAGGAGCGCGGTGGTCGGGTCTCCGGCCGGGAAGAAGAGGGCGGGGAACACGAGGACGGCTGCGGTCGCGTACGCGTAGAAGTCGTAGAACTCGATCGTCGTGCCGATGAGACTGGCGACGAGCACGCGGGAGCGCGGGTTGGCCGGTGCGGGGGTGGCGGACATGGTCTCTCTCCGAGGTCTGGAAGTGCCCGACTCTCGCGGGCTGTCCCATTATATGAGAGTCCGATATCGGTTGGTGAGACGGGTTCGGGTTGTGGTCGCCTGCGATGGGCGCTGGGCGGTGGCGACCTGCCGGTCTGTGACAATGAGCGGGTGAATGCGACTGCCTCGGATCTGGCGAATGAGCTGCGCAACCAGGGGATCAGCCGGGTCGACGACTCGCCGCTGGCCCGGGCGCTCTACTCCAGCGACGCGAGCCTCTACCGGGTCGTGCCCTCGGTCGTCGTACGGCCGCAGTCCCGCGACGAGCTGCTCGCCGTGCACGCGGTGTCCCGTGCGACCGGGGCGCCGGTGACGATGCGAGGTGCGGGCACCTCGATCGCGGGCAACGCCGTCGGGTCCGGGATCGTCGTGGACACCCGGGACCTGCGGACCATCTACGAGATCGACCCGGAGGCGCGGACCGCGCGGATCGACCCGGGTGTCATCCATGCCGACCTGCAGCGGGCCGCCGCCCCGCACGGGCTGCGGTTCGGGCCGGACCCGTCCACCCACACCCGCTGCACCATCGGCGGGATGATCGGCAACAACGCCTGCGGCAACCGTGCGCTGGGCTATGGCCGCACGGTCGACAACATCGAAGCGCTGACCGTGCTCTTCGGCAACGGCGAGCAGGCGGCCTACGCGGACGGAGTCTCCTCGGGGGAGACCGCGGAGCGGCTTCAGGCGCTCGTGGGTTCTCACCTGGCCCACGTGCGCACCGAGTTCGGCCGCTTCGGCCGTCAGGTCTCGGGCTACTCGCTCGAGCACCTGCTGCCCGAGAAGGGCGGGCGGGTCGACCGGTTCCTGGCCGGCACCGAGGGCACCCTGGCGACCGTCCTGGAGACGACCGTACGGCTCGTCGAGGACTCACCCGGGCGGCTGCTGCTCGTGCTCGGCTACCCGACGATGGTGGAGGCCGCCGACGCGGTGCCTTCGCTCCTGCAGGTGGCGCCGGGGCGGCTGATCGCCTGCGAGGGGATGGACGCCCGGATCGCCGACCTGGTGCGCGCCAAGGGCCGCGCGGTGCCGGATCTCCCCAAGGGAGCCGGCTGGCTGATGGTCGAGGTCGCCGGTCAGGACGCTCCTGACCTGGTGCAACGTCTCGCCGCGGAGTCGGGTGCGCTCGAGTCGCGGGTGGTCGTCGATCCTCTGGAGGCGGCCGCCCTGTGGCGGATCCGCGAGGACGGCGCCGGTCTCGCCGGTGTCTCGCTGCCCACGCCGGCCCACTCCGGCTGGGAGGACGCCGCGGTCCCGCCGGAGCACCTCGGTGCCTGGCTGCGCGACTTCGAAGGGATCCTGTCGGACTTCGGGCTGCACGGTTATCCCTACGGTCACTTCGGCGACGGCTGCATCCACTGCCGCATCGACTTCCCCTTCGCCCCGGACTCGCCGGAGTCGGCGCAGGTGTTCCGGGAGTTCATGACCGCATGCGCTTCTCGGCTGGTGACGTACGGCGGCTCGCTCTCGGGCGAGCACGGTGACGGACGGGTGCGCTCGGAGCTGCTTCCTCTCATGTACGACTCGACCTCCATCGACCTCTTCGAGCAGGTCAAGGGCATCTGTGACCCCTCGGAGCTGCTCAACCCGGGCAACATCGTGCGGCCCGCGTCGATCACCGACGACCTGCGTCCGGTGCGGCCTCGTGCCCTTCCCCGGACCGGGCTGCGGCTCATCCATGATCACGGTGACCTGGGTGCGGCCGTGCACCGCTGCACCGGCGTGGGCAAGTGCGTCGCGCCGAAGACCGTCGGGGTGATGTGCCCCTCCTATCTCGCCACGCGCGAGGAGAAGGACGCCACTCGTGGACGCGCGCGCGTGCTGCAGGAGGCGCTCGACGGGTCGCTCGTCGGCGGGCTCGGCGACCCCGCGGTGGGCGAGGCGCTCGACCTGTGCCTGGCCTGCAAGGGATGTGCGTCCGACTGCCCCACGGGCATCGACATGGCGACGTACAAGTCCGAGGCGCTCTACCAGAAGCACGACGTCCTCGGGGAGCGGCGGCCGCGCTCGCACGCCCTTCTCGGGCAGCTGCCGAAGTGGGCGCGGCTCGCGGCGCCGTTCACGGGCATGGCCAACGCGTCGCTCAAGATCGGCCCGTTGGCGAAGATCGCCAAGAAGACCGCGGGCATCGACCAGCGGCGCTCGATCCCCGCGTTCGCGCCGAAGACGCTGAAGCGGTCGGCGCCGACCGCGAAGCTCCCCGAGACCCCGGACGTATGGATCTGGGCCGACTCCTTCACCGACCACTTCTTCGCCCAGTCCGGTCACGGCGCGCTCGCCTGGCTCGAGTCGCAGGGTCTGACGGTGCGGGTGATCGGCGAGAAGGCGTGCTGTGGGCTCACCTGGATCACCACCGGCCAGCTCGACGACGCGCGCGCGATCATGGAGAAGACGGTTCGTACGCTCGCGCCCTATGTCGCCTCTGGTGTCCCCGTCGTCGGGCTCGAGCCGTCGTGCACCGCGACGCTGCGGTCGGACTCGGTGGAGCTCTCCGCGCTCCCGGAGGCCGAGGTCGTACGCGACGGGATGCTCACCTTCGCCGAGCTGGTCACCCGCTTGGTCGGCGAGGGCCGCGTGAAGCTGCCCGACCTGACCGGCGTCGAGGTCGTCGCGCAGCCGCACTGTCACCAGCACGCCGTGCTCGGCTGGACGGCCGACGAGGCGCTGCTGACGCAGGCCGGCGCGAAGGTCACCAAGGTCTCCGGCTGCTGCGGCCTCGCCGGCAACTTCGGGGTCGAGGAGGGCCACTACGAGGTGTCGGTCGCGGTCGCGGAGACCCACCTGCTGCCCGCGGTCCGATCCCAGCCCGACGCGATCGTGCTGGCCGATGGGATGTCCTGCCGGGTCCAGCTCGACGACCTCGCCTCGGTGCCCACCATGCACCTCGCCGAGCTCTTCGCCTCCCGCGTCTAGTCTCAGCCCACCCAGAGCAGGACGACCGCGACGAGCATGAGCGCCGCGGTCAGGCCGTGGATTCCGAACGCCCGCGCCTTGCTCCCGTGGGCGCCGAGGATGATGAGCATGTCGCTGAACGGGATCATCGCCTCGACGAGGACGACCCAGGGCAACGCGTCCGGCTCCAGGAAGATCAGCGGCACCAGCAGAAGTCCGGTGCCGATGTCACGCGCACCCTTGACCTGCCACCAGGCTCTGGCGTCGGGGGCGGGCAGGACCGGGATGCCGAAGCCCTTCCCGTTCGGCTCGTTCTTGAGCAGATACATCACGCCGACGTAGACGATCATCACGACGACGATCCAGACGATGGTGAGACCGATGGTGTGCAGCATTTCCGTGCTCCTGAGTTAGCATTGCTAGATTTTCTAGCGATGCTAGGGCATGAGTGATGGATCCGTCTAGCAGTGCTAGATTCGGGGTGTGGTGAACCAGCAGAGGCAGACACAGGAGCGGGCCGACCGGGCTCGGAACATCGTGCGCACTGCCCGTCGGATGGCCGAGGCGGACGGCTGGGAGGCGGTGACGGTGCGCCGCCTGGCGGATGCCATCGAGTACAGCCAGCCGGTGCTCTACGGCCACTTCCCCGAAGGCAAGGCCGGCATCGCCGCCGCCGTCGCGCTCGAGGGGTTCGACGAGCTGGGGGAGCGTATCCGGACCAGGCGCGGACGTGCCCGGGCGCCTCGTGAGGTGATGAACCGGCTCGCCGAGGCGTATCTCGACTTCGCGGAGGAGTGGCCGGCGACGTACGGACTGATGTTCGATGCCCCGACCACCCTGGCGTTCGCGGTCGAGGAGACACCCGACACCATGAAGCAGGCCTTCGAGGAGATCGTGACGTCCGTATCCGCGCTTCCGGTCGACGCAGCGAAGGAGACGGTCGCCGAGGTGGTGTGGAGTGCCCTGCACGGGCAGGCGACCCTGGCCCGGAACAAGCGGCTCCTTCCGCAGCACAAGGCTGCTCGCCTGCGAGTGCTCGTCGACCTGCTCAACACCTGAGCCGACGGCGACGATGGGCGTCGGCGTACGCCTCGCGCCTAGACTGAGACGGTGAATCCGCGTTATCGCCGAATGATCATTCCCGGCGCGCTGGTCGCCCTTCTGCTGATCGTCATCGTCGCGGGGGTGCTGGGATGAGCAGGGAGTCCGAGCCGCTGTTGCGGGCGCTGAACCGAATGCGGTCGGTGATCCTCGATCCCGAGCAGCTGGTCAAGGCGGTCGCGTCGGGCAAGCAGCGTGGCACCACGCCGAAGTGGCGTCGCGCCGAGATCCGCTACGTCGACCTGAAGGCCGGGCGCCACCTGCAGATCACGACGTACGACGCGACTCAGGCTTTCACCGCGAATCATCCCGTCGGAGATAGTTCGGCACTGGACGATCTCCTCGACGAACCGTTCGCCAACTGGATCGTGACGACGGCGACCGAGCAGACCCAGATCCAGGCGAAGTCGCCCACGACGGCGCTGGTCTCGACCACGGAGCTGACCGCGCCGGTCGAGGTCGAACGAGGCCATGACCAGGCGAAAGAACGGCTGCTGCCGGAGTCCGATCCGGTCTTCCGGGTGCTCGGGCTCTCGGACAAGGACGGGAAGCTGAAGCCGTCGCGCCAGGCGAAGTACCGCCAGGTCGAGGAGTTCCTGCGCCAGCTCGATGCCGCCCTGACCGACGCGATGAAGTCCGGCAAGGTCCGCACGCCGAGCGCCGAGGACCCGCTGCGGATCATCGACCTGGGTGCCGGCAACGGCTACCTGACCTTCGCGGCCCAGCGCTACCTCACCGAGGTCCGCGAGCTCCCCGTCGTCGTCACCGGCGTCGACGTCAAGGAGCAGTCGCGGGAGCACAACTCGAAGATCGCTGCCGAGCTGGGAGTGAAGGCCGAGTTCGTGGCCGGGACGATCGAGGGCGTACAGCTCACCGAGAAGCCCGACGTCGTGCTCGCTCTGCACGCCTGCGACACCGCCACCGACGATGCCCTCGCCCGCGCGATCGAGTGGGAGACCCCGCTGGTGCTGGCCGCGCCGTGCTGCCACCACGACATCGCGGCCCAGCTCCGCAAGGCCCCGACCCCGGCGCCCTACTCCATGCTCACCCGCCACGGCATCCTCCGCGAGCGCTTCGCCGACACGTTGACCGACGCGCTGCGCGCGAGCCTGCTGCGTCTGTCCGGCTACCGCGTCGAGGTGGTGCAGTTCGTGGAGAGCCAGCACACCCCGCGCAACACCATGCTTCGCGCGATCCGCACCGGCTCGCCGGTCAAGGGCGGCTCGGTGAAGAAGGAGTACGACGAGCTGGTGGCTGAGTGGGGCGTACGTCCGAAGCTCGGCGAGCTGCTCGCCGACCGATGAAAGCGGTCGTCGCCGCCGCGGGCGCGCTCGGACTGCTGCTGATCACGTCCGTGCCCGCGAGCGCGGCCGGCGACGACGTGCTCTTCGCCTTCTCCGACCCGACCATCAGCGAGGCCAGCGCGCTGACGCCGCTCGGCAAGGGCCTGTACGCCACCACCAACGACTCCGGGGACAGCGGCCGCGTCTTCACCGTCGACTCGCGCGGTGACACGGTCGGCGTGACCCACTGGGCCGCCGACCCGGTCGACGTCGAAGGCCTCGCGCCCGCCGGCGGCAACCACGTCTGGGTCGGCGACATCGGCGACAACAACAGTGTCTGGGACTCGATCAGGATCGCGAAGGTGCGCATCGGGCGGGGCGAGCGCACGGTCTCGCCGACCGTCTACGAGCTCGTCTATCCCGACGGGCCGCACAACGCCGAGTCCCTGCTGGCCCACCCCGACGGCCGCGTCTTCGTCGCCACGAAGGACTGGGGTGGCGGGCGGCTCTACGCGGTCCCCAAGCGCCTCGATCCCAACGGTCCCAACCGGTTGAAGGAGGTCGCCCCGGTCATCCCGATGGCCACCGACGGCGCCTTCTTCCCCGACGGCAAGCACCTGGTCGTACGCGGCTACTACTCCGCCACGATCTACGACTGGCCCTCGATGGACCGGGTGGGCTCGTTCCGGACCCCCGACCAGGAGCAGGGCGAGGCCATCGGGGTCACTTCGAAGGGCGAGGTGGTCGTGACCAGCGAGGGCATCCGGGCAGAGGTGATCCGGGTCGACCCCGCGCTGATCAGCGAGGTCCTCGGCGAGGAGCCGTCCCCGACGGCTGATCCGACCGCCGACCCCGCCCCGGACGAGGCCGAGCCGGCGAGCGAAGGCGAGGGTGAGGACGACGGCGGTTCCGCCGGCCCGATCGCCCTGGTGGCGCTCGCCGTCGCTGCGTACTTCATCTTCCGCAAGCGCAGCTGACGCCGAGTCGGCTCGTCATGACGAGCCGACTCGGCGGGGTTGTGCGTCAGGATGCGCCGACTCGGCGGATCAGAGGCGGTCGACGACCCAGTCGATGCAGGCGGTGAGGGCCTCGATGTCGGCGGCGTCGACGGAGGGGTACATCGCGATCCGGAGCTGGTTGGTGCCGATGCCGCGGTAGGCGTCGAGGTCGACGACGCCGTTCTCGGCGAGGACGCGGCGCAGCTCGTCCTTGTCGATGCCGGCGTCGAGCTCGACGGTGCCGACGACGAGGGAGCGATGGGTGGGGTCCTCGACGAACGGGCGGGCGTACGGCGCCTTCTCGGCCCAGGCGTAGAGCGCGTCGGAGGAGGCGGTGGTGCGGGCGACCATCGCGTCCAGCCCGCCGGAGGAGTTCATCCAGTCGAGCTGCTCGGCCATCAGGAAGAGCGTCGCGACGGAGGGGGTGTTGACGGTCTGCGCGCTGCGGGACTGCTTGATCGCCTCGGTCAGCGAGAAGAACGACGGGATGTGCCGCCCGCTCGCCGCGATCTCCTCTGCCCGCGCGATCGCGGCGGGGGAGAGCAGGGTCAGCCACAGACCGCCGTCGGAGGCGAACGACTTCTGCGGTGCGAAGTAGTAGACGTCGCTCTGGGCCACCTCGAGCGGCAGCCCGCCGGCCGCCGAGGTCGCGTCGACGACGGTGAGCTGGTCCGCACCCGCGCCGGCGGGACGTACGACCGGAGCCATCACACCCGTCGAGGTCTCGTTGTGTGTCCAGGCATAGACATCGACGTCGGCCTCGTGCGTCGGCACGGCCAGGGCCCCCGGCTCGGCCGAGATCACCGAGGGATCGGCCAGCCAGGGCGCCGCCTCGGCCGCGGAGAGGAACTTCTTGCCGAACGCCCCGAAGACGGCGTGCTGGCTGCGCTCGCGCACCAGGGCGTACGTCACCAGGTCGAAGAACGCCACGGACCCGCCGTTGCCGATGACGACCTCGTAGCCCTCCGGCAGCGAGAACAGGTCGGCCAGCCCGGTCTGGACGCGGCGGACGAGATCCTTCACCGGCTGCTGCCGGTGAGAGGTCCCCATCACCGACACCCCGGTCGCGGCGAGCGCCTCCAGGCGGCCGGTGGGCACCTTGGACGGCCCGGACCCGAAACGTCCGTCGGCGGGCAGGAGGTCGGCGGGGATCTGCAGCGTCATAAACCCATTCTCGCAAGTTGCGGGCATCGGCCAGAATACCGACGTGTCTGTTGAGATTCGCCGGGTCGCGTACGACCACCCGGATGCCCAGAAGCTGGTCGACCGGGTCCAGGAGTTCTACGTGGAACGCTACGGCGAACCCGACTACGACCCGACGGTCCCGGAGATGTTCGAGCCGCCCGCGGGCACCTACTTCCTGGCCTACCTCGACGAGGTCCCGGTCGCCTCCGGCGCCTGGCGACGCTCCGGCGAGCCCGCTCTCGGGACCGAGATGACCGCCGAGATCAAGCGGATGTACGTCGTGCCCGAGGCCCAGGGCCAAGGCCTCGCCAAGCGGATGCTCGCCCACGTCGAGGCCTCGGCCCGCAGCGCCGGCTTCGAGGCCATGGTCCTCACCACCGGCGGCCTCCAGCACGAGGCCATCGGCCTCTACGCCGCCTACGGCTATGTGGACGTCGAGCCCTTCGGCTACTACAAGGACGACGACCTCGTGGTCTGCATGGCCAAGCGCCTCTGAGGTTGTGAAGTCGAGAGTGATCTATAGGTCACTCTCGACTTCACAACCCGGGTGTGCCTACTTCGCCCAGTCGGCGTTCCAGCCCTCGACCGCGTCGGCGGGGCGGGGGGAGGGACCGGTGTAGATGGCGCTCGGACGGATCAACCGCCCGGTCTTCTTCTGCTCGAGGATGTGGGCGGACCAGCCACCGGTGCGGGCGCATGTGAACATCGAGGTGAACATGTTGGCCGGGATCTGGGCGAAGTCGAGGACGATCGCGGCCCAGAACTCGACGTTGGTCTCCAGAACGCGGTCGGGGCGACGGGCCCGCAGCTCCGCCAGCGCGGCCTTCTCCAGGGCCTCGGCGACCTCGAAGCGAGGTGCGTTGAGCTCGCGGGCGGTGCGGCGCAGGACGCGCGCACGCGGGTCCTCGGCGCGGTAGACGCGGTGGCCGAAGCCCATCAGCCGCTCGCCGGAGTCGAGCAGGCCCTTCACATAGGCGTCGGCGTCGCCGGACTTCTCGACGTCCTCGATCATGCCGAGCACGCGCGAGGGGGCACCGCCGTGCAGCGGACCGCTCATCGCGCCGATCGCGCCGGAGAAGGCCGCGGCCACGTCGGCGCCGGTGGAGGTGATCACCCGGGCGGTGAAGGTGGAGGCGTTCATGCCGTGCTCGGCGGCCGAGGACCAGTAGGCGTCGATCGCGTGGGCGTGGGCGGGGTCGGCCTCGCCGCGCCAGCGGATCAGGAACTTCTCGGCCAAGGTGCTGCCCTTGTCGACCTCGCGCTGCGGCACCACCGGCAGGTGGATGGAGCGGGCCGACTGGCCGGCGTAGGAGAGGACCATGACGGCCACGCGGGCGAGGTCCTCGCGGGCCTGCTCGTCGGAGATGTCGTAGGTCTGCCCGAACCCGAAGGCGGGCGCGAGCATGGGGATTGCGGCCTGGACGTCGACGCGCACGTCACCGGTGTGCACCGGCAGGTTGTAGGCCTCCGCGGGCGGCAGCCCGGGGCCGTATGAGCCGTCGATCAGCAGACCCCAGACGTTCTCGAACGGAACCCGTCCGACGATGTCCTCGATGTCGACCCCGCGGTAACGGAGGGCCGAACCCTCTTTGTCGGGCTCCGCGATCTGGGTCTCGAAGGCCACGACGCCCTCGAGACCGTGCTGTACCTGGCTCACTGCCGTCTCCCATTCTCCTAGTGTCGTTCCGCATTCTGCCCCACCCGCCCAGAAGATAGGCTCGACGGCATGGATCTGGCGGCTGAGCTGGCGGCAGCACGAGAGAACTACACCCGCAGCGGGCTGCACGAGGACGACCTCGCGACCGACCCGTTCCTGATGTTCGAGAGGTGGTACGCCGAGGCTCGCGACGCGGGCATCGTCGAGCCCAACGCGATGGTGGTCTCCACCGTCTCGGCTGCCGGCGCACCCTCGTCGCGGACCGTGCTGCTGAAGGGCTTCTCGACCGAGGGCTTCACCTTCTTCACCAACACCGCCTCCCGCAAGGGCTCCGACCTCGGGCACAACCCGCGCTGCGCGGTGCTCTTCCCGTGGCATCCGCTGGAGAGACAGGTACGCATCGACGGGCGCGCCCACGAGCTCTCCCGGGAGGATGTCGAAGCCTACTTCTCCCAGCGTCCGCGCGGCTCCCAGCTCGGCGCGCACGCCTCCCACCAGAGCCGGGTCGTCGCCGGGCGCGAGGAGCTGGAGGCGGCGTACGAGCGGATCGAGGCGCAGTTCGAGGGTCAGCCGGTCCCGGTACCGGAGGAGTGGGGCGGCTACCGCGTCGAGCCGGAGCGGGTCGAGTTCTGGCAGGGACGGCCCGGGCGGATGCACGACCGGCTCGTCTACCTGCGCGAGGGCGAGAGTTGGCGCACCGAGCGGCTGGCCCCGTGAGGGGGATGGAACAGGTCACCGAGGCGCTCGGCGGGCGGATCGCCTACGGCGCCGACTACAACCCGGAGCAGTGGCCGGAGGAGGTCTGGGACGAGGACGTACGCCTCATGCGGGAGGCCGGGGTCAACCTGGTCAGCGTGGGGATCTTCTCCTGGGCCCTGCTGGAGCCCGAGCCGGGGACGTACGACTTCGGCTGGCTCGACCGGGTGCTCGACAAGCTGCACGCCGGCGGGATCGCCGTGGACCTGGCGACCGCGACCGCGAGCCCGCCGCCGTGGTTCCTCGAGCGTCACCCGGAATCGACGCTCGTCGACCAGATCGGCAACCCGCGCGCGTTCGGTGCGCGCCAGGCGTACTGTCCCTCCTCGGTCGCCTACCGCGATGCCGCCACGACCCTCATCGCCGAGCTGGTCAAGCGTTACGACGACCATCCGGCGGTGGCGATGTGGCACGTCAACAACGAGTACGGCTGCCACAACGACCACTGCTACTGCGATGCCAGCGCGGTGGCCTTCCGGCACTGGCTGCAGGAGCGCTACGGCGCGGTCGAGAGACTCAACGAGGCGTGGGCGACGGCCTTCTGGAGCCAGGGCTACACCCGCTGGGACCAGATCGGGCCGCCGCGACAGGTCTCCTACGGCAACTTCGCCAACCCCGGACAGCAGCTCGACTGGTGGCGGTTCTGCTCCGACGAGATCCGCGACCTCTACCGGGTCGAGGCCGCGGCGGTGCGGGCGCACTCCGACAAGCCGCTGACCACCAACTTCATGGGGTTCCGCAAGTCGCTCGACTACCGGAGCTGGGTCGATGTCGGGGACCTCGTCTCCAACGACCACTACCTCGCCGCCGCCGACGAGGACCGCACCCCGCAGCTCGCGATGACCGCCGACCTGACCCGCTCCTGGGCCCGCGGTGAACCGTGGCTGCTGATGGAGCACTCCACCTCCGCGGTCAACTGGCAGCCGCGCAACATCGCCAAGACCGCCGGCGAGATGCGTCGCAACTCCTTCCAGCACGTCGCCCGCGGCGCGGACGGCGCCCTGTTCTTCCAGTGGCGCGCCTCGCGCGGTGGCGCGGAGAAGTTCCACTCGGCGATGGTCCCGCACGCCGGCACCGAGAGCCGGCTGTGGCGAGACGTCGTACGCCTCGGGGCTGATCTCTCCGCGATCGCGGAGGTCGCCGGCACCCGGGTGGAGCAGGCGAGCGTCGCGATCGTCTTCGACTGGGACTCGTGGTGGGCGGCGACCTTCGACTCGCACCCGTCGGTCGACGTCGACCCGATGGCGACCGCCCGCGCCTGGCACAAGGCCTGCTGGGCACGCAACCTCGGTGTGGACATCGTCGGCGTCGCCGACCCGCTCGACGGCTACGACGTCGTGGTGCTGCCCGTGCAGTACCTGCTCTCCGAGACGACCGTCGACCGGCTCACCACCTTCGTCGAGGCCGGCGGCACGCTGGTCGCCACCTACTTCACCGGGATCGTCGACGAGCACGACCACATCCGGCTGGGCGGCTACCCGGGCGCGCTGTCGGATCTTCTCGGGGTCCGGATCGAGGAGTTCTGCCCGCTTCCCGAGGGCGACGAGATCCCGCTGACCGCCTACGGCTCCGGCGCGATCTGGAGCGAGCGCGGCCGCGCGGTCGGGGCCGATGTCGTGGCCGCGTACGCCACCGGCGACTGTGCCGGCGACCCGGCCGTCACACGTCGACGCGTGGGCAAGGGCGCCGCCTGGTACGTCGGCACCGAGCTCGCTCCCGACGCCCTCGACACCCTGGCCACCCAAATCTTCACCACGACCAAGCCGGTCGTCGGGGGCCTCCCCGAGGGCGTCGAGGCGATCCGGCGGGTCGGTGAGCAGGGGACGTACGTCTTCGTCATCAACCACACCCACGAGGCGGTCATCGTCCCCGTGCGCGGCACCGACCTGCTCTCCGGTAACGAGGGCGGCCCGCACCTGGTCCGCGCGGGTCAGGTGGCGGTCATCCGGGAGACTCGCTAAGGGTCTATCGAGAATACTTTCACTTGCGATACAATCATCGGTGAAAGTATTTTTGGAGGGTGTGAGGTGATCCATGTTCGTCGGGCGAGCTCGAGAGCTGGCTGCACTCGACCGTGAGTTCGCGGCCGTCACGCGCGGCAGGCGGCTCGATCGTGGGGCGGCGGTGCTGATCCGTGGCCGGCGGCGCGTCGGAAAGTCGCGTCTGGCAGCCGAGTTCGTCGCTCGGCACCAGGTGCCGTACGTCCACTTTCAAGCCGCCCGAGGGGCCTCCCTGGCTCAGGAGCTTGCGTCGTTCTACGAGGCGATCGCGGCTTCGAATCTGCCGCTGGCCGATCTCGCCCGGGGCATGTCGTCGCAGAGCCTGTCGACCGCCCTCCAACAGCTCGCGACGTTGCTTCCCGAAGACCGCGCATCGGTGGTCATCCTCGACGAGATCCCCTGGCTCCTGGAGGCCACGTCGGGAGGTGCCGGTGAGCTGCAGCGCGCCTGGGATCTGCATCTGTCCCGCAAACCGGTCATGCTCCTTCTGCTCGGCAGCGATCTCGGGATGATGGAGCGGCTGACCGGTCCCGAGGAGCCGTTCCACGGACGAGCCACCGAGATGGTGCTGCACTCGTTGTCGCCGAGCGACGTCGCGGAGATGACCGGAACGCACGGTGTCGATGCCTTCGATGCCCATCTGGTGACCGGCGGCCAGCCCTTGGTGGCGCAGGAGTGGGAGCCGGGGATGACCCTCGACGACTTCCTCGCAGACAGCTTCAGCCACTCGACCAGTGCGTTGCTGGTCCATGGGTCTCGGATCCTCGACTCCGAGTTCGGCGAAGGAAGCACCGCTCGCCAGGTGCTCCGGGCGATCGGCGGACTGGGCGAGCGAACCTTCACCTCGATCCAGCGAGGCATCCTCGGGCCCGCCGCGGTCAGCGCAACCCTCACGCGCACCTTGGCCCTCCTGGCGGACAAGCGGGTGACCGCGGCCGACGAGCCGCTCTCGACCAGATCCGCGCCGAAGGACCGGCGTTACCGGATCGCCGATCCGGCCTTGAAGTTCTGGCTGGCGTTCGTCGAGCCGTCTCTGCTCGATGTCGACTCTGGCCGCCCGGACGTGGCGCTCGCGAGGGTGCGAACCGGCTACACGTCGTGGCGCGGTCGGGTGATCGAACCGGTCGTACGCGATGCCGTCTTCAGGCTGGGGCGTGAGGACTGGCCCGACGTGCGAGCCGTCGGCGGGTGGTGGCCGCGCAGCAACAATCCGGAGATCGATCTGGTGGGTGCCAACACGCGCCCGGCACATCAGATCGCGTTCGTAGGCACGGTGAAGTGGCGTTCGGACAAGCCACTGAGCGAGCGCGACCTGCATCAGCTGGCGCAGGACTCGGCTGCAGTGCCAGGCGCCGACCCGCTTACAGATCTGGTGGGAGTCTGTCCGGCTGGTGCCGAGCCGGGGGCGGCGTTCGCGAAGGTCTGGACTGCCGACGACCTGCTCAGCGCGTGGCGCTAGACCGGTAGCGGCGGGGCTTGCCCTCGCTCAGGTCGGCGAGGGTCTCGACGCGGTGGACGGTGACGTCGCGGGCGAGCATGGTGGCGAGGCGTTCGGTGGCGAGGGCCGCGTCGCCGCCGGCGATGGTCGCGACGACTGTGCCGTCGGCGGCCTGCTCGACCGACCAGCCGCGGGCGCCGGCGTCCTGGAGGTGCTGGGTGAGGTCGACGCAGGGGACCGAGGCGCCTGACGGGGTGGTGAAGACGGTGGCCTCGCGCCCCTCGAGGGCATCGATCGCGAGCCTGCCGCCGACGCGGACCAGACGGCCGGTGTCACCGGTGCGGTAGCGGACCAGCGGCAGAAAGGCGTTCTCACCTGCGGTGACGACGATCTCGCCGATCTCGCCCTCGGAAAGAGCGGAGCCGTCGGGGCCGAGGATCTCGACGTGCACCCGGCGGTCGGCGACGACGAACGGGCCGCCGTCGGTGCTGACCGCCACCGGCCGGGTCTCGTGCAGCCCGTAGACGTCGATCACCGGGCACGCGAAGGTGTGCTCCAGGTCCGCGCGCAGCGTCGCGCTCAACGCCATCGCCGAGGAGATGATCGCGATCGGGCGTACGACGTCACGGAGGTCGAGCAGGTGCTCCAGGGACGTGGGATGCCCGGAGATCACCTGCGGGTCGGCGTCACGCAGGAACGCCCGCTGGTCCGCCGTCTGCCACTCGCCGGGATGCAGGTTGACGCGCGCCACCAGGCTCTCGCCGAAGCCGGGTGCGACCGAGACGTACGTGAACGCCTGGCGCTGCCACACGACCTGCACCACGGCGAACCGGTCCGGATCCGGCGCCCAGCCGCCGCTCAGCCGGGTGACGATGTCACGCAGCCAGTGGAACCCGCGGGCCAGCTCGTCGGGGTCGTCGGGCATCACCAGCGCCGCGCCGGTGCTCCCCGAGGAGGTTCCGTGCAGCATCCGCCCGTAGTCGGCGTCCAGCGGCACGAACCCGCCGATGTCGTCGACCAGGTTCTGCCGGTTGATCAGCGGGAAGTCGCCGAGCGCGTCGAGCGGCCCCCGATGCCGCCGGTACGCGGGCAGCTCCCGTGCCACGGCCAGATGCTCCTCGAGCCAGCCCGTGACCGGAAGCTGTGACCGGGCCGACTCCTGCTCGGCCGGAGTGAGCCGGTGGCCGACCCGGTGCCGCCAGACCGGTGCCGCGGGATGGCCGTCGGCCGCGGCCAGCCGTGCGGATCCGGCGGCGGACAGGCCCGGCCAGCGTTCGGCGTCGGTGAGGGCCGCCGAGGCCATTGGGGTGTATTCGGCCAGGTCAAGCGGGTCCTTCGGTGATTCCGTCACGGTCACTCCGGGCTGTAGCGGCTGGCGGCCTCACGCGCTCGGGCCTCCTCGAGCCGCCGCCGGATCTCGGATCGGTGCTCGCGGTCGCGCCGGGCCCGCTCGAGCGCCTCGGCGCGGGCGGCGGAGTCGAGGCGGGACAGGATGGCTCGGGCGTTCTGCTCGCTCTCGCCGCCCGGCCACTGGCCGCACCACAGCAGCAGAGTGCGTGCGGCCTCCTCGCGGCGCTCCGCCTCGTCGACCCATCGCTGCGGCTCGACGACCGCGGCGAGCCGCAGCGACATCGCGAGCAGTGCCCGGTCGAGCCGGTCGACGCGGAGAGCGGTCGAGAGCGGCCCGGCCAGCTCCTGGGAGGAGACCAGCCACAGCACCACCGCGGCGCTCTGCCGTGCCACGACCTTCGAGGTCGCCGAGGCCTTCCGGGCAGCCGCGATGACCGGGCCACCGGACTCGTCCAGCACGTCTCCCGCCAGCGCCACGACGTCGACGGCCTCGTCGAGGAACCACGACGGCGTGGTCGAGATCCGCGCCATCACCTCGTCGACCGTCGGTCCAGGCGTCAGTCCGTCCCAGGCGGCATCGAGATCGAGCTCCTCGTCGAGCCAGGCCTCGAACAGCTCCTCGTCAGCCACGGGCTGCTCCTTCCGGGGTGTAGGCGGCGATCCGTGCGGCGAGCGCGGCGCACGCCGCGGGCGCCTGCATCACGTCGGGGATCTCGGCGACGTCGTAGCCGAGCCGCTCGGCCTGCTCGCGCGACTGCCCGCGCCAGTGTCCGATGATCATCAGTGACCCGGTGTCGATCACGCGCCGCACGTCGGCGGCGACGTCGGCGTACTCCTCCTGGCCGCGGCCCAGGAACGTGTCGAGCCCGGCGTCGGAGAGGACGACGAGGTGGCGCTGCCCTTCGGCCGGTCGCTGGCTCTCGGGGTAGCGGGCCCGCAGGAGGTCCAGGGGAAAGGTCGTGCCGCCGCCGAAGTAGGTGGTCAGCTGGCGCATGATCTCGACCCGGTCGCGGGTGTAGGTGCTCTCGCCGGCGACCTGCCCGGCCGAGCTCCACGAGGTGACGCGCACGCGACCGCCGCCACGCAGCACCGAGAGCGACAGGATCGTCCCGGCGACGATCGCCGCCGAACCGCGCTGCGGATGCGTCATCGACCCCGAGGAGTCGAGGTAGAGGTCGAGCAGTACCGGCTCGTCGTCCGGCTCGGGCTCGTCCGGGATGAACGTACGCCGCCGAGTGGTCACCCCCGGCACGAACACCGCTCCCGTGGTCAGCGTCGCCGGCCAGTCCAGCTCGGCGAGGTCGTCGCCGAGCCCCCACTCCTCCAACGGACCAGGGATCGCGGGCCCGGCGGGAGCGAGCCCGCGCTGCACCAGCGGTGCGACGTGCGGACGGGCCTCGGCCTCGTACCAGGCCGCCATCACCGCGTTGGGGTCGGCGCCGGCCAGCAGCTCCAGCGTCCGGGCCAGGCCGAGGGCCTGCCCGCTGCCGTCGTCGGCGGCTCCCGCGGAGCCTTCCGCGACGACCACCTCGGCGTCCTCCGGATGGACCAGGGGCTTCTGCAGTCGCGGGTCACCGATCGCGCCGGCGAGCTCGGCCGCGGTGGGCGCTCCCGGCGACTCCTCGTGACATCCGGTGTCCTGGAATCCGAGCAGCAGGTAGGGCACCATCACCATCGCCCAGGGCACCGCGCCGCTGACCGGGTCGGCGGCGAGCGTACGCACCACGTCGGCCACCGTCGTCGCGTCATGAGCAGGGTCGAGGCCGGCCCGCGGGTCGTACTCGAGGTCGGCGAGATCGCGCTCCCGCTGCTGCACCTCGCGCTGGGCCCGCCACCGGTCGGCGCGCTCCTTGGGGAGGCCCTTGCGGCGCTGGTTCTTGACCTGCTGCCGGAGGCGCTGGATCTCTCGCTCGTAGGCCGCCTTCCACCCTGTCGGAGCCTCCGGCCAGGCCAGGGTGCCCTCGGGGAGCCGCCAGAGCAGCTCGTACGCCCGCTGCACCACCCACCACAGCTCGTTGTCGTCGGCGCCGCGCAGACCCTTGGCCAGCGCGGGCGCCGCGAGGGCCCGGGTGAGCTGCACTATGTCGGGGGTGTCGTCCGGGGCGAGCCGAGCGCGCTGCAGCTGCATCACCCGGTCGTTGATCAGCATGTCGGACCACAGGTTGGCGCAGAACCCGCTCGCCGCGGCCAGGTCGAGGCGGTGCTGCCGGTCGTAGAGGTCGATCACCCGGGCCATCTGCTGACGGATCTTCAGCGAGTCGACCCGGGTGCTCGGGGAGAGCACGTGGTGACCGATCTCGTGAGCGAAGACGCTGGTCAGATGCCCTTCTCCGCCGTGGCGGACGAGCTCGCCGGGGTCGACGTTGACCTCCGGCGGGAACCCGAACCAGGCGAAGCTGCGCTCCTTGGAGCGGGTGTGCACGACCGGGTCGTGGAGGTCCACGCCCCACAGGTCGAGGGCCTCCTCCCAGGCCTCGCGCTCCGCCGCGGTCGGTGCCCTCACGCCGCCTCCCGCACGACCTCGAGCAGGTAGGACGTGGGCACGCTGACCACCCGGATGCCGGCGGTGCCTGCGTCAGAGTCCGCCGGATCGTCGCCCGCCAGGGAGACCGAGTGGCCGAACAGGTCGGCGTCGACCTGCCACAGCTCCTCGCCGACCTCCACCAGCCACCGCCCCTCACCCGCCGCGATGACGTCACCGGGATGCGCCAGCCAGGGCCCGCCGAGCCCCGCGAACCCGCCGATCCGGGCGATCAGATAAGCACGCCCGAGGTGCTGCCAGGCGGGCCAGAAGAATCGGTCCGTACGCTGCCCCTCGGCGAATCCGGCCACCTCGGCGCCCGGCATCCCGAGCGTCGCGCCGAGCGCATCGGTCAGCCCGGCATCGACTCCGGCCGACAGCGCCCGGAGGGCGTCCGTACGCAGCCCGATGACTCCCGCTCGCCAGGCGGCGACGGCCGCCAGGTCCTGGACCGCCGCGGCCTCGGGTGTGCGGCCGGCGGACAAGCCGGCCGCCAGCGACGTACCGAAGAGTCCGGTGTCCCCGCCCCAGCGCGCGACGTTGGTCTCGGCGAGCTCCAGGTCGAGGCCGGCGACGACCGGCAGGTTCACCGGCTCGCGCCGGGACGATGCGTTGACCGAGTGCCCGGGCCGCCGGATCACGCCCCCTCCAGCCAGTGGAGGTAGTTGGAGTAGCGCTGGTGGAGATACTTCAGCGCGACCAGGTCGTCGTAGTCGCGGCCGTAGATCTTGCCGACCTTCGAGATCCGGCCGACCTCCGACTCGATCCGGGTCAGCCGCTGCGAGACGGTCAGCCGGTCGAGCCCGTCCAGCCCGCCGCCGAGCTCGGCGAGCAGGTCGCCGACGGGGTCGGCAGCTTCGAGACCGAGCGCGACGAACTGCTTCATCGCGGTGTCGAAGAGGTCGACGAGCCAGGAGGCGGGGTCGTGGGCGAGCTCCTTGTCGCCGGCCTCGAAACGCGGGTGCTGCGGGTTGGGCAGCAGCTTCCCGCGGAGCACGAACGGCACCATGGCACGCACGTCGTCGAGCCCGACGGACGAGGCGCCGCGGAACCAGGCCGAGGCCTTGGCGTACAGGATCAGGGTCTGCAGGGCTCGGACGGAGAGTCCGTTGAGGGTCTGCGCGCCGAGATCGACGACCAGGTCGGCGCCGGAGTTGGCGTCGATGACCGCGCTCACGTCGCCGCCGGCGGTCGCGACGACGTCCTTGGTGCGGTACTCGAAGCGCCGCCCGCCGTGCTGCACGAACTCGAACTGCCCGGTGAAGTACTCCAGCTTCCGGCGTACGTCCGCGGGCAGCGGCACCGCCCGGATCGCGGCCAGCATCGTCGACTGCTCGTCGGGGGAGAAGACCAGCGAGGACGGGACGTGCTCCTCGGGGCGCTCGCCGGCCTCGACCCGGGTGACCAGCTCGTCGAAGAAGCGGCCGTTGAAGCCGAAGGCCTGGACGGTGACGTCGAGTCGGTCCTTGAGGGCCTGGATGACCTGGAAGGTGCCGCCGCCGGAGTCGTCGTTGGCGGTGAAGAACCAGCTCTCGACGCCCTCCGCCGGAGCCGTCCTGCGCAGCTGGTCATGGCTCTCCACATACCCCTCGGCGACCATCGTCAGCAGCGCCGACTGGGTCTTGGTGGGGATGCGGTTGTACTCGTCGACGATCTTGACCTTCTCAGTCAGCCACGACTTCCAGGCGATCGTGATCTCCGCGAGCGACCCCGCCGCCACGAGGTCACGCGGCAGCGGCAGCCCGACCAGGTCCGACACGGTCAGCTGCGGCTGCCCCTGCTGCAGGTGGCGGCGTACGTCCTCCGGGGCCGCCCCGGACAGCACGCCCATCAGCACCGCGAGCGTCGTCTTGCCGCGTCCGGGCCCGCCGACCATCAGGCACTTCCCGCCGACCGCGAAGGTGAGCAGCGGCAGCAGAACGTTGGAGGAGTAGGCCGGCTGGGTCGGCAGCGTGATCTCCGCCCCGGCGTCGCCGAGCGGGAACCGGTTGGCCTTCGCGGCGTCGAACTCGACGTCGTAGAACGGCGAGATCACGGCCTTGTTGACCAGCCAGAAGTACGTACGCCGCAGCTTCTCGTCCAGCGCCACGGTCTCGTCCGGAGACCTGAAGAGGTCGGCGGCGGTCAGCCCGTCACGCGGCCCACCGTGCTGGACGTGCGGCACCGTCGGCGAGGCCGACGTCTTCTGCCAACGATCACTCATCTTTCGAGCTCCTCCAATGACGGGCCGATCCGGTTGCTTCGCCCGAGCAGCGGCTCGAGGAACTCGTGGGTCGCGGCGAGGCGTTCGGCCACGCTGCCGCGGACCTCGATCCACGGCACCGGCTGGCCGGCCAGCACCTCGCGGAACCGCTCCTGCATCCCGTGCCGGACGTGCTCGCCGTCGCGCATCCCATCCTGCACGAAGTCGATCTCGTCCCCGGCCAGGACGTAGGCGACCGGACTGTGTGCGGTGGCGCGGGCCACCAGGTGAGCGGGTGTCGGGCCGACGTAGCGCTCGTGCCACAGCGTCGTCGCCAGCACGTCGGTGTCGCAGACCAGGACGGGCTTCGGCACCCGGCGCCGGGCGGCGTCCTCCCAGCCGATCTGCCGGTCCACGATCAGGTCGAACTCGTCGCTGCGCCAGGGCGTGAACAGGCCGCCGGGGCGGATCTCGGACCAGAGCCGGCCGTACTCCGGGACGCAGTGTGTCCCCAGGTCGACGGCCAGTCTCGAAGCCAGCGTCGTGGTCCCGGTCGACTCCGCTCCGAGCACGACGACGCGCTCGGTGAGCCAGGCACGGACCGGGGCGGGCAGCTCGGCCCAGTGGGCGGTCGGGTCGCGACGGATCGCGGTGCCGGAGACCGCGTTGAAGGCCCTCCCCGGGTCGACCTGGACCCAGGTCGCGTCCAGCCGCCGGGCGAGCTCCTCGCCGTAGGCGTCGGAGGAGAAGACCGCGTCGACCGGGGCCGGGAGCAGCTCGGAGATGACGACCATGTGCTCGTCCCACGCCGCCGGGTCGTCGAAGTCGACCCTCGCCTCGTCCATCGCGGCGACCACGTGGGCGGTCGGGTGCTCCTCGCGCAGCCACTCCGCGCGCACCTCGAGCGGGATGGTCTCCACCTGCGAGCCGAGGAGCTCGACGGTGACCCGGTCGCAGGCCCGCAGCGCGGTCCGGATGAGCGCCTGGTGGCCTGCGTGGAACGGATAGAACTTCCCGAGCACCAACCCGTGTTGGAAAGACCTCTCAGACACCCGCGACCTCCGGCTCGCGGGTCGGGACCAGCACCCGGCGCCAGTCCCGCAGCGCGACCAGGACGATCACACAGAAGCCGAGGTAGAGCACCGCGGTCGGCCACAGCCCCTTGTAGGCGTACAGGCCGACGGAGACGACGTCGACGGCCAGCCAGACCAGCCAGCACTGCCACCAGCGCCGGTTGAGCATGATCTGCGCGATCACGCTGCCCGCGGTGACGGCGGCGTCCGGGACCTCGGTGGTGGAGTCGGTGAAGGCGTGCAGGACGTACGCGATCGCCGCCAGCGCCACCACGAACCCGAGCGCCATGAGCAGGAGGGTCCCGGCCGAGGCGACCCCGACGAACGCCTCGTCACGGCGCAGGTGCGCCGCCGACTCCCGCCTCCGGGCCAGCGCCCAGTCGACCCAGCCGGTCACCGAGAGCACCATGAACATGACCTGCAGTGCCGCGTCGGCATAGAGCGCGCTCTCGGCGAAGACGACCAGGTAGAGCGCGGTGTTCGCGATCCCGATCGGATAGGTCCACATGCTCCGCCGCGCCGCCAGGATCACGCATGCCGCCCCGGTGACCACCCCGGCGATCTCGACCCAGTGCGCCACCAACCAACTCTGCATGGCCGAACCTTAAAGGAATGGAACGGCCCGGATGCTCGAGATGAGCATCCGGGCCGGGTCGAAGGAGGTGATCAGCGTCGGCCGACCGCCGCCTTCGCGTTGACGATGCCGCTGCCGTAGAAGCCGTTCGGCGCCTTGCCACCCTCACAGGTGTGGGTGGAGGTCGCCGTCGTGCCGTTGGGCAGGTGGCGTACGTAGGTGAAGTCGGCCGGCACCGGGCAGGCCTTGTCGGTGGCCGACCAGCGCAGGATCTTCTCGACCGTACGGGGCGAGAGGGTCTTGCCGGAGCGGTCGTGCTTGCCGTACTTGCCGACGATCAGCGCGGCCACACCAGCGGCGTGCGGGGAGGCCATCGAGGTGCCCTGCAGGTACTGGTAGTAGGAGCACTCACCGCTGGAGCAGTCCGAGACCGCCCACGGCACCAGGACCTCGCCGGTCGCCGGGTCGATCGCACCCTCGGCCACGCCCAGGTCGTAGGGGTAGGCGGCCAGGATGGTGGCGGCGTAGTCGCGCGTCCCGTCCGCGGTGTCGTACGCATCCCCACCAGGTGCCGCGACGTCGACGAAGCCGTCGCCGTAGCTGGAGTAGTAGGACTTGCGCTCGGACGGACCGGTGGCGCTGACCGCGATGACCCCGTTGCCCTCGGTGGGCATCGAGACGCACGACTCCGGGTCGAGCAGGTCACGGACGTAGGCGGCCTCGCCGGGCTCGCTGGCGTAGTCGGGGCTGCTCGCGTCGGTCTGCGGCTTGGTGTAGTCGATCGCCTGGTTGCCGGCGGCCGCGACGAGGGTGACGCCACGGGCGCGGGCGTAGTCGAGGGCACGCTGCATCGCGGTGATGATCGTGACCTGCTCGGCCTGGTCCGCGGCGGAGTCGGCCGGGTGGTTGGTGCAGTTGAACAGCCACGGGTCGACGTAGTAGCTCATGTTGACCACGTCGATGCCGTTGCGGCCGGCGTAGGTCAGCGCGTCGACCGACGGCTGCAGGAAGAAGTAGCCGGAGTCCTGGCCGGCGCGCAGGTTGACGATGTCGGCCTGCGGGGCGACGCCGGAGATGCCGACGCCGTTGACCGGCGAGGCGATGGTCGAGGCGACGTGGGTACCGTGGCCGTTCTCGTCGACGTCGGCCGCGTCCGTGCAGGAGGCGTCGGGCTCGTCCTCACACGGACCGTCGACCGCGGCGCCGTTGGCGTCGACCGGGATGTCGGTGGTGAAGTTGCGGCTCAGCTTCGCGTCGAAGTTGGGGGCGATGTCGGGGTGCGACCCGTCGACACCGGTGTCCAGGATGCCGACGCGGACACCCTTGCCGCGCTCGGTCTTGTTGGCCGCCGCGGCGTCGATCTGGGCCATGTCCCACTGCAGGCCGGAGAGCGGCTCGGTCTTGGGCTTGTGCTTCGGCGCCTTCGGTGCGCTGCCCTTGGTGCCACGGAACTCGGTCTCGACCTTCGACACCTCCTGCTTGCGGGCCTTGCTCGCCGCGTCAGGGGTGGTGGCGCCCACGATCCTGTCCTGGGCGGCGCCGACGAGGGCGCTCGAGGCGTTCGCCGCCCGGGCGAAGTCCTCGCCCGCGGTGACCGTGGCGACGCCGATGTCACTGTTCTCCGAGACGATCTCGCCCCCCGCGGCCTTCACCGCGGCACGGGCGCTGGCGGCCGAGGATCCCTCGGCATATGCCACGACATAGCGGACCTCCTGGTCGGAGGTGGCGTTGCCCGAGTTCGCCATGACGAGGGTGCCGGTGACCCCCAGCGCGACCGCGGTCGCGCCTGTCAACAACCTACGCATGCTGTCTCCATTCCGGATCCGGTGGCCGAGATTGTCGGGACCACCGCTGCCATGGCCCTTGTCGGCCCGACATAGCGTCCCAGCATGCCCTAGTCGGCATCGGTGCGAACAGGGTTTGGCGGGACCATCCCCCCAATAATTGGTTTGCGAGTGAGTGCTCACTCACTTACGCTCGTCAACGTGGACGAACGACGTACGCGGGCCAAGCCGATTCCCGCAGCAGACCGGCGCGCAGCGATCATCGCGGCGACCGAGGCGCTGCTGATCGAGCACGGCACGGCAACGACGACCAGGCTCATCGCCGAGGCGTCCGGAGTCGCCGAAGGCACCATCTTCCGGCACTTCCGCGACAAGCGGGAGCTCTACCGGGCCGTCGCCGAGAACGTCTTCAACCCCGTCCGGGCCGGCCAGTCGATGGCCGACGTCGTCGAGGGCAAGACGGACATCGAGGACAAGCTCCGGGCCGTCATCGACCTGCTCACCGCGTCCTCCCAGCGAGGCGTCCTCGTCATGATGGCGGTGCGCTCGGCGGTGATGGAGCAGCCCGACCCCGAGGGCGTACGTCCGCAGCACGGTCCTCCGAAGTTCCTCATCGAGGCCAACAAGGCCCTCGTCGACAACCTGACCAGGCTCGTCTTCGAGCCGCACGTCAACGAGCTGCGGCTGCCGCCGCGCAAGGCCGCGCTGGTGCTGCGCAGCCTCACGATCGGGGCCTTGCTCCCCGGTCTGAACCGAACGAATCAGCCGTTGAGCAGCGAGGACGTCATCGACGTGCTGCTCGGGGGGATTCTCATCAAGCACAGCCTGACCAGAGGGAATGACTGAATGCTTCTCCGACTGCTGCGGGATTACCTGCTCCCGTACAAGAGATTCCTGGTCGTCATCGCGATCCTGCAGCTCTTCTCGACCTCGGCCTTCATGCTGCTGCCCAGCCTGAACGCCGACATCATCGACAAGGGCGTGGCCAAGGGCGACACCGGCTACATCCTCGAGATCGGCGCGATCATGCTCGGCGTCGCGCTGGTGCAGATCCTCGCCTCGATCACCAGCGTCTACTTCGCCGCCCGGAGCTCGATGAGCTTCGGCCGCGACCTGCGGGCGGCGATCTTCGCGAAGGTCGGCTCCTTCAGCGCTCGCGAGGTCGGCCGCTTCGGCGCCCCGTCGCTGATCACCCGGACCACCAACGACGTCCAGCAGGTCCAGATGCTCGCCGTGCTCACCTGCACGCTCGCGGTGATGGTGCCGATGATGATGATCGGCGGCGTCGCGATGGCGATCCGCGTGGACGCCGGGCTCTCCTGGCTGCTCGCGGTCGTCATCCCCGTGCTGCTCATCTCCATGACCGTGGTCGTGCGCGGCATGGTCCCCAACTTCCGCAAGGTGCAGGAGCGCATCGACGCGGTCAACCGCATCCTGCGTGAGCAGATCACCGGCATCCGGGTGATCCGCGCGTTCGTCCGCGAGCGTCAGGAGACCGAGCGCTTCGCGAAGGCCAACGACGAGCTCACCGACGTCGCGCTGCGGGCCGGGCGCTGGATGTCGACGATGTTCCCGCTGATGATGCTGGTCATCAACGTCGCCAGCGTCGCGGTGATCTGGTTCGGCGGCATCCGGGTCGACGAGGGGTTGATGCAGGTCGGCCCGCTGACCGCTTTCCTGCAGTACCTGATGCAGATCCTGATGTCGATCATGATGGGCACCTTCATGCTCATGCAGGTGCCGCGCGCCGCGGTCTGCGCCGACCGGATCGCCGAGGTCCTCGACACCGAGACCAGCGTGACCCCGCCGGCGGCGGGAGTCACCGAGATCTCCCGGCACGGGCACGTCGACTTCACCGGGGCCGGCTTCACCTACCCCGGTGCCGACCACCCCGTTCTCCACGACCTCACCTTCGAGGCCAGGCCCGGCCAGACCGTCGCGATCATCGGCTCCACCGGCGCCGGCAAGACCACCCTTCTGGGCCTTATCCCGCGGCTCTTCGACGCGACGGCCGGAGCCGTTCGCGTGGGTGGGATCGACGTACGCGACCTCGACCCGGCCGCCCTGCGCAGCTCGCTCGGGCTGGTGCCGCAGAAGGCGTTCCTCTTCACCGGCACCGTCCGCTCCAACCTGCTCCACGGCAAGCCGGACGCCACCGACGAGGAGCTCTGGCATGCGCTCGAGGTCGCCCAGGCGCGTGACTTCGTCGAGCGGATGGCCCCCGAGGACGGCACCGGCCTCGACGCCGAGATCGACCAGGGCGGCACCAACGTCTCCGGTGGCCAGCGGCAACGCCTGGCCATCGCCCGGGCGCTGGTGAGGAGGCCCGACATCTATCTCTTCGACGACTCCTTCTCCGCGCTCGACGTCGCGACCGACGCCCGGCTCCGGGCCGCGCTCGCCCCCGAGACCCGCAACGCCACGGTCATCGTGGTCGCCCAGCGCGTCTCCACCATCCGCGACGCCGACAAGATCCTCGTCCTCGAGGACGGCGCCGTCGTCGGCGAGGGCACCCACGACGAGCTCCTCGCCGGCAATGCCACCTACCAGGAGATCGTCTCCTCCCAGCTCAGCGCAGAGGAGGCGGCGGCATGAGGCTGAATGCTCACCGAGGTAACTCGGTGAACGATCACCTCCTTCGTGGAACTCCACGAGGGAACTGCATCCGCACCGAGATACCTCGGTCAGCATCCGAGGAGGAGGCCGCGGCATGAGCGACCCGAAGGCCGGCCAGAACGGCCAGATGAAGAAGACCGAGCGGATCGTACGTCCCCAGGGCGGCCCGGGCCCGATGGGCGCGGGCGGCGCGGTGGGGGACAAGGCGATGAACTTCGTCCCCTCGGCGAAGCGGCTGCTGCGAAGGATGGCGCCGTACAAGGTCCATGCCTCCGCCACGATCGTGCTCGCCCTGATCAGCGTGACGCTGATGTCGCTGGGACCGTGGCTGCTGGGCAAGGCGACCAACATCATCTTCGGCGGTGTCTTCTCCAGGCAGCTGCCGGCGGGGGTGACCCAGGAGCAGGCGGTCGAGGGTCTGCGTGCCCAGGGCGACGACACGCTCGCCGACATGCTCTCCGGGATGGACTACGTCACCCCGGGCCAGGGCGTGGACTTCGACGCCCTGCGCAGCGCGCTGCTCGTCGTGCTCGCCGTCTACCTCGTCGCCTCCCTGCTCTCCTTCGTGCAGGGCTGGATCCTCAACTCGGTCGTCCAGGGCACCGTGAAGGGTCTGCGTGAGGACGTCGAGAAGAAGGTCCACAGCGTCCCGCTGTCCTACTTCGACAAGCAGCCGCGAGGCGAGCTGCTCAGCCGGGTCACCAACGACATCGACAACATCAGCCAGACCCTGCAGCAGACCTTCAGCCAGGTGCTGACCGCTCTCTTCACGCTGGTCACGGTGCTGTTCATGATGTTCTGGATCAGCCCGGTGCTGGCCCTGATCGCGCTGCTCGCGGTGCCGGTCTCGCTGGTGGTGACCGGCGCGGTGATGAAGCGGTCGCAGGGCCAGTTCGTGGCCCAGTGGCGCCACACCGGCAAGCTCAACGGCCACATCGAGGAGACCTTCTCCGGCCACGACCTGGTCAAGGTCTTCGGGCGTCAGGAGGAGGTCGAGAAGACCTTCGCCGAGGAGAACGACAAGCTCTTCGCCGCGTCCTTCAAGGCCCAGTTCATCAGCGGGATCCTGATGCCGCTGATGATGTTCGTCGGCAACCTGATGTTCGTGGTGGTCTGCGTGATCGGTTCGCTCCGCGTCGCCAGCGGAGCCCTGAGCCTGGGTGACCTGCAGGCCTTCATCCAGTACTCGCGCCAGTTCACCCAGCCCATCACCACCCTCGCCTCGATGATGAACCTGCTCCAGTCGGGCGTGGCCTCGGCCGAGCGGGTCTTCGAGCTGCTCGACGCCGAGGAGCAGTCGCCCGACGTCGGCGCTGGGCTGAGCGGAGCCGGAGCCGGCGAGGTCCGGTTCGAGCACGTCAGCTTCTCCTACGACGAGGACCGGCCGCTCATCGAGGACCTGTCCCTGGTGGCCCGTCCCGGGCAGACCGTCGCGATCGTCGGCCCCACCGGTGCCGGCAAGACCACCCTGGTCAACCTGATCATGAGGTTCTACGAGCTCGATGCCGGCCGGATCACCCTCGACGGAGTCGACATCGCCTCGATTCCCCGTTCCGACCTGCGCGAACGCACCGGCATGGTGCTCCAGGACACCTGGCTCTTCGAGGGCACGATCCGCGACAACATCCTCTACGGACGGCCGGGCGCGACCGAGGAGGAGCTCCTCGAGGCGGCCCGGGCGACGTACGTCGACAGGTTCGTGCACTCGCTGCCGGACGGCTACGACACCCTGATCACCGACCAGGGTGGCAACCTCTCGGCGGGCGAGCGGCAGCTGGTCACCATCGCGCGCGCCTTCCTCGCCGAGCCGTCGCTGCTGATCCTCGACGAGGCCACCTCCTCGGTCGACACGCGCACCGAGCTGCTCCTGCAGCACGCCATGGCGGCGCTGCGCTCGGACCGTACGTCCTTCGTGATCGCCCACCGGCTCTCCACGATCCGCGACGCCGACCTGATCCTGGTCATGCGCGACGGCGCGATCGTCGAGCAGGGCAACCATGCCGAGCTGCTCGAGGCCAAGGGTGCGTACGCCGAGCTCTACCAGTCGCAGTTCAGCCACGCTCTCGTGGAGGAGCCGGCCTGAGGTGTGAGGCTCTGAGAAATAACCCTTTGAACCCGGCCTGCCTCGGCGCCTACCGTTGAGGCACACGGGAAAGGAGGTGATCTGATCAGATGAAGAACGATCGGATGCGTGAGGTGGCTGCTCGCTAGCAGCTTCTCCAACTATGGATTAGGGCTGGCAATCCAACGGCAGCCACCCGACCCGCAGGCGTACCGGACTCATCCACCGGGTTGGCCACCTGGCCCGTCTGCGGGTCGCCCCGTTTTCGGACTGTCAGGACCAGCCGTGACCGGCGACAAGTTGTGTTTAGCAACTAATCCGACGTACATTGGTTGCCGATGTTCAACCAATTCGCGTGAGAGCCGAGTCCACACTTGTCAGAGTCCCAGCAGTCCTCGCAGGCCATCGCGGCGCCGCAGATGACCCACCGCCAGATCATGGAGGTCCTCTCCGGCCTGCTGATGGCGCTCTTCGTCGCCATGCTGTCCAGCACGTCGGTCGCCAACGCCCTGCCGCGGATCGTCACCGACCTCGACGGCACCCAGGGCGGCTACACCTGGATCGTCGTCTCGAGCATGCTGGCGATGACCGCGACCACCCCGATCTGGGGCAAGCTCGCCGACCTCTACAACAAGAAGGTCCTGGTCCAGGTCGCCCTCGGTCTCTTCATCGTCGGCTCGGCGATCTGTGGACTTGCTCCTTCGATGCCGGTGATCATCACCGGCCGCGTCATCGCGGGCCTCGGCATGGGTGGCATCGTCGCGCTGATCCAGGTGATCATCGCGATGATCGTCCCCCCGCGTGAGCGCGGCCGCTACTCCGGCTACATCGGTGCCGTCTTCGCGCTGGCGACGGTCATCGGCCCGCTGGTAGGCGGCGTGATCGTCGACTCCCCGGTCGGCTGGCCCGGCGTCTTCTACGTCGGCGTGCCGTTCGCCGTGGTCGCCTTCATCCTGCTCCAGAAGACCCTGCACCTCCCGCACGTACGCCGCGAGGTCAGCATCGACTACCTCGGCGCCTTCCTCCTGGTCGCCGGTGTCTCGACGCTGCTGATCTGGGTCACCCTGGGTGGCAGCTCCTTCGAGTGGGCCTCGCTGACGTCGTACGCCCTGGTGGCCGGCAGCGTCGTCGTGCTGGCCCTCGCGATCCTGGTCGAGGGTAGGTTCGCCAAGGAGCCGATCATCCCGCTGCGCCTCTTCCGGGACCGCACGATGGTCCTCTCCACCTTTGCCTCGTTCTTCGTCGGTGCCGGCATGTTCGGTGCGACGGTCTACCTGCAGCAGTACTTCCAGACCGCTCGCGAGATGACGCCGACCCACGCCGGCCTGATGTCGATCTGCATGGTGCTCGGGCTCTCCGGCGCGGGAATGATCACCGGACGTCTGATCAGCTCCACCGGGCGCTGGAAGCGCTACCTGGTCTTCGGCGGCATCATGCTGCCGATCGGGCTCTACCTGCTCAGCACGATCGACGAGCACACCAACCTTGCCCTGGTCGGCGCCTTCATGGCCGTCGTCGGTCTCGGTGTCGGTGCCACCAACCAGAACCTCGTCCTCGCGGTGCAGAACAACCTCGACAGCAAGGACATGGGTGCCGGCTCCTCGGTCGTCGCCTTCTTCCGGTCGATGGGCGGCTCGATGGGCATCGCCGCGCTCGGCGCCGTGCTCTCCCACCGGGTCGAGGACGTCATCACCGACGGCGTCCCCGAGCTGGTGGCCAGCGGAAAGATCACCCCCGAGGAGCTCCAGAGCCTGCAGAGCGGCGGGCTCGCCGACCCGGCCGGCATGCCGAGCGCGATGCAGGCGCTCTACGAGCACGCCTTCGCCGTCGCCACGGCCGATCTCTTCCTGGTGGCCATCCCCTGCGCGGTCGTCGCGCTGGTTGCGATCCTGGGTATCAAGGAGGTTCCGCTCAAGACTACGATCGAGGACCTCACCGAGGAAGAGATCGCTCCTGAGGTCGCCGCCGAGCTCGAGGCGGGAGGAGCCGGCCGCAGATGACAGAGGTGCCAGCCATGGACAACGCCGCCCAGGGCGAGCAGGTCGACGACGGCCCGCGCGCCGAGTCGCTCAGCCGGCTCGAGTCCGAGGTCGGTGTGCTCGTGTGGCGGGCCAAGCGGGCGATGAAGGCACGCGGCCGGATGATTCACCCGGATCTGCCTCCCGGCGGCTACCTGATGCTGACCTGGATCGCCGAGCGTGGTCCGGTGCGTGCCTCCGCGCTGGTCGACGGACTCGGGATCGACAAGGGAGCGGTCAGCCGGATGGTGCAGGCCATGATCGACCTGGGCCTGCTCGAGCGCCACCCCGATCCCGAGGACGGGCGGGCCAGCCTGGTCTCGGTGACCGCCGGGGCCCGCGACGGGCTCGACCGGGTGACCCGGGAGCGCCGCGTACGTTTCAACGACCGGCTGGCCGACTGGAGTCCCGACGACATCGACCGGCTCAGCGCTATGCTTTCCAGATACAACGAAGCCCTAGAACGCCAGGGCTCCTAGGGGATCGTGCAGTGATGATCTCTCCTGCAGGCCGACTTCGCTCGGGACACACCCTGCTGGGTTCGGTTTTTCTGACTGATTCAAGGATGTAGGATTAGCCCGTGAGCGATCTCATCGATACCACCGAGATGTACCTCCGCACCATCTACGAGCTGGTCGAAGAGGGAATCGTTCCGCTGCGCGCCCGCATCGCCGAGCGTCTCCACCAGTCCGGCCCCACGGTCTCCCAGACCGTCGCCCGGATGGAGCGCGACGGTCTGCTCACCGTCGAGGGTGACCGCCACCTGCAGCTCACCGACGAGGGCCTTCGCCTCGCCACCCGGGTGATGCGCAAGCACCGCCTCGCCGAGCGGCTGCTCACCGACGTCATCGGCCTCGACTGGGAGCTCGTCCACGAGGAGGCGTGCCGCTGGGAGCACGTCATGTCGGACACGGTCGAGAAGCGACTGCTCGACCTGCTCGGCGACCCGACCGAGTCGCCCTACGGCAACCCGATCCCCGGTCTCGACGAGCTCGGCGGCAAGCCCGCCGACGAGGACTTCATGGCCGGCGTCCAGTCGCTCACGGCCGCGGCGACCTCCGAGCGGGCCACGGTCCTGGTGCGCCGCATCTCCGAGGAGATGCAGAAGGACGAGTCGCTGATGAGCGCCCTGCGCCGAGTCGGTGCGACCCCGGACCAGACCGTCGCCATCAAGGCGACCGCCGACGGGGTCATGCTCGGCTCCGGTGGGGAGACCGCGGAGATCATCCCCGAGGCCGCCGACCATATCTTCGTCAAGGCCCTCTGACCCGCAGATTCGTCCCCGATCGGCTCCACGAGTCGTCTTCGAAGTGGCAACGCTGCGCCCTCTTTTGTAACCGCGGGTGAAATTCTCTCGACGTCAGCAGAATCTGGCACACGACTCTGGACCGATTACGTCCTAGATGCTTATGTTTGACGTGCAAGACCTGCTGGAGCGAGACCTTCAGCAATTGTCATGTCGAGACTTGCGGGGGTCTCCGGAGGGGAGAGCTCTATGGAGGTCGTTCATCTGCCCGCTCGCGGCCGCGAGCTGGATGAGACGTTCCGCCCAGTCGCCGTCCACCACACCGACACCGGCCTGACCCGACACCTCGAGCGCGGCGAGGAGATCGTGCTCACCGACCTCGGCGGCGACTACCACAGCGCCAAGGTGCTGCTGATCGACGAAGGCCCGGTCTACCACTTCTTCATCGGTGCCAGACTCTCCGTCGACGAGGCCGCCGGCCGCATGGCCGACCTGCCGCAGTCACGCTCTGCCTGAGCCGCTGAACCTGCTCTGTGCCAAGGTGGTGAGGAACTCGCTGGTCCCGACCTCCAGCTTGTACGTAGCCTCCCCATCGCCCCTGGTGGCGCCGCGGTTCACGATGACGACGGGGATCCCGGCCTTCGCCGCCCGGCGCACGAATCGATAGCCACTCATCACCGCCAGACTCGAGCCCGCGACGAGCAGCACGCCCTCCCCCTCGTGCCGCTCGCCGCGGAGCTCGACACTTCCCGGCCCCGCCAACGCGTCGACCGCCGCCATGCACCGGGCGACCCGATCCTTGGGGACGTTCTCGCCGAAGAAGACGACGTCCGGCTTGAGGATGCCACCGCAGATCTCGCAGTCGGGCACGACGAAGTCCTGGGTCTCCTCGAGCGCGACGTCACCGTCCGGCCGGGTCTCCACATCCGCGTGCGCCTCGGCCCAGCCCGCGTTGAGCGCCTCCATCTGCTCCTGGAGTTCGCGGCGCGGGCTCAGCGTGCGGCAGGACAGACAGATCACGTCGCTCACGCGGCCGTGCAGCGTCACGATCCGGCCGCTCCGGGCCAGCTCCGGCGCCGCCTGCTCGTGCAGACCGTCGACGTTCTGGGTGATCAGCAGCTCGGGGTCGATCGCGGCCAGGGCGCGATGGCCGGCGTTCGGCACCGCGCTGCCCATCCGTCGCCAGCCGAGGTGGCTGCGCGCCCAGTAGCGCTGCCGCTCCTGCGGCCCCGAGATGAACTGCTGGTAGGTCATCGGCTGCCGTGACGGGCTTCCCGGGCTGCGGTAGTCGGGGATGCCCGAGTCGGTCGAGACGCCGGCCCCGGTCAGCACCACGAGGCGCCGGTCCTGGAGGAGAGCCAGGGCTGATGCGTACGAATCCTCGGCTATCGCCCCGGGGGCGAGGGGCATCAGGCGTACCTCGCCTCGGCGCGAGCCTTGCGCTTCGCGGCCTCGACCTCGCGGTTCTTCTTGGGAGCGTTGGTGACCAGATCGTCGAGGAGATGCCGGGTGATGTGGGCGATCTCGGCGACGGCGTGGTCGAAGGCCTCCTGGTTGGCGGCCGAAGGCTTGGTGGTGCCGCTCACCTTGCGCACGAACTGCAGGGCGGCAGCGGCGACCTCATCGTTGGTGGCGGGCGGCTCGAAGTTGTGGAGCGGGCGGATGTTGCGGCACATGCCATCCACGGTACCTGGATCGACGCGACGGTTATCGGGATCGGCCGGGGGTGTGGGAGGGGGCCTGGCCACGCGGATGCGGGGGCATCGGCCCGCCGTTGGTCGCGGGTCCCTTGGCCTGCCGCACGTCGTCGGCAGGGGGCGCCGGCCGCGGCACGACACCTTCCTCGAGCAGTTGGCTCGCCATCAGGGCGGCCTGGGTGCGGTGGCTGACGCCGAGCTTGGCGAGCAGACCGGTGATGTGGTTCTTCACGGTCTTCTCCGCCAGCACCAGGCGGTCGGCGATCTGGCGGTTGGAGATGCCCTCGGCGAGCAGCACCAGGATCCGTCGCTGCTGCGGGGTCAGGTCGGCGACCACCTCGTGCATCCGACGGCGCTGCTCGACGTTCTGGACCACCTTGGCGGCCGCCTCGGGGTCGAAGAGGGTGTGGCCGCTGGCCACCAGGCGTACGCCGGAGACCAGGCTCGTCGCCTCGATCTGCTTGAGCACGTAACCGGCCGCACCGGCCATGATCGCCTGGCTCATCACCTCGTCGTCGGCGTCGTTGGCCAGGATCATGCAGCGGATGTCGCTCTTCATCGCCAGCGCCTCGCGGCACAGCGCCACGCCTGAGGCGTCGGGCATGTGGGCGTCCATGATGAGTACGTCGGGACGGAGCGTCGCGATCAGCATGCGTGCCTCGGCGGCGGTGCGGGCCTCACCCACGACCTCGATATCGGGCTCGGGCAGCAGGACCGTACGCACGCCGACACGCACGACATCGTGGCCGTCGGCCAGCAGAACGCTGATCACCGCGTCGCCCACAGGCTCGTCTCACTCATCTCGTTGTTGGGGATGATGCCGAAAGAAACCGCTCAAGAGTATCCCTATTGATGCAACATTTGATCACTGAGAGACCCGTGCCGTCTCGGATTTCGTTGCTTCTGGAAAGGTAGCGGTTATGACGTCTTCCCGCGATCTCGACATCGTCCTGTTCGGCGCGACCGGATTCACAGGCGGTCTGGTCGCCGGATATCTTGCCGAGCACGCGCCCGAGGGACTGCGCTGGGCGCTCGCGGGACGCTCCCTGTCGCGCCTCGAGACCGTCCGCGACGCGCTCGGCTCCGCCGACGTCGAGCTCCTCCAGGCCGATGTGCACGACTCATCCTCGCTGGCCGCGCTCGCGGCTCGTGCTCGCGTCGTGATCACCACCGTCGGGCCCTACCTGGAGTACGGCGAGCCGCTGGTCAAGGCCTGCGCCGAGGCCGGCACCGACTACGTCGACCTGACCGGAGAACCGGAGTTCGTCGACCGGATGTTCGTGAAGTACGACGCCACCGCCCGCGCCAACGGCGCCCGGATCGTGCACGCCTGCGGGTTCGACTCGATCCCGCACGACCTCGGTGCCTTCTACACGGTGCGCGAGCTCGCCGCCGGCGGCGAGATCACCGGGCCGCTGACGATGAAGGGCGTCGTCCGCTCCAACGCCACCTTCTCCGGCGGCACCTTCCACTCGGCCCTGGGGCAGATGTCGCGGCCCCGTGAGATGGCCGCGGCCTCGCGCGAGCGCCGGGCGATCGAGGAGCGGCCGGTGGGGCGTAGGTCTCGAGCCGCTAAGCCGAGTCTCGGCCGCGACCGCGAGCTCGGCTACTGGCTGCTGCCGCTACCGACGATCGACCCGTTCATCGTCGCCCGCTCCGGGCGGGCCCTGGAGGCGTACGGTCCGGCCTTCACCTACTCGCACTTCGCCGGGACCAAGACGCTGAGGTTCGCCGTCGGCGGCGTGGTGGGCGTCGGCGCCCTGGCCCTCGCGATGCAGGTGCCGCCGCTGCGGGCCAAGCTCGGCGAGCGGGTCAAGCAGGGCACCGGGCCCTCCGAGGGTCGGCGGGAGAAGTCGTGGTTCACGGTCGACTTCGTCGCCGAGTCCGGCGGCCGGAAGATCCACACCAAGGTCTCCGGCGGCGACCCCGGCTACACCGAGACGGCGAAGATGCTCGCCGAGTCGGCGCTCTGCCTGGCCTTCGACACGCTGCCCGAGACCGCCGGGTCGGTGACCACGGCGGTCTCGATGGGCGATGCGCTGCTCGAGCGGCTCCAGGCCGCCGGGATCCGGTTCGAGGTCGTCGACGCCGGCTGACGACTAGGCGAAGGCCGGCACGACCTCCTTGATGAACAGCTCGAGGGAGGCGCGCTTCTCCTCGTGGGAGAGGCTGTTGTCGATCCAGAAGCTGAACTCGTCGATGCCGAGCTCCTCGTACGTCCGCAGGCGCTCGATGACCTCCTCCGGGGTGCCGATCATGGCGGTGCGGTGCAGCGACTCGAGCTCGAACTCGGGGCGGCCCTCGAACTTCGACTCCGGACTGGGCTCGAGGAAGCCGTTGACCGGGGTGGTCTTGTTGCCGAACCACGCGTCGAAGGTGCGGTAGAAGCGGGAGATGCCGGCCGCGGCCGGGCGCCAGCCCTCGGGGTCGTCGGCCGAGTGGACGTGGGTGTGGCGCAGCACCATCAGGTCGGGGCGCTCGACCTCGGGGTGGTCGGCGACCGCGGTGTCGAACTTGTCCTTGAGCGCCGCGACCTCCTCGTCGCCCTTCATCAGCGGAGTGACCATGACGTTGCAGCCGTTGGCGACGGCGAAGTCGTGGGAGGCAGGGTCCCGCGCGGCGATCCACATCGGCGGGGTCGGCTGCTGGACCGGCTTCGGCACGCTGGTGGAGGTCGGGAACTGCCAGATCTCGCCGTCGTGGGCGTAGTCGCCCTGCCACAGCTCGCGCACCGCCGGGACCAGCTCGCGCAGGTGCTTGCCGCCGTCGGAGGCGGCCAGCCCGTCGGCCATCCGGTCGAACTCGATCTGGTACGCCCCGCGCGCCAGCCCGACCTCCATCCGGCCGTTGCTGATCACGTCGAGGAGCGCACACTCGCCGGCGACCCGGAGCGGGTTCCAGAACGGCGCGATGATGGTGCCCGCTCCGAGGCGGATGGTCGAGGTGCGCGCGGCCAGGTAGGCCAGCAGCGGCATCGGGCTGGGGGAGATCGTGTACTCCATGGCGTGGTGCTCGCCGATCCACACCGTGCTGAACCCGCCGGCCTCGGCCATCAGGGTGAGCTCGGTGAGGTCCTCGAACAGCTGACGATGCGTCACCTGCTCGTCCCAGCGCTCCATGTGTGCGAACAACGAGAACCTCATGACGGCTCCTTCATCTCGGTGGTGGTGGTTGCGTCCATCTCGGCGAGGGTCACGTCGCCGGTCGCCCACAGCGACCGCGGGACCTCGCGTACGACGACGCGGACGTGCTCGGGGCGGGTGCCGACGGTGCGGAGGACCGCGCCGTGCACCTCGTGGATCAGGTCGCGCAGCTGCTCGGGGGAGCGGCCGGCGCCCAGGGTGATCTCGACGTTGGGCATCGCTCAGCTCCGCAGCACGAACGGGTCGGCGACGGGGTCCTCGCTGGTGTTCACCCACACGCTCTTGAGGCGGGTGTACTCCTTGATGGTCTCGGTGCCGTGCTCGATGCCGACACCGCTGTTCTTGAACCCCTGGCGCGGCGACATCGGCGACATCGCGCGGTAGGTGTTGATCCAGATGGTGCCGGCCTCGAGCCGGTCGGCGACCCGGTGGGCCCGGGAGAGGTTGCTCGTCCAGACGCCGGCGGCCAGTCCGTACTCGGTGTCGTTGGCGAGCCGGAGGACCTCCTCCTCGGTCTCGAACGGCATGATCGCGGCGACCGGGCCGAAGATCTCCTCGCGTACGACGCGCATGTCGTTGTCGACGTCGACCAGGACGGTCGGCTCGTAGAAGAAGCCGCCGAGGCCGGCGTCGGTGGCGTTGCCGCCGGTCAGGACCTTGGCGCCCTCGGAGCGGCCGAGGTCGACGTAGCCGGCGACCTTGTCTCGCTGGTCCTCGAAGGCGAGCGGGCCGAGCTCGGTCGCCTCGTCGAGCGGGTCGCCGATCTTGATGGTCCGGGCGCGCTCGGTGACGCGCTCGAGGAGCTCGTCGTAGACGGAGCGGTGGGCGAAGACCCGGCTGCCGGCGATGCAGGTCTGGCCCGCGGCGGCGAAGATCCCGGCCACGACGCCCATCGCGGCGTTGGCGACGTTGGCGTCCTCGAAGACGATGTTGGGGGACTTGCCGCCCAGCTCCAGCGTCGACCCGATGAACCGGCTGGCGGTGTTCGCGGCGATCCGGGCGCCGGTGGCGGTGCTCCCGGTGAAGGAGATCTTCGCGATGTCGCGGTGGTCGGCCAGCGCCTGGCCGGCCTCGGCGCCGAAGCCGGTGACCACGTTGACCGCACCGGGCGGGAAGCCTGCCTCGAGCACGAGCTCGGCCAGCCGCAGCACGGTGGCGGAGGTGTATTCGGACGGCTTGATCACCACGGTGTTGCCGACGCTGAGCGCCGGGGCGAGCTTGCTCGTGGTGAGCGTCAGCGGAGAGTTCCACGGGGTGATCGCGCCGACCACGCCGAGCGGCTCGCGCGTCGTGTAGTTGAGTACGCGGCGGTCCGAGGTCGGGATCGTCGAGCCCTGGATCTTGTCGGCCAGTCCGGCGTAGTAGTAGTAATACTCGGGCAGACCGGCCAGCTGGCCGCGCATCTCGCGCAGGAGCTTGCCGTTGTCGCTCGACTCCATCCGGGCGAGCTCCTCGGCGTTCTCGCCGATCAGGTCGCCGAGCCGGCGCAGCAGGTGGCCCCGCTTCGTCTGGCTCAGGTCGCGCCAGGCCGGGTCCTCGAAGGCGGCGCGGGCGGCCCGTACCGCACGGTCGATGTCCTCGGCGCCGCCGCGCGCGGCCTCGTAGAGCACGCCGCGGGTGGCGGGATTGATGCTGGGGAAGTATTCGCCGGAGCTCGGGGCGACGTGCTCGCCGCCGATGAAGTGGTGATGGCGCTTGGTCTCAGACATGGGCGGACTCTCCGATGAAGGCGGTCAGGTGGGCGGCGAGGGCCGCCGGGTCCTGTACGGGAAGCATGTGGCGGGCGCCGGGCACGATGACGGCCGATGCTCCCGGCACCGCGGCCGCGAGCCGGCGCGACATCTCCGGGGTCGAGCCGGGGTCCTCGGCGCCGGTGATGGCCAGCGTCGGGACCGCGATCGAACCGAGGTGGGGCGCGATCTCGGCGTCCGCGGTGGCGAACACCCGGTAGCAGGCGAGGAAGGACTCCTCGTCGTTGGCGAGCAGGACCTCGCGGGTGTGGGCGACGATCTGCTCAGGGACGTCGGTGCCGTCGTACCAACGCGAGATCGAGGCCTCCGAGCTGGCCGCGAGCGCGGACTCGGCGACCCGGAGCCGGGCGAGCACCGCGGTCCGCTCGTCGGGGGTGCGGTCGCAGACCGAGCTCACGCAGGTCAGGGTCCGAACCAGGTCGGGGCGGTGGACGGCGAGGTGCTGGGCGACCAGGGCGCCCAGCGAGAACCCGACGACGTGCGCGCCGGCCGGGATCGACTCGGCGACACCGTCGGCGAGGTCGCTCAGGGTGATGCCGGCGGACACCGGCTGCCGGCTGCCGTGGCCCGGCAGGTCCAGCGCGACGACGTCGTACCGCCCTCCGATCAGCTCGGTGAGCGGCTCCCACACGGAGCGGTCGAGACCGACTCCGTGCAGGAGGACCACGGTGGGGCGGGCCACGGTCGTCAGCTCACTGCTCGGTCGAGAGCGCCGCGAGCCGCTGCTGCGGGCGTCCCTGCGCGGCGGCGGCCAGCGCGACGACGATCTCGCCGGGGTGAGGCGCGTCGGGGATCCGGACCTCGACGGTCTGGTGGTGGGAGCGGATGGTCGCGTCGGTGATGTGCTTGAGCGGGATGTCGAACAGCACGCCCGCCGGGCCGCGCTTCTCGACGGCCGGGAGCAGCGTCGTCGCGTTGGCCGCCTTGCGGAAGTGGTCGCCGAACTTCAGCGTGTGGATCAGCGCCGAGCCGTGCTCGATCTCGCCGTCCAGGCCGACGATCGCCGCCTTCCCGTACGCCTCGGGCACCTCCTCGAGGGCCTCGATCACCAGCGGGGCGATGAGTGCGCCGAGGTCGGAGGCGTTCTCGTCGATGCCGGGGCCGAGGTCCTCGACGAAGCCCTGACCGGCCCACGGGTTGTCGATGACGGCGGCGACGATCGCCACCTTCGCGGGCGGCGACACCGGCCGGCCGCCCTCGGAGCGGATCTCTTCGACGACGGTGACGATCTTGCGGACGTTCATGACGGGGCACCTTCCAGGGTGAGGGACGTGATGGCGGGGTCGGTGGAGCGGTCGCCGATCCGCGGGTGCGGCCGGGGGCCGGTGGAGGCGGCCGCGACGACGACGATCTCGCCGGCGCGGGGTGCGTCGGAGACGCGTACGTCGACGGTCTGGTAGTGGCTGCGGGTCGCCGCGTGGGTCTTGTGCCACAGCGGGACGACGAGCGGCTGGCCGGCGTCGGCACGGGTGTCGGCGAAGCAGATGATCGACTCGCCGCCGAGGAACTCGCGCATCAGGTTGCCGAAGTAGGGCGTGTGGATCAGCGCGCCGCCGTGCTCGATCTCGCCCGCGGAGCCGATCAGAGCGGCCTTGCCGAACGCCTCGACGGCGTCGACGCCGCCGAGGGAGTCGAGGAGCCGGTCGGTCAGCAGGCGGGCGAGTGTCGGCGCGATCTCCGCGACCGCCTCGCTCAGGTCCTGCTCCGGGCCGGTGCCCAGCCACGGGTTGCTGATGACGGCCGCGACGCTGGCGCGCCGGGCGGGAACGGCGGGAGTGCGGCCGGCCTCGAGCACGACCTCGTCGCGGTAGGTGACCAGCTTGCGCAGCCAGGGAATCTCTTGCATACAACAGACCATAAGACGGTGCTCTTGCATACGTCAAGACCGTTCGGGTGAGGCTCTCGGAAATGAGCCTGACTCATCCGCTTAACCTGCAGAAACGTTAACTTCGGGGCGTACGACATCTGCTTGTATGCCACCCCTTGACAGCATGTTTGTGACGTGCGTAACGTCCTCTTGTATGCCAGAGCGCATCGCGACTGGCCCCTCGACTTCGACACTTCGACTCTGACAAGGGGAGGTCCCCCATGACCGACCATCTCGATACCGCGACGGCGGTTGCCGTCGACGAGCTGCCGCCCCCGTCCGCAGGGAACGACGACCGCAGGGCCAACCGACTGGGGTCGGTGTTCTGGGCCAGCGTGGGCGTCTCGGCGGTCTTCGTGGCCTGGGCGGTGCTGTTCACCGACAACCTCAACGCCGTCACCGCCGACTCGCTCAACTGGGTGACCTCGACGTTCGGCTGGACCTACCTCGTGGTGACGCTGGCGATCCTGATCTTCCTGGTGTTCCTGGCGTTCAGCCCGGCCGGCGACATCAGGCTCGGCAAGGACCACGACCGTCCGGAGTTCAGCACCATCACCTGGTTCGCGATGATCCTCAGCGCGGTCATGGGCATCGGCCTGGTGTCCTACGGCGTCGCCGAGCCGATCTCGCACCTCGCCACCCCGCCGCACGGCCTGGCCGACCCCAACACCCCGGCGGCCGCGGTGCGCGCGATGCAGTACTCCTACTTCGACTGGGGTCTGCAGGCCTGGGCGATCTTCGCCATCTTCGGGCTCGCGATCGCCTACTCGACCTACCGCAAGGGCCGCCCGACGCTGGTCAGCCAGCTGTTCTACCCGCTGCTCGGCGAGCGGGTGAACGGGCCGATCGGCAAGCTGATCGACGTCCTCGCGGTCTTCTCGACCCTGTTCGGGACCACCACCTCGCTCGGCCTGGGGGCCTTGCAGGTCAACAACGGTCTGGCGCGCCTCTTCGGCATGCCGGTCACCTCGGTCAGCCAGGTCCTGATCATCGCCGCGGTCACCGCCGTCTTCACGATGTCGGCGGTCACCGGGGTCAGCAAGGGCATCAAATACCTCAGCCAGGCCAGCTCGGTCCTCGCCGTGGCGCTCTTCGTCTTCGTCCTCGTCGTCGGTCCGACCGTGTTCGTGGCCAACCTCTACACCGAGTCGATCGGCATGTGGGCCAGCGACTTCTTCCGGATGAGCCTGCAGGGCACCGCCTTCGGTGGCCTGGAGTGGATGCAGTGGTGGACCTACTTCATGATGGCCTGGTGGGTGTCCTGGGGCGCCTTCGTCGGCGTCTTCCTCGCGCGCATCTCCAAGGGACGTACGATCCGCGGCTTCATCGTGGGTGTGCTGGTGGTCCCGAGCGTCGTCTTCTTCACCTGGTTCACCGTCTTCGGCGGCACCGCGATCCACATCGATCTCTACGAGGGCGGTGACATCGCCCAGCAGACCGCGACCGACATCAACAGCGCCTTCTTCGCGACCCTCGACCACTTCCCGCTGGCCGGCCTCACCTCGGCGATCGCGATCCTGCTGGTGGTCATGTTCTTCGTCTCGGGCGCCGACGCCAACACGTACGTCCTGTCGATGATGACCTCCAAGGGTTCGCTCGACCCGCGCCGCTGGGTGCTGATCCTGTGGGGCGTCCTCACCGGCATCACCGCCATCGTCCTCATGCTGGCCGGCGGACTGAGCGCCCTGCAGAACACCGTGATCGTCACCTCGCTGCCCTTCCTGGTGATCATCGCCGGGCTGGCGGTCGCCTTCTACAAGGAGCTCTCCGCCGACCGGAGGGACGCCCGATCCAACCTGAAGGAGAACCACGATGCATGACCCCGAAGCCCGCCGCCGGGCGATCGTGACGGCCTGGGGTGCCGCCTGGGACGACGGGGAGGTCGACGCGCTCGACGATCTCATCGCACCCGCTTACCGCCGGGTGACCAGCGGAAACACCGAGGCGCAGGACCTCGAGGCGCTCAAGGCGATGATCCTCACGACCCGCTCCTCCTTCCCCGACCTGGTCACGACCGTCGACGACGTCGTCGTCGAGGGCGACCTGGCCGCGATCCGGTGGCACAGCACCGGCACCCACACCCACGGCTTCCTGGGCGTGCCGCCGACCCGGAAGAAGGTCGTGGTGAGCGGCGCGACCTTCGCCCGCTTCGAGGACGGCCTCGTCGTCGAGGAGCACGTCACCTGGGACCCGCGGGCGCTCCTGGCCGCCCTCGGCATCATCCACGTCGGAGAGGACAACTGAGATGACCGTCGCAAGCCCCGACCTCGACACCATGAAGCAGGTCAACCGGAAGTTCGTCACCGGTGTCACCGTCGTGACGGCGATGGACGAGGAGACGCCCCGCGGCCTGGCGGTCAACGCCTTCGCCAGCATCTCGCTCGACCCGCCGACGGTGATGATCTGCGTGCAACGTACGTCCTCCACGCACGACTGCCTCTATACGACCGACCACCTGGCGATCAACATCCTCTCGGTCGACCAGCTCGACGTCGTCAACGTGTTCGCGGGCAAGTCGCCGGACAAGTTCGCGCAGGTCGACTGGGTCCCCGGGCCGCACGGCAGCCCGCTCATCGAGCGCAGCAGCGCGCAGATGGAGGTCGAGATCCGGGAGCGGCTGCAGGCCAGCACGCACACCGTGTTCATCTGCCGCGTCCTTCACGCCACGGCCTCCGAGCGGGCCGCGATGGTTTACAGTTCCGGCCAGTTCTTCGACGGCTCGGCGCTGCCGAGCCTGGGCTGACGACCACAGGGGGAGAGTCGGATGAGTGCACGTCCGAACGGGACGTCGAGCCTGATGCAGGGCCGCGTCATAGAGGGGCTCCGTGAGCGCATCATCACCGGTGCGATCGACCCGGGCGCGCCGCTGTCCGAGCTCGCGCTGGCCGAGGAGTTCGGGGTGAGCCGCACCCCGGTGCGCGAGGCGCTCAAGCAGCTGCAGACCGAGGGTCTGGTCGAGGTGCGCCCGCGGGTCGGCACCTTCGTCACCACGCCGTCCCGTCGGGAGATCACCGAGCTCTTCGAGATGAAGGAGCTGCTCGAGGGGGCCGCCGCCCGGCTGCTGGCGCAGCGGGGTCGGGTGCCCGAGGTCGACGCGCTGGAGGAGAACCTCCGCGAGGCCGACGCCGCGGTCGCCCGCGACGACCGGGACACCTACGCCCGGCTGGTCGGCGAGTTCCACGATCTGCTGATCCGCGGCGCCGACAACGGCAAGCTCGAGTCCCACTACCGGACCCTGATGAACCAGCTCGCTTACGCCCGCCTGGTCACGACCTCGCTCAGCCAACCCGGGCGGGCCCTCCAGTCCGACCGCGAGCACCACCTCGTCCTCGAGCTCATCATCGCCAAGGACGGCGACAGCGCCGAGCGGGTGATGCGGGAGCACGTACGCGCCAGCCGCCAGGCGCTGATGGCCGGGCTTCAGCTGCCCGGCTGAGGCCGACCTAGGATCTGCGCTATGACTTCGCCTCGTGACCGCCGCGTCTCCGCCCGTATCGGTGCCATCGCCGAGTCCGCCACGCTCAAGGTCGACGCCAGGGCCAAGGCGCTCAAGGCGGAGGGCCGCCCGGTCATCGGGTTCGGCGCCGGCGAGCCCGACTTCCCGACGCCGTCCTATGTCGTCGACGCCGCCGTCGAGGCCGCTCGGGATCCGAAGAACCACCGCTACACGCCCGCCGGCGGCCTGCCGGAGCTCAAGCAGGCCATCGTCGAGAAGACCCTTCGCGACTCGGGACTGGAGATCACGCCGGCGCAGGTCCTGGTCTCCAACGGCGGCAAGCAGGCCATCTACTCGGCCTTCGCGACCATGCTCGACCCGGGCGACGAGGTGATCGTCCCGGCGCCCTACTGGACCACCTACCCCGAGTCGATCCAGCTCGCCGGGGGCGTCGCCGTCGAGGTGGTGGCCGACGAGACCCAGGACTACAAGGTCACCGTCGAGCAGCTCGAGGCGGCGCGCACCGAGCGCACCAAGGTGCTCCTCTTCGTCTCCCCGTCGAACCCGACCGGCGCCGTCTACACCGCCGACGAGATCCGGGCCATCGGCGCCTGGGTCGAGGAGCACGAGCTGTGGGTGCTGACCGACGAGATCTACGAGCACCTCCTCTACGACGGCGTCTCGACCGGCTCCCTGCCCGTCCTCTGCCCCTCGCTCCGGGACCACTGCGTCATCGTGAACGGGGTCGCCAAGACGTACGCGATGACGGGCTGGCGGGTCGGCTGGCTGGTCGGCCCCACCGACCTCGTCAAGGCCGCCACCAACCTGCAGAGCCACGCGACCTCCAACGTCTCGAACGTCTCCCAGCGCGCCGCCATCGCGGCGCTCGCCGGTGACTTGACCGCCGTCGACGAGATGAAGGTCGCCTTCGACCGGCGCCGGCAGACGATCGTCGCGATGCTCAACGAGATCGACGGTGTCTACTGCCCGACCCCCGAAGGTGCGTTCTACGTCTACCCGTCGGTCAAGGGGCTGCTCGGGAAGTCGTACGACGGCAAGGTCATCGACACCTCGGCCGACCTGGCGGCCTACATCCTCGACGAGGCCGAGGTCGCGGTCGTCCCGGGCGAGGCGTTCGGCACTCCGGGCTACCTGCGGCTCTCCTACGCGCTGGGCGACGACGACCTCGTCGAGGGCGTCGGACGGCTGCAGAAGCTGTTCGCGTGAGATTCACCGTCGCCTCGGTCCAGGCTTCTGGTGCTTGTTGTGCCCCAGGCAAGAGTCGAACTTGCGACCTTTCGCTTAGGAGGCGGCTGCTCTATCCACTGAGCTACTGGGGCATTCGCGGATATCTTGCCATGGTGGCGGGTAATACTACGGTTTGGGGTTCGATGCGGTGAGGGGCCAAACTTGGTGCGCTCGCGTAGGTTGAGTCACCGTCGACTCAACCCGAATCCCCCCGAAGTCCAGCGACGAATGACGGTGATCTATGCCTGACTCCTCCATGCCTCCCCGACGTGGGGGTGCGGATTCAGGCTCCGGCGTGTCCGGATTCGAGTGGATGTACGGCGCCGACGAGCCTGCGAACGACGAGTCCGGGGGGACTCCGTCGGGTCGTGGTGCTCGGGTCGCCGACGTACCGACCGACCAGCCATCCGCGGAGCCCGGTGGTGGGCGGCGGGCCGCGCGTCCGCAGTCCGAGTTCGTGTCGCCGCCGCCTCCCGGGCCGGGATCATCGGGCGGTGGCCGCCGGGCCGCTCGTCAGGAGCCGGCGCGGCCGGAGCCGCCCGCCGTCGAGCAGCCGCGCGCAGAACCGGTGCGTAGAGAGCCGACCCGGGCCGAGCGCTATCAGGCGTTGGGCCGTGGCAACCCGGGTCCTGCGCCTGTGCCGCCCGCGCCGCAGGAGTGGAACGCCCCGGACGTGACGGCCGTAGCCCCGCCGCTGCGCGAGACCCCGCGCCCCGCGGGCCGAATACCTCCGCCGCCGGCCGCGGCTCCCTCCGCCGAGGAGACCGCGGTCGCGCCTGCGCAGGAGTGGTACCGCCAGGATCCTCACCCCGCTCCTCCCTCGCCCAAGGCCCCCGACCAACAGCTCGCTCCGCCGGCTGCCCGCGAGTTCGACTGGAACGACCCCGGCGCGACCGCGGTCGCGCCCCGGCCTGATCCGGCCGACCGGCCCCGAGGGCGTACGTCCTCGCGCGACGAGCTGCACGAGGCCCGCCACGAGGCCTATCCCGCCCCGGGGCGCCGGGGCGCTGCGTACGCAGCCGGCTATGACGACGAGCCCTATGACGAGTATCCGTCCGAGGATGGCTACCAGGAGCCGTATGCTCCCTATCCCGCGGACGAGCGCGACAAGCCGAGGATCAGCGTCTGGCAGGTCCTGGGATCCTCGCTGATCGTGCTGGCGCTGGTCGTCGGGCTGTTCACCGTCTACACCTATCGGCATCTCACCGGGAACATCAACACTGTCAGCCTCGGTGAGGAAGTGGCGGATGTTGGTCCGAAGGAGCCGATCAACATCCTCGTGATGGGCTCGGACAGCCGCGACTGCGAGGGCTGCAACGTCGATGGGCTGACCGACGAGGGTCAACGCTCCGACACGAACATCTTGCTGCACCTCTCTGGCGACCGGAAGTTTGCCTACGGCGTCTCCATCCCTCGCGACACGATGGTGAACCGGCCCGCGTGCAAGAACGAGGACAGTGGCGACGAGACCGATGCCGCCGAATACGTACGCTGGAACGAGGCGTTCTCGCTAGCAGGTCCGTCCTGCACGATCGAGCAGATCAAGTCGGTATCCGATGAACTCTGTGGAGAGAAATGCAAGGTGGAGGTCAATCACGTCGTCGTGGTCGACTTCGCCAGCTTCAAGGGCATGGTCGACGCGATCGACGGGGTCAATGTCTGCCTGCCTGCAGCGGTCGACGATAAGTACACCGGTGCGCACTTCAAGGCTGGTCCCCAGACGCTCAACGGCAAGAAGGCGCTGGAATACGTCCGGATGCGTCATGGGGTACGGGCCGACACTGGAAAGGTCCTCGGCGATGGTGGGGACCTTGACCGGTCAAAGCGACAGCAGGCCTTCATCGGCGCGATGGTGGCCCAACTTCTCTCCGGCGACACCTTGTCCAGCCCGACCAAGGTGCTCAGCTTCCTGAACGCTGCTACCAAGGGCCTGACCATGGACCAGGGTCTCAAGAGCAACCTCGACACGATGGCGAAGATCGGGGCCGGGTTCAAGAGCATCGGGATGGAGAACGTCAAGTTCCTGACGATTCCGGTCATGGCTGATCCTCAGAACCCCACTGCCACTGTCGTCCTCGATAAGGACAAGGCCAGGAACGTCTTCAAGGCGATCGCCAACGACCAACCGTTGACGAAGAAGATCGCTGCCGGAGCGCTGGATGCCGGACAGGCTTCCGGCAAGAAGAGCGAGAGCTCCGGCGACGGGGCCTCGGACGGCAGCACGACCGACGGCGAGACCGCGGAGACCACGCCTTCCGAAGAAGCCGAGTCCGGTGAGTCCTCGGACACCTCCTCCTCCGACGGCGCCAGCACTGGTGCTTCCGAGGAAGAGCTCGCTCAGATCGCCGAGGACGCCAAGGCGGCACGCGAGCGCGCGGGTCTCTGCTGATGGCTGAGGACACCTCGTCCGAGACGGCAGGGCCTGTCGAGCCGGAGGAGCCGGAGTGGAAGCGCAAGCAGAGGCTGGCGCGGATCTTCGGCGACGTACTTCCCGAGACGACCAGCGACGAGCGGGAGTCGTCGGCGGAGTCGGAGGAGTCGGCGTCGGACCGATGGCTGAAATCGCAGGTGCCGCCTCACCACGGTGGGTGAGACGGCACCTTGACGACGCGGATAAGTCAGCGAACGGCGATGCTGTCGCGGATCTGCTTGAGGATGTCGATCTCGGTCTCGCCCGGGTCGGGGTCCGGGAAGTAGCGCTCCTTGGCGGCGGTGTAGGGCTTCACGATCATGAAGTAGACGACCGCAGCCATGATGAGGAAGGCGATCACCGCGGTGAACCAGTCGCCGAGGTGGACGCCGCCGGGCGTCCAGCCGGAGAAGTCCGGCGTGCCGCCGAGCTTGCCGATCAGGTCCATGATCACCGTGACGGTGGCTGTCACCACCGACGCGAACGCGGCACCCATGATGAAGGCGACCGCGAGTTTGATCAGGTCGCCCTGGAGCAGGAACTTCTTGAAACCGTCCATGTCTTGCTTTCTCCTGTTGCTCATTTTGTGTGAGGTGTAGGAGACCCCGGATGTGGCGTGCGTTGGCCGTCAGTAGGCGAAGGTGAGGTAGCCACCCACCCCTGCTGATGTGACGTCCTCGACGCTCTTCTCGGCGACTCCGACGATGACCAGACGCCCCGCCGAAGTGTTCGTGACGCCAAACCCTTCGGTCTTTCCCTGTTCCATGGAATCATCGCGGCTCGTCTCCGCGCGCTGAGGGAGGCTGAGGATCAGCGTGTCGGTGGTGACCTGGGCGGTCTCGGCTGTGGCGGGGTCGGTGGCGTAGAGGTCCACGGTGTCGCCGACTCGGAGCAACCCGGCCATCTCGGCGTCGGGAAGCCGGACCGGGACGGCCACCAGGTCGGGGTGTCCTTCGGTCAGCTCAGGACCCACGAGACGTACGTCGGTGACGGGCTCGCCGCGCCGCAGGGGTGCCGCGAGGCGCTCACCGAGCGGCGCTTCGGCGATGTCGACGGGCACGTTGGCGGGGTCGGTCGAGACGTCGGTGAGGTCGGCGGCGGTGAGGACCGTGCCGACCGGAAGATCTCGGGAGGCGACCGCCATCGTCGAGACGTCGGGTGGGTCCGGCCGGGTGGCCGAGAACCCGATCGCGACCGCCGAGGCGGTCAGCAGGAACGCCAGCAGGCGTCGGTGGGCGAGGACCCCGCGGCGTACGCGGCGGGAGAAGGACGTGATTCGAGTGAACATGCGGGCACGCTAAGTCGCTCACTCGATTCCCGCATCCCGCTATCCACAGCCCCGAACATGTTGTGGACAACCCTGTGGAAAACCAATGCCGAGGCGTCACTTACGTCGGCCGAGTGGTCACGGAAGTGCCATCTCGGCCGCCGTATGTGACGCCTCGGCCGACGCGGGTGACGTCTCGGTCAGTCGGAAGACCCGGAGGCAGCGGGTGCCGGGGTCGAGGAGGTGGTCGACGAGGACGACGACGAAGAGGTCGACGAGGACGAACCCGAGCGGGAGTCCGTGCGGTAGAAGCCGGACCCCTTGAAGACGACGCCGGCGGCACTGAAGACCTTGCGCAGCTTGCCGCCGCACTCGGGGCACTCGGTCAGCGAGGCGTCGCTGAAGCTCTGGAACTGGTCGAAGGCGTGGCCGCACTCGGTGCAGGCGTACTGATAGGTGGGCACGTTTCTCCTAGAACAGAATCTGGCACTCGACGGGCGCGACTGCCAATATTAGCGAACGCCTAGGAGAAGCGCCGCATTCCCTCCGCGCTCGCGGCCGCTCCGACCGCCCGGTCGTGCGGCTCCACCGGCACCGAGACCCCGATCTCCCACGGGTAGAGGAGCACGCAGGTGAGGGTGCCGGCCGGCACCCGAGCCAGGACCCGGTCGTAGGAGCCGCCACCCCGTCCCATCCGGAACCCGTCCGCATCGACCGCCAGGCCCGGGATGAGCACCACATCGGCGGTGGAGACCGCGGAGACGCCCAGCCGCTCCCCGCCGGGCTCCAGCAGACCCCGCGGCGCCCGGACCAGCTCTCCGTCGTAGTAGGCCCAGTCCAGGTCGTTGTCCGGCAGCAGGCAGGGCAGCAGGACCCGTTTCCCAGCAGCCTCGAGGGCGTCGATCAGCGGTCCGGTGCCCGGTTCGGTGCCGATCGAGACGTAGAGAGCAACCGTTCCGGCGCTGCGTACGTCTGGAATATCAGTGACCACCTGCGACAGGGCGCGCGCGAGCGAGCCCAGCCGAGGGAGCCCGATGCGCCCCCGGGTAGTCAGCAACTGGTCACGTAAGGCAGTCTTGCGCCCCACGAAGTCAGCGGGGGCTGGACCATCAGAACCCGGAGGGGTGTGTGAACCCGACACAACGACAGCCTAGGCTTTCCTCTATGGGTAGCCCAGGTTTGGCCAAGGCAATGGCGAAGATGCGCGATGCCGGCGTCGACGACGTCGCGGTGCAGACATTCGCACATTACTACCGCCAGCTCGAGCACGGTGAGACCGGGATGATCCCAGAGGGGACCATCGAGCCGGTCGACATCCCATCGATCAGCGACGCCGCGGTCAGCGACGAGGAGGCGCACGCCGCCATCTCCACCACCGCGGTGATCAAGCTCAACGGTGGCCTCGGCACCTCGATGGGCATGGACCGCGCGAAGTCGCTGCTGTGCGTACGCAAGGGTCTGAGCTTCCTGGACGTGATCGCCCGCCAGATCCTGCACATGCGCGAGAAGTACGACGTACGTCTCCCGCTGCTGCTGATGAACTCCTTCCGCACCTCCGAGGACAGCCTGGCCGCGCTCGAGCGCTACCAGGACCTGCCGGTCGAGGGTCTGCCGCTGGAGTTCCTGCAGAACCGTGAGCCGCGCCTGCTCGTCGACGACCTGACCCCGGTCGAGTGGCCCAAGGACCCCGAGCTCGAGTGGTGCCCGCCGGGCCACGGCGACATCTACACCGCCCTGCTCGACACCGGGCTCCTCGACCTGCTCATCGAGCAGGGCTACGAGCGGGTCTTCGTCTCCAACTCCGACAACCTCGGCGCCGTCCCCGACGAGAAGGTCGCCGGCTGGTTCGCCAAGTCCGGCGCCCCCTTCGCCATCGAGGCCGTACGCCGCACCGCGAGCGACCGCAAGGGCGGTCACTTCGCGCGCCGCAAGTCCGACGGCCGCCTGATCCTGCGCGAGACGGCGCAGACGCTCGACGAGGACAAGGTGGCGCTGCAGGACCTCAACCGCCACAAGTACTGCTCGACCAACAACATCTGGTTCGACCTCAAGGCGCTCAAGAAGGTCCTCTCCGAGCGCGACGGCATCCTCGGCCTGCCGCTGATCCGCAACGAGAAGACCGTCGACCCTGCCGACCCGAAGACCCCCAAGGTCGTCCAGATCGAGACCGCCATGGGGGCCGCGATCGAGGTCTTCGAGGGCTCGCAGCTGATCGAGGTCGGTCGCGACCGGTTTGTCCCGGTCAAGACGACCAACGACCTCCTCGTCCTCCGCTCCGACGTCTACGACATCGGCGACAACTTCGTGCTCGACCAGGTCGCCGACGTGGTGCCGTTCATCGACCTGGACGGCGACTACTACAAGTACGTCGCGAACTTCGACGAGCGTTTCCCCGAGGGCGCGCCGTCGTTGCGCCAGGCAGCCTCGCTCACCGTCAACGGCGACTGGACCTTCGGCAAGGGCGTCCAGGTCATCGGCGCGGTCTCGCTCGACGGCGCCAACGCCGAACGCGTCGCGCCGGCCACGATCCTCTCCGACTGACGCCGCTGGTCGAGCCGTGAGGCCGCCTGCGGCCGAGCGTGTCGAGACCAACACAGTCCCCTCGGCGCTCGCCAGGACTGTGTTGGTCATCTCGACAAGCTCGATACAACGCTCGACACGCCTTCGCCATGCGGCTCCGGCGGCTCGACCATCGAGGGTGACGACTAGGCTCGGCGTGTGACCCCCGCCGAGTACCGCGAGCGAATCCTGGCCGACCTCGAGCCGATGCCGGCCTACCCGCAGCCCCTGATGGACTGCCTCGGGTTGGCGGTCGCCGAGGACATCCATGCCGAGGTCGCGCTGCCGGGCTTCGACAACTCCTCGATGGACGGCTACGCGGTCCGTTACGCCGATGTCGCGACGGCCTCGGCCGAGGCTCCGGTGCGGTTGCCGGTGCTCGGTGAGATCGGCGCCGGACAGGCCTCACTGCTGGCGCTCCCGCCGGGGGCGGCGGCGAAGATCATGACGGGCGCCCCGCTGCCGACGGGTGCCGACACGGTCGTGCCGTACGAGTGGACCGACCGCGGCGTCGCCGAGGTCGAGATCCGGCAGACGCCGGAGGAGGCTCAGCACGTTCGCTACGCGGGCGAGGACGTCGCCAAGGGCGACCTGCTCATCCCCGCCGGCACGGTGCTCGGCCCGCGCCATCTGGGCCTGATCGCCTCCGTCGGCCGTGCCCAGGTCGCGGTGCGCCCGCGCCCCCGGGTCGTGGTGCTCTCGACCGGCACCGAGCTGCGCGAGCCCGGCGAGACCCTGGGCCACGACTCGATCTACGACGGCAACTCCTTCCTCCTGGCCGCCGCCGCCCGCCGCGCCGGCGCGATCGCGTACCGCGTCGGGATCGTCCCTGACGAGCCGCGGGCGTTCATGACCGCGCTCTCCGACCAGCTCGTCCGTGCCGACCTGGTGGTCACCTCCGGCGGCGTCTCGATGGGCGACTACGACGTGGTCAAGGAAGCGCTGACCCCGGAGGGCGTCTGGTTCGGCCCCGTGAGCATGCAGCCGGGCAAGCCGCAGGGGTTCGGCCGGATCGGTGAGGAGCGGGTGCCGGTCCTGTGCCTCCCCGGCAACCCGGTCTCCTCGTTCGTCTCCTTCGAGCTCTTCGTGCTCCCGGCGCTGCGCCGGCTGATGGGCATGACCCCCGAGGCCCGGCCGGCCCGTCGCGCCGCCCTGACCCACCCGGTGCGCTCCCCGAAGGGCAAGGAGCAGTATCTCCGCGGTTGGTACGACGGCTCCCGTGCCGGCGTCTCGCCCATCGGCGGACCGGGGTCGCACCTGATCGGGGATCTCGCCGGCGCGAACTGCCTGATCGTCATCCCGCCGGAGACGACCTCGCTGGACAAGGACGCCGAGGTCGACGTGATCGAGCTGGATGTGGAGTTCTGATGGCCGACCGACTCACCCATGTCGACGAGACCGGCGCGGCCCGGATGGTCGACGTCTCCGAGAAGGCGGTCACGACCCGCACCGCGACCGCATCCGGACGTGTGCTGGTGGCGGCTGAGGTCATCGAGCTGCTCCGCGGTGAGGGCGTACCCAAGGGTGATGCGCTCGCCGTTGCCCGCATCGCCGGGATCATGGGCGCCAAGAAGACCCCCGACCTGATCCCGCTGTGCCACCCGCTGGCCGTCTCCGGCGTCAAGGTCGAGCTGAGCGTCGCCGACGACGCCGTCGAGATCACCGCGACCGTGAAGACCACCGACCGCACCGGCGTCGAGATGGAGGCGCTGACCGCGGTCGCCGTCGCCGGCCTGACCGTGGTCGACATGATCAAGGCCATCGACAAGAGAGCGGTCATCACCGATATCCGGGTCGAGACGAAGACCGGCGGAAAGTCGGGTACGTTCCAGCGATGAGCTTGATAGCGACCGTCGTTGTCGCCTCCAACCGTGCCTCGGCCGGCGTCTACGAGGACACCACCGGGCCGCTCCTGGTCACCTTCCTGGAGGAGCTCGGCTTCGTGGTCGGCTCGCCCGAGGTCGTACGCGACGGCGACCCGGTCGGCGAGGCGATCGCCCGGGCGGCGGAGGAGGGGGCGCGGGTCGTCCTCACCACCGGAGGCACGGGGCTGACCCCGACCGACCGCACCCCCGAGGTGACTCGTCCGTTGCTCGACCGCGAGATCCCCGGCATCGCCGAAGGAATCCGGGCGGCCGGAGTGGCCAAAGGGATCCCGACGGCGCTACTGTCCCGCGGTCTGGCCGGTCAGATCGGAGCGTGCGTGGTGGTGAACCTTCCCGGGTCCCGGGGTGGCGTGAAGGACGCGATCGACGTGCTGCGTCCGGTGTTGCCCCACGCCGTCGAGCAATCTGTCGGCAGTGATCATTGATTGGGACCACCGATGACTGATCCCGGCTGGCCCGCCGTCCTCTCCCACGGCGCGGTGACCCTACGCCCTCTTGACCGCACCGACGCCAAGGAGTGGACCGACGCGCGCCGCCGCTCGGCGTCCTGGCTCCACCAGTGGGACGCGACCGTGCCCCCGGGATCGAGCGCTCGGCCCACGACGTTCGCCAGCCTCGTACGTCGTCTTCGGCGTCAGGCCAAGCGCGGCGTGACCTATCCGTTCGCGATCGATGTCGACGGTGTTTTCGCTGGTCAGGTCACGGTCAACAACATCGTTCGCGGCTCCGCGCAGTTCGCCTCGATCGGCTACTGGATCGACCAGCGCTTCGCCGGCCGCGGCGTGATGCCGCTGGCGGTGGCGCTGGTCATCGACCACTGCTTCACCACCGCGCGGCTGCACCGGATCGAGATCTGCATCCGGCCGGAGAACTCCAACTCGCTCCGCGTCGTGGAGAAATTGGGCATCGACGAGATCGGATATGCGCCCCGATTTCTGCATATCGACGGGGCCTGGAGAGATCACCGTATCTTCGCGATAACGGTTGAAGAATGTCACCAAGGAATGCTGGCCAGGCTCGGTTTGTCACCTGAATGAGGCATTGACTCGGCGTGTCCTGCTGAAATCACACAAGTCACACGCGACACACCACTGCACGTCCGCCTACGGGCTGGTAATGGCTCCTACGCTTCTTAACGTGGACCCGAGCGCACTCATCTTCGTCGCCCTCGCCGTGGCGTGGGCGGTGTACTTGGTGCCCAAAGCGCTCGAACAGACGGCGACGGCCGAGGACGGTACGAAGAGCCGGGCCAGCGCCGCCATCTCCAAGTCCCGCCGGATCCTCGCTCGGCGAGAAGCCACCAGCAAGGACTCCACCGATCTGGTGACCGAGAAGTCGGCGAAGAAGCCTGAGGCGGAGGCCGGGGCGATCGCGGAGCCTGTTCCGCGACCCGTCCCGATGGCCGTACGCCGCCGTGCGGCTCGCGCCGCGGCCAAGCGCCGTTCGATCGTCTTGGGGGTGCTGGTCCTCGGCTTGGCCGTGGTCGGCGCTCTTGCTGGTTTCGGGGTCTTCGGTCCGGTCTGGATCGCGATCCCAGCCGGCCTGGTCGTCGCCTGGCTGGTCACCTGCCGGTTCAGCGTCCGCCACCAGCGGGAGGTCTGGGCACGGATCCCGTTCCCCGAGGACCTCCCCGAGCCGGAGCCCGTCGCCCCGCCCCGGATCACCTTCGACATCGACCAGGACACCGGCGACCTGGTGGCCGTCGTCGAGCACCCCGCGGAGACCGACGAGGTGCTCCCCGACGGTTCCTGGAAGCCGGTGGAGACCCCGCTGCCGACGTACGTCTCCAAGGAGGCTGCGCCGCGCCGCACCGTCCGCACCATCGACCTCGACGCCACCGGCGTGTGGAGCTCGGGCCGCAACGCGGCCGACTCCGAGCTCGTCCGCCAGGCCGAGGAGGCCGAGCGTGCCGCCGCCGAGGCCGCCGAGGCAGAACGCGGTCGCGCCACGGGCTCCTGATTGGGTAACACCCGCGACGAGGTGCTAACGTTTCTCATCGCTTGGGGCTGTGGCGCAGTTGGTAGCGCGTCTCGTTCGCAATGAGAAGGCCAGGGGTTCGAATCCCCTCAGCTCCACCCGGTGAAACCCCGTCTCAGTAAGCATTTCAATGCGGAACAGACGGGGTTTCTCCCTTTCGTACACCCGGCCATGAGTGCCACGAGGGGGAGTACCCGATCGGCGAGTGGGACGAACCTCGACTTCCCTGACTTGGTCCCTCGCCTCACCTCCTTCAGTAGCGGCGCGACGCAAGTAGATGCCGGGTGGGCCGCGGGGCGACGTCGCCAATCTCCACCTCGCTTATCGACCTCTCGCCGATCCGACTAATCCTCCCACCCTGTAGTCAGATCGGGTGGCTAGTCGTAGGCCGAGGTGACTATGCCCTTCCTGGTATGGGTAACGGTACGTCCACGGCGACGGAACGTTGGACCTACTTGCCTGTCGTGACGCTTGGCGCGGTGCGATTGTCGCGGTGCGTGTCCTTCGTGCCCTCGGAGCCGACGGCAGCAATCAGACAAGTGTTGTCACGCTCGGCTCGGGAGGAGCTCACGTTGATGGTTCGGCGTGCTTGTGATGTTGCGTTGATACCCGCGTTCGCGTTGCTGCTGGCGGCCGCGATCTGCGTGTTGCCGTCCGCGATGGCTCCGGCCGTGGGGCTGCCGTCGATCGTGCCGCCGGCGCCGCCAGAGAGGTTGTTGACCGAGGCCGAGGCGGTTGCTCAGGCCCAGGAGACCGGTGAGCCGACGGTCGTGGACACGTTGACCACGCCCACTCAGATCGTGCGCGCGGTGCCGGAGAAAGGGCTGGTTGCCGAGATCAGCCCGGGCCCGGTGAGGGTTCATGAGAGTGACGGCTGGCACGACGTCGATGCTTCGCTGGAACTGGACGGTGCCGGGCGACTCGCGCCGGTGACCGCGCCGGCCGAGTTCACGATCACGGCCGATGGGACGGGTCCGCTCGCGGAACTGGCCGGTCCCAGTGGCGAGCTGATCGCGCTGTCGTGGCCTGCTGAGTATGGGGATCTTCCGGTTCCGAGCGTGGACGGGAACCTGGCGACCTTCGCTGGTGTGTGGGGTGGTCAGGTCGACTTGGTGGTCGGCGCGAGTGTTGCTGGTTTCCAGACATACCTGGTGCTGCACGACCGCGCTGCGGCCGACCTGCCGCAGGTCGTCGACTTCCACTTCGACCTGACTGCGTCCGGCGTGGATGTCGCCGACGACGGCGAAGGTGGCTTGGAGGCGACCAACGGGACCGGTGAAGTGGTCTTCGCTTCACGTCACCCGGAGCAGTGGGACGCCGGCGAGGCTGCTGACCCGGGCACCACGAATACGGAGTCGAGCAAGTCGGAGCGGGGCGCAGTGATCGACCAGGCAGATGCGCCGTCGGCGGAGGAGATCAGGCGTTTGGTGGAACGCCCCGACGATTCACGGTCGGCGGCCATGACCATGGCGCTCGAACCCGCCTCTGCCTCGAGTGAGTCGAAGCAGGGTGTCGCGTCGAGCGAGGCAGAGAGCGGCCATACTGCTACGGAACTGCATGTGCGTCCGGACGTGTCGATGCTGCAGGCGGAGGAGACTGTCTTCCCGACTGTCCTCGACCCCAACCTGACGCGGGCAGACCTCGGCGCTGAGTGAGGGATGTATTGGTCGACCGGTGAGCATTGGTACGGAGATGTGGCACTGGGCCGCGCCGGGTATGACGGCTGGTCCTCGGCGACGAAGAAGGCCCGTTCGTTCTACAAGTTCGACATCGAGGGCCTTCAGGGAACCGAGATCCAGGAGGCCACGTTCCTGCACAGGCAATTCCATTCCCCTGAGCACGAGTGCAACACCACAGGCGCCGGGATCGAGGTCTGGACCGTGGAGGCGTTCAGCTCGGGGACGCGGTGGCCGGGCCCGGCCAAGATCGACTACCAGTCGACGAACTACAAGGCCCGTGGGCATGAGGACTACTGCTCGACGAACTACGACAACGAGTGGGACGTCAAGAAGGGTCTGGTATCGGATCTGAACAACGGGTACGACCGGATGCGGCTGGGCATGTTCGCCAAGGATGAGACCAACAAGTACTCCTGGCGCCACTACGGCGCCTCCGATGGTTCTTACCCGCAGCTGCTGGTGACCTACAACCGGGCACCGAACATCCCGGCCGGGCGGTTCACCGGGAACACCTCCACCGATGATGCGGTCTTGTACAACGACAAGTACTACGTGCGGGTGCGGCAGCCGGTGCTGCTGGCGACGACGTCGGATCCTGACGGCAACCAGGTTCAGCAGCGGTTCGTCGTGAGGAACTCCGCGGGTTCGCTCGTCGTAGACCGTCGGAACGCCTTCCATCCCTCGGGGACCAAGTCGGGGATCACCTTGACCGAGAACCTGCCCGATGGCACCTATTCCTGGTGGGTCTACGGGACCGACTCCTACGGCTTCCAAGGGCCGGCGTCCTCGTGGTTGACGCTGGTGATCGACAACGTCAAGCCCGATCCGCCGGTGGTCGCGGCTCCCAAGGTGGGCTCGTACGGGCAAGGTTTGACGATCTCGATGGACTCGCCGTCGAGCGATGTCCGCTACTACCGGTATGGGTTCTTGACCTCGGCTACGCCGAACTCGAAGGAGGCATCGCCTCTGAGCGCGAAGGTGACCGTCACACGGACCGGGCACATGGGTCCGGACTGGATCACCGCGACGGCGGCGGATGTCGCGGGCAACGTGTCGACTGCGAAGCAGTTGAAGTTCAAGGTAATGGGCGCTTCAACCTCGCATCAATGGCATCTGGACAGCAACGGCAATGACGAGGCACCCACCGCAGGGTCTGTCGCGTGGATTGTGTTCTTGGAGGTCTGGCGTGGTGTCCCGGCGTGAGGTCGGGGCGGAAGGACGATCACGCTTATGACGGAGGAAGT